>NZ_JBGQKW010000070.1:0-15016 GCF_041499725.1 Sulfuricaulis sp.
CCACTCCCCAGCCAATCAAGGATGGAGACGAAACGTGATGGTCGGCGTTGTCAGATGACCGTGTATGCTAGCGCATTGGCTCCACCCGCGGTTAAAGTATCTAACCCTGCACGGTTCTGTTGAGAGATAGCTGATCCGTACCGCCGCTTCGCTTGTCGTACAGAGGATCTTCATTCCTCGGCCGGATCGGTGGTCTGAAGGCCGATGCTCTCGATCCAGCGTTGGCGGCCCAACTTCTTTTCGTGGAGGGACAGGAACAGCGGCCGGTGTGGTTGGGCCAGCAGCACCAGCATGTCGCTGACGAGCCGGGGCGCGACGAAAACCCCGAGATCCCAGATCGCCTCGCCCCGGCGCCGCTCGATGAAGGCGATTCCAGGTGGAGGTTGGTAGATCGGCAAACGCTCGCCCCGATAGGTACGGTAGACGGGAACGCCGTGCGCGTCGCGCTTCTGAACGTCGCGCAAGGTGAGGTTGAAGTCACCGGCATGGATCGCTTCTCCCCGCACCGTCACTTCGTAGCGCTCGCCGGCCCGGCTTTCCGGATAAGTGGACACGCCGCTGATCTTAAGCGTGGACGCGAAAGTGTAGACGAGGTGATCGTCCCGCGCGAAGAGTGGGCGGCTCATCTTCAGGTCGAGATTGAGCGAGGCCTCGGCGCTCGCGTTATACCGTTCCACCCGGATCGCAAGGAAGGTGTACTCATCTGCAGGATGCTTCGAATTTTTCTTCGCCATGGCTGAAACCATACCGCGCTTGTATTCCCCATCAAAATCACTAACCCACCGCTGCTATTTGCCCCTTACGGCAAATCTTGGATTGAAATGCCGGATTCGATCGTCCGAGGCGATCAATTATTTGCCCCTATGTGCGCATTCTCCGTCTGCGCGATATTCAACAGAGACGCCAAAAAACGTCATCTACTCAATCCGTCGCCAAGCAGCATTCATGCCAAGATGACGCCAGTATGGCAAAGTCCCCTGCATGGCCCCAGTAGGGGCCATGGCCTCAAAAATGACTGGCGTTTTGTATGACCCAGGGGCCATACAGGGGCCGTAGAAGAGCCCTGGCGAACAAGTTAAGACGACGAGATTCTGCTATGTCTGTAGGCATTGCGTTGGCTCCATCGCTTATGGTTCTTGTCAGCCAGACGATATCGGGATCATCGGCTCGTTACGTCAAAAAATAGTGCATCGACATATTGCGCGATCGAGATCCAGCGCGAATATCCGAAGGCAGCGCCAATGCGTTCGCGAGGCGCAACGGGCACGTCGCAACCGAGTCCCTATCGTGTCAGAGTCCGACGAGAGGAAAACCACGGTCATTGGAATTTTCTGTCTGATCAATTGGATCGAGTAACCAGCCGCCTAGAATCCGACCGTATAGCGTAAAGAAAAAAATTGGAATGCGCGCGCGGACTAGATGATGAAAATGAGCATCTAGTGCGATTGACTACGCGCGATCACCAAGGAAGCAGCATAGACGGGACGGGCGGGAATTCTAACTCCATATAGTAATTCTCCAGGAACAGGCAAACCGAACCTCGAAATTGCGAGTCAGAGAAAAAACTCGTTTTCTACACCGATTTCAGGCTCATAGCGGTCCGGTATCGGACATGCTTAGGTGAGTAATAACGTAACACTGCGGGAAAAAGCGGCCCTTTCTCCGGTTGGCGGAGAAAGGGCCGTTTGCTACCGACGGATTGGCGGAGAGGGAGGGATTCGAACCCTCGGTGCGTTTTTGACGCACACACACTTTCCAGGCGTGCTCCTTAAACCGCTCGGACACCTCTCCGGAAACTCTATTCCGGGATAACGCATGGCGCCTCGCGCCAAAACGGGACGCAAGGGTAAACTACCGGCCGGTTCTCCGCAATAAAGTAATCAGGCAGCGCGGGAAAGTCCGCCCAAACCACCGCGCAGGACCGAGACCTCGAATCCTCGCTGGCTCAGCAGGAACGCTGCCGCGCAGCTGCGACTGCCGGTCTGGCAAAAGACGACATAGTGGCGCTTTGAATCAAGCTCCCGGGCCTTGCGCCGCAGCAGATACAGCGGCAGGTTGATGCTGCCCTTGACGGTGCCGTTGCGAAACTCATCTTCGGTACGCACGTCGAGCAACCCGGCTCCCTTCTGCGCCAAGGCTCTGGCCTGATCCAGTGTCACCCACTGCACCAGCGGCTCGCGCATCAGTTCATCGAAATCTTTCCGGCCAAGGCGCATGAGCACGCCCTCCACCGCCATCACCACCGTGGCATTGCGTGGCGCGCCGGACAGCAACGCTTCTTCACCGAAACCGTCGCCATCGCCCAGTTGTCCGACGACAGCAACCTTGCCGCCTTTCTCCGCCTTGCGTGACACGTTGGCTTTGCCGGTTTTAATGATGTAGTAAAAGTCGCCCGGATCGCCCTGCCGGATGATGACCTGATTTGCCTTGACCTCGACTGGCTCAAAGCGGGCAAACAGGGCGTTGATATTGGAAGGCGGCAGTTTCTGGAATGTTTCGCTGCGCAGCATGCGTATCATCCATTCGGGGTCCTGACTACCGTCATATTCAGTGACCTCATAACCGGTCGTCTGGTCCCAAGTGAGCAAACGGTCCAGCAGGGCGCTGTCCACCCACGCGACGGTAACCGCTGTCTTGGCGGTGCCGGTGTATTGGCGCGGCTTGAGCTGGGCGAGCGCATAGCGTGCATCATCGGTACCGGCAAC
Organism: Sulfuricaulis sp.; assembly: GCF_041499725.1. Lineage (GTDB taxonomy): Bacteria > Pseudomonadota > Gammaproteobacteria > Acidiferrobacterales > Sulfurifustaceae > Sulfuricaulis. The sequence goes on from NZ_JBGQKW010000070.1 coordinate 2,706, forward strand.
CACATGGCGACTCTCGGCGCTGTCGGTTGAAGTCAGCGCGACTTCTCCTGACAACAGAAACACGGAATGAATGTCGCGGTCGCCTTGCTTGAACAGCTGGCTCCCGGCAGTCATATTCTCGATGACGGCCTCGGCCGCCAGTTCCCTGAAATTATCAGGCGTCAGCGAATTGATGGGGACCAGGGTTTTGAGGATGTCCGTATCCATTCAGTGGTGAGCATTTTTTGTGAGGATATTCTTAATAGTAGAACATCCCCGGTACGGAGGGAGGAAATGGCGGAGAGGGAGGGGTGAGCCGGAAACAGGCGAAGACACTTAACTTGCGGCCCAGGGCGCAACCAAACTCGCTGCGCCCGTTCGGCGGCGCCGATGCACGTTAAGTGCATCGGCGACAGCTCCGCCTCACCTTGGCCCCGGCGAACGCCCGCACACGGATGTGCGGGCTGGGGCAGATCGAAGACAGAAGCGTTGCGCCAGGGAAGGCGGGTACGGATAAATGTATGGCGGAGAGGGAGGTCGCTCCGCACATCCCTGTGCTCTCGCGACATTTGTGCATCCATGCACGTCAGGATTCCGAACCCTAAAGGGTTCGAATACCTTTCGCACTTTGCCATTACTCAAGCCGGGGGTAACAACCCCCGGCTTGAGTAATGGCGGAGAGGGAGGGATTCGAACCCCCGTGGCGTTTCCGCCCATCTGATTTCGAGTCAGCGCCGTTGTGACCGCTTCGGTACCTCTCCGGCGGCAACTATCATTATATCCAGACGAACGAAGTAGGGCGACATCTATACCTATACACACTGTTTCGGCCATGCAGGAGACGCGTGACAAGCGCCCGGCGCTGCACTAGGTTTAGATCTATGGATCGTATCGGGACTGACCAGCCAACCGGGATATTTCACGCCGCGCTCCGAATCTGCCGTCCTGCCCTGCTGATTTTGCTGGTTTTCCCACAGCTCCTGTCCTGCTCCTTTTTCGAGAAGAACAAGCTGCGGGACGTCAAATCCGCGGGTGAACTGGTGGTGTTGACGCGCACCAGCCCCACCACCTATTACGAGACGCCGGAAGGACCGGCCGGATTCGAATACGATCTGGTGAAAAGCTTCGCGAACTATCTCGGCGTGAAACCGCGTTTCGTGGTCGCTGAAAAATTCAACGACATCATCCCGCGGCTGCTCAAGGGCGATGCCGACCTGGCGGCGGCGGGGATCACGGTGACGGAGGCGCGGAGCAAACTGGTCCGGTTCGGCCCGCCCTATCAGGAAATCCGCCAGCAGGTGATTTACCGGTTGGGGACCGACCGGCCCGCCAGCGCCGAGGAATTGATCGGCCGGCAGATCGAGGTGCAGGCCGGCACCAGCTATGCCGAACGCCTGAACGAACTCAAGCAGCAATATCCGGAACTGAAATGGACCGAGGTGGACAAGGAAACCGAGGAATTGATGCAGGTCGTATGGGAAGGGCTGCTCGAAATCAGCATTGCCGATTCGAACATCGTCGCGATCAACCGGCAATATTTCCCCGAGATTCAAGTCGCCTTCAGTCTGCAGAAACCGGAGCCTCTGGCTTGGGCCTTCGCCTTGGGCGAGGACCAGAGTCTGTATGACGCCGCCGTGAAGTTTCTGGAAAAAAGCCGCTCTACAGGGGAACTGGCGCAACTGATCGACCGTTATTACGGCCCCGCCAGCCACTCGAACTTCGTCAACCTGAGCGTGTTCAAGGTGCGCGTACGCAGCCGCCTCGCGCAATATCAACTCCTGTTCGAAAAGGCGGCCAAGCAGTACAGCCTCGACTGGCGGTTGCTCGCCGCCCTCGGTTATCAGGAGTCCTACTGGGATCCGACAGCGACCTCACCGACCGGCGTGCGCGGCATGATGATGCTGACGGAGGAAACCGCCGACCAGCTCGGGATTGCGGACCGCCTGGATGCCACGCAAAGCATCGGCGGCGGTGCCCACTATCTCCAAGGCCTGATCGAGCGCATGCCGCCCGGCATCACCGAACCCGACCGGACGTGGATGGCGCTCGCGGCGTATAACATCGGCATCAATCACCTGGAAGACGCGCGCATCATCACCCAGAAGCACGGCCGCGATCCGAACAAGTGGAACGACGTTAAAAACTCCCTGCCGCTGCTCGCCGACGAAGCCTGGTACCCCAAAACCAAAAACGGCTATGCCCGCGGGCTGGAGCCGGTCATCTTCGTCAATGCCGTGCGTACTTATTATGACGTGCTGGTAAAGACCGACGAAGAGGAAAAAGCCAAGAAAAGGCCCGAGGCTTTCGGGATCAAGGCGCCGGCAATTTAAAATGAAACACTTCCGACTCCCCCTCTCCCCTTCGCGGGAGAGGGCAAGGGGTGAGGGGGGCTACCGCCGTGCTTCGAAAAACTTCCGCAGTTCGTAGGTTGGGGTGAGAGAAGCGAACCCCAACAACATCGCCGACTAATTGTTGGGTTTCGCTATCGCTCAGCCCAACCTACATTCCTCAGCGCCGTGCAGCGAAAAATTTCCGCAACATCTCGCCGCATTCCCCCGCGAGCACGTCGCGGGTGACTTGTGCGCGATGATTTAGAGCGGAGGATTCCAGCATATTGAATACGCTCCCGGCCGCGCCGGACTTCGGGTCGGCCGCGCCGTACACGACGCGCGCCATGCGCGCGTGCACCATGGCGCCGGCGCACATGGCACAGGGTTCGAGTGTTACGTAGAGCACGGCGTCGGAGAGACGGTAATTTTTCATGCGCGTCGCCGCGGCGCGCAACGCCACGATTTCGGCATGCGCGGTGGGATCGTGCGCGACGATAGGCTGGTTCCAGCCTTCGCCGATGATCTCGTCGTTCAGCACCACCAGTGCGCCCACCGGCACCTCACCCGCTTCCTCGGCGTGGCGGGCCAGTTCGAGCGCACGATGCATGTACGCCGCGTCGCGCGCCTCCGATGTCATCACTCCCATTCGATGGTCGCCGGCGGCTTGCCGGAGATGTCGTAGACCACGCGCGAGATGCCGCGCACTTCGTTGATGATGCGGTTGGAGATGATGCCCAGGACTTCATAGGGAATCTGCGCCCAGTTGGCAGTCATGAAATCCACCGTCTCGACCGCACGCAGCGCAATCACGTAATCGTAGGCGCGGGCGTCGCCCAGCACGGCGACCGACTTCACCGGCAGGAACACCGCGAACGCCTGGCTGATCTTGTCGTAAAGATTGTGGCGGTACAGCTCTTCCAGATAGATCGCGTCCGCCTTGCGCAGCAGATCGGCGTATTCCTTCTTCACCTCGCCCAGGATGCGCACGCCCAGACCCGGGCCGGGGAATGGATGGCGGTAGATCATCTGATGCGGCAGACCCAGTTCCTCACCGATGCGGCGCACCTCGTCCTTGAACAGCTCGCGCAGCGGCTCGAGCAGCTTGATGTTCATCTTCTCCGGCAGCCCGCCGACGTTGTGGTGCGACTTGATCACGTGCGCCTTCCTGGTCTTGGCCGCGGCGGATTCGATCACGTCCGGGTAGATCGTGCCCTGCGCCAGCCACCGGGCGTTGTTGATCTTGGCTGCCTGCTCCTCGAAAACCTCGATGAAGATGCCGCCGATAATCTTGCGCTTCTTCTCCGGATCGGCCACGCCCTTGAGCGCGGAGAGAAAACGGTTCTCGGCGTCCACCCGGATGACCTTCACGCCCATGTGTCGGGCGAAAGTCTCCATCACCTGGTCACCCTCGTTCAGGCGCAGCAGGCCGTTGTCGACGAATATGCAAGTGAGCTGCTTGCCGATGGCGCGGTGCAACAGTGCCGCGACCACGGAGGAGTCCACGCCGCCGGACAATCCGAGCACGACTTCGTCCTGCCCGACCTGGGCGCGCACCGACTGGATCATGCTTTCGATGATGTTGCCCGGCGTCCACAGCGAACCGCAACCGCAGATGTCATGCACAAAACGTTGCAGTATCGAGCGTCCCTGGGTGGTATGCGTCACCTCCGGATGGAACTGGATGCCATAGTATCCGCGCGTCTCGTCGGCGATACCGGCAAAGGGCGCGGCGGCGGTTTCCGCAATCACCTTGAAGCCCGAAGGCAGTTTGGTGACACGGTCGCCGTGGCTCATCCATACGTGCAACCATTCCGCGCCGGTTTCTTCCTTCTCGTCGCGCAGGTCGCGAAACAGTTTCGAGTGGCTGTGCATGCGCACCCGCGCGTAACCGAACTCGCGCTTGTCGCCGGCCTCGACCGTGCCGCCCAACTGCGCCGCCATGGTCTGCTGACCGTAACAGATGCCGAGGACGGGGACCTTCATGTCGAAAATCTCCCTGGGTGCGCGCGGGGTCTCGTCCAGCGTCACCGATTCCGGGCCACCGGAAAGAATGATGCCGCGCGGAGCGAATTTCCGGATTTCCTCGACCGGCGTGTCATAGGAATACAGCTCGCAATACACTCCGGCCTCGCGCACACGGCGCGCGATCAGCTGCGTGTACTGCGAGCCGAAATCGAGGATCAGGATTTTCTGTAAATGCGGATCGGTCATGGCACTAAATATTTTTTACCGCCAGGAGCGCCAGGGAAATCAGCGGTTGCGAATCATTCCCGCTGGTAGTTCGGCGCTTCCTTGGTCACCATCACGTCGTGCACGTGTGACTCGCGGATGCCGGCATTGGTGATGCGCACGAACTGTGTCTTGGTACGCATCGCTTCGATATTGACGCTGCCGGTATAGCCCATGCTGGAGCGCAGGCCGCCCATGAGCTGATGAATGATGTTGATCATCGGCCCCTTGTAGGGCACGCGGCCTTCGACGCCTTCCGGCACCAGTTTGTCGCCCTTGGCGCCTTCCTGGAAATAACGGTCGCTCGAGCCTTCGCCCATGGCACCGAGCGATCCCATGCCGCGATAGGATTTGTACGAACGGCCCTGGTAGATCTCCACCTGTCCGGGCGCTTCGTCGGTGCCGGCCAGCAAGCTGCCGATCATGATCGTGTGCGCGCCGGCGGCCAGGGCCTTGGCGATATCGCCGGAATAACGGATGCCGCCGTCGGCAATCACCGGAATATTCGATCCTTTCATCGCTTCCGCGACATTGGCGATCGCGGTGAGCTGCGGCACGCCGACCCCGGCCACCATGCGCGTGGTGCAAATCGATCCTGGCCCGATGCCGACTTTTACGCCATCGGCGCCGGCATCGCGCAGTGATTTCGCCGCCTCGCCCGTGGCGATGTTGCCGCCAATCACCTGCATGTCGGGATAATGCTTCTTGATCCAACGCACGCGATCGAGCACGCCCTGGGAATGGCCATGCGCCGTGTCCACGATGATCACGTCCACCTCGGCCTCGACCAGGCGCTCGACGCGCTCTTCCGTGCCCTGGCCCACGCCGACCGCGGCGCCGGCGAGCAGACGGCCTTTGCGATCCTTGGCCGAGCGCGGGTATTCGGTCGACTTCTGGATGTCTTTGACGGTAATAAGGCCTTTCAAACCGAACTTGTCATCCACCACGAGGATTTTTTCAATACGGTGCTGGTGCAGCAGCTTGAGTATCTCGTCGCGCGAAGCGCCTTCCTTGACCGTCACCAGTTTTTCCTGGGGCGTCATGATGCGCGACACCGGTTCCTCGTAGCGGGTCTCGAACCGCAGATCGCGGCTGGTGACGATGCCTACGAGCTTGTCGCCCTGGGTCACCGGCACGCCGGAGATATGCTGCGCGCGCGTGAGTTCCAGCACCTTGCGAATGGTGGTATCGGGCGTCACCGTGATCGGGTTGCTGATGATGCCGGCTTCGAATTTCTTCACCCGGCGTACTTCATCCGCCTGGCGCTCGGGCGTCAGGTTCTTGTGGACGATGCCGAGACCCCCTTCCTGGGCCAGGCAGATGGCGGCGCGCGCCTCCGTGACCGTGTCCATGGCGGCCGACAGCAGCGGGATATTGAGGCTGATGGTGCGCGTAAGGGAGGTTTTCAGGTCCACGTCCTTGGGCAGGACGGTCGAATGCGCAGGGAGCAGCAGGACATCGTCAAAGGTGAGGCCTTCCTGAACAATTCGCATGGCGTATTATACGTAATCCGATACGCTTTCGTAAACTGGCGTGACGTACGGACCCCGCCAGATATTCCCTGCCACATAACGGCTAATGGCTAACAGGCCGGTCTTACCGTTGACGCGGCTCGCTTTGTGTTTTACCTTGAAGTCATTCATTACCACACGCAGGCTCAGGAGGAATTAGAATGAAAAAAACCCTTATATTGTGCTCTCTATCCCTTGTCCTGACGGTAACAGGTTGCGCTTGGTGGGATAATTGGTGGGAAGGCTGGTCAGCAAAAAATGAGGAATACAACAAACTCGTCGCTCAGACGGAGAATGAAATCAAACTCGCCGACAAGACCGGTTTTCTGTGGCGCGATACCGAGAAATTCCTGACGGACTCGAAGGAAGCCAAGGCCGCGTCTGACAAGGCGGTGCAAAACGGCGACCGGGCAACCGCGAAAACCGAATTCGACACGGCCATGAAACTAGCACAAAAGGCCATGAAGCAGGCGCAGATGGCCCAGCAACAGGCAAGAGACAACGCCAAGCCGGTGATCAGTTACAAGTAAACCAGACGAGGGTTGAGCCGAGCAAGAAAGCCTGGCGCTGCCCGGCTTTCTTTATTCACCCAAATGGGGTTATGTTTCCTGTATGGTGCAACCCTCTCCCGCCGTTACGACACTGCGTGATATCTACACGGTCTCGCGCCTGAATCGCGAGGCCAAATCCCTGCTCGAAGGGAGCTTCCCGCCGATCTGGATCGAGGGTGAGATATCCAATCTCTCGCGTCCGGCGTCGGGCCATGTGTACTTCTCGCTCAAGGACCCTCAGGCGCAGGTGCGTTGCGCCTTCTTTCGACAACATCAACGCCTGGCCGGCATCACGCTCAAGGACGGGTTGCACGTGCTGCTGCGCGCGCGCGTGAGCCTGTACGAGGGTCGCGGCGACTTTCAAGTCATCGTCGAATACCTCGAAGAGGCCGGAGAAGGTGCCTTGCGGCGCGCTTTCGATGCGCTCAAACAGAGACTCGCCAAGGATGGTCTCTTCGAGACCGCGCACAAGTTGCCGCTGCCCCGGCTACCGCGACGCATCGGCATCATCACTTCCCCTTCCGGTGCGGTGCTGCACGATATCCTGACGACGCTGAAGCGGCGCTTCCCGGCGATCGCCGTACTGGTGTTTCCGGTGCCGGTGCAGGGCGAGGGCGCGGCGGAGAAAATCGCCGCGGCGATCCGGCTGGCCGGCGAGCGAAACGACTGCGATGCGCTGATCCTCGCGCGCGGTGGCGGTTCGCTCGAGGATCTATGGCCATTCAACGAGGAGATCGTGGCGCGCGCCATTTATGCCTGTCCTGTCCCAATCGTCAGCGGCGTGGGACACGAAACCGATTTCACCATCGCCGACATGTCCGCGGATGCGCGCGCGCCGACACCGACCGCGGCCGCCGAAATGCTGAGCCCGGACCAGCACGAATGGCTGACGCATTTTGCGCGCGTCGCGAACCGCTTGACCACCGCCATGCGCGGCCGCCTGCGCAACCACAGCCAGCACCTTGACTGGCTGGGCGCGCGTTTGGTGCATCCGCGTAGCCGTCTGGCACTGCTGCAACAGCGGCTCACTTCGCTCTCCCAGCGCCTGCCTCTGGCACAGATCACGCGCCTGCGCCAGGCGCGTTCGCAATGGCAGACCATGACAGCAGCATTGCTTCAACACTCGCCGCTGCCGCGATTGCGCGCGGCGGCGCTCGACAACCGTCATTTTTATACCCGCCTGGCGGCCGCCATGAAGCGGCGCATCGAACGCGCCGACGCCCGCCTGCAGCAGGTCATGCAGGGCCTGCATGCGCTGAGCCCGCTCGCCACGCTGGAGCGGGGGTTTGCCATTGTGCAAAAATCGGCCACCGGCGCGATCGTTACCGAGGCGGCAGCGGTCCAGGCGGGCGAACGAGTTCAGGCCCGTCTGGCACATGGCTATCTGGATTGTCTGGTTGAAAAAACCCGTGGGCAATAAAATGTGGACACTGTTAGGGCTGCTGATCGGCACGGTCGCGACCGCGCAGGAACTGCCGCATGCGAGCCCGGTGCCGGGTGGCATCGCGATTTTGCCGTTGGTGCCGGACACCGAGCCGGCGCCGGTGGTGCATTTTGCCGATCAACGCGTCATGGTGATGCGCCACGACGGCCAGTGGCAAGCCGTGGTGGGACTGCCACTCACGCTCGAGCCGGGCCCGCAAACGGTTACGATCCGCGACAGTCAGGGCAAGGCGCGGGATTATCCGTTTACCGTACAGTCCAAGGAATACGCCGTACAGCGCCTCACGCTCAAGAACAAACGCATGGTGGAACCGACGGAAGAAGATCTCGCGCGCATTACCCGCGAACAGGCGATCATCCAGCAGGCGTTTTCCGTCTGGACCGATGAAGCGCTGCCCTCGCTGCGATGCCTCCTGCCGGTGCACGGGTCGGTGAGCAGTGTCTTCGGGTTGCGGCGCTTCTTCAACAATGAACCACGTCAGCCGCACAGCGGCATCGATATCGCCGCGCCCGTCGGTGCGCCGGTCATGGCGCCTTTGGCGGGGACCGTCATTCTGACTGGAGAATATTTTTTCAACGGCAAAACCGTTTTTCTCGACCATGGCCAGGGACTCATCAGTATGTTCAACCACTTGAGCCGTATTGCGGTCGAGCGCGGTACACGGGTGACCCAGGGTCAGAAAATCGGCGAGGTGGGCATGTCCGGACGCGTCACCGGTCCGCACCTGCACTGGACCGTGAGCCTTAACAATAGCCGGGTCGATCCGGTATTGTTCCTGCCCGAAAAAAAATAACAGCGTAATAAAAAGTTGTTTTCAGCGCAGCCTGGCGGTCGCGTTCAAGTGAAATTTATTTTCCCTTCCAGATTCGGACAGTTTTGTCGCGACCCCCGGAGACAAGTCTTGTGCCATCCGGCGAAAACGCCACCGACTGCACCCAATCCTGATGTCCCACGAGCGTCTGCACGACGGAACCGTTACCGGCGTCGAATATCCCGATGGTTTTGTCAGCCAGCCCGGCGGCCAGCCAGCGGCTGTCCGGCGACCAGGCCAGCGCGAGAACGGCGGGATTATTATTCAGTATCCGCGCCAGCGTGCCGGTCGTCGTATCCCACAGGCGTATCGTTTCACCGGAGTCGCCGGAAGCCAGCCATTTTCCGTTCGGCGACCAGGCCAGCGCCAGCACCTTGTCCTTGTGGCCCGCCATCTTCATGGTCTCCGTACCATTCGCCACGTTCCAGACGAGCAGCGTCCTGTCGACGCCGGCGGAGGCAATCAATTTTCCATTAGGAGAAAACGCGAGCGCATAAATATCGCCGGCGTGTCCTTCAAGTATTTGCAGCCGTTTTCCGCTATTCACATCCCACACGTACACCATTCTGTCCTTGCCGGCGGCGGCGACAAGCTTGCCATCCGGCGAAAACGCCACCGCATAGACCGCATAGCTCAGGCCGCTCAAGGCGCTGTGCAGCTGCCCGGTGCCGGCTTCCCACAATCTTACCGTGCCATCGTCGCCTGCCGACGCCAGCCACGAGCCAGCAGCGGAAATAGCCACGGCGTTAACGGCATAACTCTGCCGCAACGAACCGAGCAGTGAACCTGTGGACGTCACCCAGAGCTTGATAGTTTTGTCGAGACCAGCCGACGCGAACCATTTTCCATCCGGCGCAAACGCCACCGACTGCACCCAGTCCTGATGACCGGTAAGCGTTTTCTCGAGCAGGGAAGGAACAACTGCCGATACAGCCTGGGTGATCGGGTGGGGCTTGGATGGCGCTTCTACGGCATCGTATGTCGCCGCAGGAGATTTCGCTCCCGTTGGCCGCTCCGTTGACATTGCTGGCTTGCCTGAAGTCCCGGCGTGAATCGCAGGAGCGGATGTCTGTTCTGTCTCCTCCCAATAAACCTTAAGGTCAGGCCAATAGAGGGTACCGGCCACCGCCAGGCTGGCCACCATCAGTGCCGCTGCCATCCAACCAACGGCCGCCGAGCTGCGGTCTTTTTCATTCATGGCCTTCGAGGCCTGTGCGGATACCTTTACCCTGGATACGGACGGTCGGTTGAACATGGCCGGTTGACCGGTCGTGGCCTGACGTCCAGACCTGCCTTTACCCATGAGGGCATCCTGCAGCTCGCGCGCGGATTGTGGCCGATCACGCGAATACACCTGCATGGCCCAGTCGATACATTCGAGCACCGGCTTCTGATACCCATTCTTCCCCGCCTTGACCGCCGGAGTCAGCGGATCCACCTGGTATTTGAGCACCGCCTGATAGCGTTCCAAGGCGTCATCCGGCTTCTTGCCGCTGATGCAGCGGTACATGGAAGCACCCACGGCATAGACATCGGTCGACGGGTCCGGTGTACCCTTGTCGGGGTATTGTTCCATCGGAGCATAACCTTGGGTCAGCGCCACTTTCTGCAGATGGACCGCTCCCTGGCGAGCCGAGCCGAAGTCAATGAGCATCGGGCTGCCATCCTTGCGCAGATAGATATTCTCCGGCTTGATGTCGAGATGCAGCATCTCAGCCTCGTGCACCGCGTGCAGGCCATTGAGAATCGGGATAAACACTTTCAACAGGGTCTGCTCATCCAGGCGAGGCCCGTTGCGTTTGAGATAATCCGCGAGACTCTGCCCCTCCTCGTACTCCATGACCATGTAGGCCGTCCCATTAGCCTCGAGGAAACGCAGGACACGGACAATATTAGGATGCTTGAAGCGGGCTAGAGCGCGGGCCTCCTTCACGAAATTTTTGAGGCCAATCTGATAATCGTGCACCGCCCCACGGGAGGGATTCGGCAATACCTGGGTCTTGTTTTCCCGGTTGGCGATCTCGTGGGGGAGGTATTCCTTGATTGCCACCTGGGCGCCCAACGACGTATCGCGCGCAAGATAAGTGATTCCGAAGCCGCCATGGCCCAGAACCGATTCAATGGTGTATTCAGCCAGCCGGTAACCGGACCGGAGGGCACTTTTATGAAATGCGCTCACGACACTACCCTCTGAGTCCCTGATCCAAGCGCGCTACCCCTTGCTGCGGCATGTCTCTGCTTTTACGTTATGTTTCAATCTAGTGATGAGTATAGTTCACGGATTTTTTAGGGGCGCTTACGGGGAGAATGGCGACGGCCAGCCCGGCCACGAGCCTTTTTATCCTGGTAGGGGTTCTCTTCCTGCCGGCAATCGATCCAGACCTGTGTGCCAACCAGGTGAAATGCCTTGCGGAAGGTATTAGCCAGGTAGCGGCGGTAGGATTTGGACAGTGAGGCAACCTGGTTGCCATGGATCACCACCCGGGGCGGGTTTTTTCCGCCCTGGTGGGCATACTTGGGACGAGCGCGCCGGCCACGGGCCATGGGCGGTGGGGTGGCCGTCACCGCGTCCTGCAGGACGCGGTTAAGCTTGGGGGTGGTCAGGGTACGAAAGGCGGAAGCATAGGCCTCATCCACCGAGGGAAACAAACCGCCCACCCCCATGCCATCCCGTGCCGAAATATAGTGAACCCGGGCGAACTCGAGGAACGGCAATTTGCGCTCGAACTCGCGCTTGATCCAGGTGCGCTCGGAATCCGTCACCGCATCCCATTTATTGACGGCGACCACCATGGCCCTTCCGGCTTCCAGTGCGTAACCGGAAAGCGAGGCATCCTGTTCGGACACGCCGGTGCTGGCGTCGATGACAAGAATCGCGACATTTGCCTCGTCGATGGCCTGAAGGGTTTTGAGCACGGAAAACTTTTCCAGAAGCTCATCGATTTTGGAACGGCGACGCACGCCGGCCGTATCAATGAGAATATAACGTCGGCCTTCGCGTTCCAGCGGCACGCGGATGCTGTCGCGCGTGGTACCCGGCGCGTCGCTGACCACCACGCGCTCTTCACCCAGCAAGGCATTGACGAGCGTGGACTTGCCGGCGTTGGGTTTGCCGATCACGGCGATGCGCGGTACGCCCTCTTCCGACTCGGCCTCTTCGGTGACAGGCATGGCCCCCAGCACGCGTTGCATCAGCTCGTCCACGCCGTCGCCGTGCGTGGCGGAGATCGCCATCGGCTCGCCCAGACCGAAAGCATGAAATTCCGCCACCGCCGTGGACGGGTCGTATCCTTCCGCCTTGTTCACGGCAACCCAGACCGGTTTGCCATGCCGCCTCAGATCCGTGACAAGTTCACGATCGACGGGATGAATTCCCTCGCGCGTATCCACCAGCATAATAACGGCGTCGGCCTCGGCCAGCGCGGCACGCACCTGGACAGCGACATGTGAACTTAC
>NZ_JBGQKW010000071.1:0-14188 GCF_041499725.1 Sulfuricaulis sp.
CAACGGCCACGAGCATCGCGCCGTCATCGAACGGATTGCAAACATCAAGGGTGGAGAGACGCTGCGTATCGATCCCGGCACCGTGGGCGGCGTGAGCACACCGGCCACCTATGTGCTCGGCGATCTGGAGAAAATGGAATTTGAAATCCGCCCGGTCCCGTTTCCGGAAACGACATCGGATAATCAGGCAGTCGCCAAAAGACGTCGGGCACGGCTCTAGATCTCGAAAAATCCGGACGGTATGCCTTGCCGTCCGGTTATGCTTTACATCTGCTTGCTGTTTCGAATCGCTGCAAGATTATCGTTGATGCGGAACAGCACGATCAGCACCTCGCAACCCACGCGCACGACAATCGCTCCCACCACCATGGCCAGTAATCCCTTGAGGATGCCTCCGCCGCCGGCAACGAAGCCAAACCCGGCGAGCATCACCGCGACGATTCCGATCCAGTAGATCACGTGAATGAAAACCGGCGTGATCATTCGGTTGAATGAAAGAAGGTCTTGCATGCTGTCTCCTCACAGTTCGATGACTAAAGTGTGGCGTTTTTTTTGATTTTTTGCGTACGCAACGCCGGGCGCGACGTGGGTCTAGCATAGCCGCCGGAACGGCATGCTCCATGCAGCGGATTAGGCCTTGGCGGTCTGACGCCGTGGCATCGGGTCGAGTGACAGCGGCTGAATACCCAGCTTCTCGAACAGCTTGAGGTCGGCGTCGGATTCCGGATTGGGGGTGGTGAGCAGTCTATCGCCGTAGAAGATGGAATTGGCGCCGGCCAGGAAACACAGCGCCTGAAGATGATCCGGCATCTGGCTGCGGCCGGCGGAAAGCCGTACGAACGAGGCCGGCATCGCGATGCGCGCGACCGCGACGGTGCGCACAAACTCGATGGGATCGAGGGCAGCATTGTTTGACAACGGGGTCCCCGGGATATGCACCAGCAGATTGATCGGCACCGATTCCGGCGGCGGGTCGAGGGCGGCCAGCTCGGCGAGAAACTGCACACGGTCCGCGCGTGATTCCCCCATACCCATAATACCCCCGCAACAGACCTTGAGGCCGGCCGCGCGCACCTTGGTGAGGGTGTCCAGCCGGTTATCATAACTATGGGTATGCACGATGTTGTCGTAGTGGGCGCGCGAGGTGTCGAGGTTATGGTTGTAGTAATCCAGGCCCGCCTGCGCCAGCTGCTCCGCCTGCCCGTCGCGCAACAGGCCCAGCGTGGCGCAAGTTTCCATGCCAAGCGCCTTGACGGCGCGGACCATCTCCGCGACCTGTATCAGATCCTTTTCTTTCGGTCCGCGCCAAGCCGCGCCCATGCAGAAGCGCGTGGCGCCGCGTGCCTTGGCCGCGCGGGCGGCAGCGATCACAGTTTCCTTCGACAACAGCGGCTGGTTTTCGATCTCGGTGTGAAATCGCGCCGACTGGGAACAATAGCCGCAGTCTTCCGAACAACCGCCGGTTTTGATGGACAGCAGCGTGGAGAGCTGCACCGTGTTCGGATCGAAGTGCTGGCGATGCATCGTCTGGGCACGGTAGATCAGGTCGCTGAACGGGAGTTCAAACAGTGCTGCGATCTGACTCGGCACAGGCGCGGCAATATCAGCGGCGTCGGGATGCATCGGGAATCGTCCGGTAATAATTAAGAGCGACCAAGCTAGGGGAAGCGGCGCCGCTTGTCAACTCTCCATGAAACCGTAAGTTGACGGGGCTTACGCGCGCGCGCTGTTTTCGCGGGGCGCGCCGGCAGCCATGGCGCGCAGCCGGTCGAGGTCACGCAGAACTATCTGGCGGCCATGAACACTAATCAAGTTCTCTTCCTGGAAACGGGAAAGCAGGCGGCTCACGGTCTCCAGAGCCAGCCCCAGATAATCGCCCAGGTCCTGGCGCGACATGCTGAGCCTGAATTCCACCGCGCCATTGCCGAGCCGCGCGAGGCGGCGGGAAAAACTCATGAGACACGAGGCCAGCCGCTCCTCGGCACTCATGCGTCCGAGCATCATAAGCATGTCTTCATCGCGCACGATCTCACGGCTCATGATGCGCAGCAGCTGATGTTGCAACCCATGAACTTTCTGCGCCAACTCTTCGAGCGCGTCAAAAGGAATCTCGCAGACTTCGGAGGTTTCCAGCGCTTCGGCGCTGCACGGATGCACGTCTGAGTTGATCGCATCTATCCCGAGCAGTTCGCCGGGAAGATAAAAACCGGTTACCTGCGCCCGGCCGTCTTCGATAAGTCCGGTGGTTTTAAGCGTGCCGCTGCGGATGGCATACAGCGAACGCAGAGGATCGCCATAGCGGTAAAGCAGTTCGCCCTTCTTCAGTGTGCGGCGGCGTTTGATAACCTTGTCGAGCGCGGAGAGATCGGGCTCGCTCAGGCCCAGCGGCAGGCACAATTCGCGCAGGGTACAATCCTTGCAGGCCGCCTTGATGCTGGAGATGTTAATCACCGTTGCGGCTTCTTTTTTTTGCATAAGACTATCCTTCTGTCCTTCTGCTGGGAGGCCTTTTTTAGCAGGATTGGTCACAAGCGTCTATACAAGCTCATTATAAACCCATTCAAACTATACGGGTTCAATACACCGCGTCAACTACTCAAACAGGGAGGAATTGTCGCATTGAATGCTTTGTCATTAAAACAAGTAATGACAAGCTGAAAACAAGTTATGACACCCTGTCCCGTCCCCTTCTCTTGGTTGGGACGGGACAGGGTGTCACCGGCCCTTGGCGTTCAGCGAGGGCTGACAGGAGAGGTGCAATACAGGCAACGCTTGGCCGCGAGTGGAATTTCCGAGAGACATTCCGGGCATTTTTTCGTGTCTGGTGCCTTGGCCGGAGCGGCTTCATCCTTCTTCAGACGATTCATTGCCTTGATCACCAGGAACAGGGCAAAGGCGACGATGATGAAATCAACCAGCGTGTTGATGAAGAGACCGTAGTTCAGCGTCGGCGCCCCCGCGGCCTTGGCCGCCGCGAGGGTCGGATAGCTGGCGCTGCCGAGAGTGACGAACAAACCGCTGAAATCCATCCCGCCCAGCGCCAGACCCAGGGGCGGCATCAGCACATCGCCGACAAACGAACTGACGATTTTCCCGAACGCCGCGCCGATGACGATACCGACGGCCATGTCCACGACGTTGCCGCGCATGGCGAATTTTTTGAATTCTTCCAACATAGGAAAGCCTCCTTTTAATTTATCGCGAAAAACGAACTGATACCCGTGGCCAGTGTAACGAGACGGCAACTATTGTAGCCAGTGCATCTGTATCAATTGATTATGTAAAAATTGTTTCCGGACTGGCCCGGCGTGTACATCGTCTTGCGGGAGAACGACAAGGAGTTGTGCGGCAGTTTCAGCCATGGCTGGAAGCAATGGGCTCTGCATGCATTTCCCTGCAGACCAGTACTTCCTCAGATCACCTTTGAGTAGCGCTTTTCCTGTTTAGCGCGCAGGTAACGATCGAACACCATGCAGATATTACGGATCAGCAACTTGCCGGCCGGGAGAACTCGGATCGATACCCCATCCAGTTCAAGCAAACCGTCCTGCTGCATAACTTTAAGATCGATAAGTTCCGTGGCAAAGTAGTCCGTAAAGCGGATGCCATGCTTGTGCTCGACGACAGTCATGTCGAGCGCGAAGTGGCAAATAAGCTGCGTGATGATCGCGCGTCGTAACTTGTCATCCTCATCGAGCGTGATGCCGCGCATCACCGGCAGATGGCCGGTGTCGAGCGCGGCAAAATAATCATCCATCGTTTTCTGATTCTGGCTGTAGCAATCGCCGACCATGCCGATCGCGGTCATACCCATGGCGACCAGATCGCATTCGGCGTGCGTCGAGTAGCCCTGGAAATTCCGGTACAGCGTCCCGTTGCGCTGCGCCACCGCCAGCTCGTCGTCGGGGCGCGCGAAATGATCCATGCCAATATACACATAGCCGGCCTGCGTCAGGCTTTCGATGGTAAGTTGCAGGATATTGAGCTTCTCCTGCGGGCTCGGCAGGTCTTCCGCGCGAATCCGTCGCTGCGGCTTGAACATTTCCGGCAGGTGCGCGTAGTTGAACACCGACAGCCGGTCCGGGCCGGCGCCGATGATCTTGTCGAGGGTGCGTCCAAAACTCTCCACGGTCTGGTGCGGCAGCCCGTAGATGAGATCCATGCTGACGGAGCGGAAACCCAGTGCGCGCGCCTCGTTGAGCACGGCGAAGGTTTCGGCCTCGCTCTGGATGCGGTTTACCGCCTTCTGCACGACCGGCTCGAAGTCCTGCACCCCCATGCTCAGGCGATTGAAACCGACGCTCCGCAGCAGCGCGAGCGTCTCCGGCCGCACCTCGCGTGGATCGACCTCGATGCCGTACTCACCCAGATCGTCGTCGCGCAGCCGGAAATGCTCACGCGTGACGTTCATCAGCTCCTGGATTTCCTCGTGGCTGATGAAGGTCGGCGTTCCGCCGCCCCAGTGCAACTGTTCCACGATACGCGCACGGTCGAAAAGCTCTCCTTGCATGGCGATTTCGCGATGCAGTCGGCCGAGATAGGGCGAGGCGCGCTTGCGATCCTTGGTCACAACCTTATTACAGGCACAATAAAAGCAGACGGTGTCGCAGAATGGCAGGTGGAAATACAGCGACAGCGGACGCGGCTTTGCCGTTTCGTTGCTGCGTTTCGCCCACGCGCGATAATCCGTTTCGTTGAAGTCGGTGTGGAACTGCACCGCCGTCGGATACGAGGTATAGCGTGGTCCGCTCTTGTCGTAGCGGCGGAGCAGTTCGGCATCAAAAATGATCTGATGATTCAAGCGTCAATCCTGCGAAGTAAACAAAGTTCTTAATAAAACGAAACGCTCGTCACATAGGAATAGCCATAACCTGTATCAATAATACATCCATTGCTAATATAAAACGAAAGGGCCCGAGCGGATGAGTGCCCAGCTTGACCGGATTCACAGACGAACTTGAGGGGTTTCGTCTATTCCGAGCTGGCGCCACAGCGCGTCAACACGCTGTTTCACCTCCGCACTCATGGCGAGGGGCCTGCCCCACTGGCGACTGGTTTCCCCCGGCCACTTGCTGGTGGCGTCGAGACCCATCTTGCCGCCCAGGCCCGAGACCGGGCTCGCGAAATCCAGATAATCGATCGGCGTGTTGTCCACCAGCAGCGTGTCGCGCACCGGGTCCATGCGCGTGGTCATGGCCCAGATGACTTCTTTCCAGTCGCGCACGTTGATGTCGTCATCCGTGACGATCACGAACTTGGTGTAGGTGAACTGGCGCAGATACGACCACACGCCGAACATGATGCGCTTGGCGTGACCGGCGTAGCGTTTCTTGATGCTCACGCAGGCCACGCGGTAGGAACAGCCCTCGGGCGGCAGGTAGAAATCCACAATCTCCGGAAACTGTTTCTGCAATAAAGGAATGAACACTTCATTGAGCGCCATCGCCAGCACCGACGGTTCGTCATACGGCGAACGCCCCATGTAGGCGCTGTGATAGATGGGCTGGTCACGATGCGTGATGCGCTCGATGGTGAACACCGGGAATTTTTCCTGCGAATTGTAATAACCGGTGTGATCGCCGAACGGCCCCTCGAGCGCCTCTTCGTCCGGTTCGATATAGCCTTCCAGCACCATCTCGGCCGAGGCCGGAACGTGCAGCGCGCCGTTGTGACACGCCACCACCTCGCTACGCGCTCCGCGCAGCAGTCCCGCGTACTGGAATTCCGAGAGCGTGTCGGGGATGGGGGTGACGGCCGCGACCAGCGTCGCGGGGTCGGCCCCGATGACGACCGCCACGGGAAAACGCCGACCCGGATGCGCCTCCTTCCACTCGCGGAAATCGATGGCGCCGCCGCGATGAGGCAGCCAGCGCATGATCACCTTGTTCCTCGCGATCACCTGCTGACGGTAAATGCCGATGTTCTCGCGCTCCTTGTACGGCCCTTTGGTGATGACAAGTCCGAAAGTAATCAGCGGGCCGGCGTCTTCCGGCCAGCAGGTCTGGATGGGCAGCATGGACAAGTCCACGTCCGCGCCTTCGATGACATGCTGTCGGCACGGCGCGTCGTTCACCACGCGCGGTAACACGTGAAAAAGCTGCTTGAAGCCCGGGAGTTTTTCCATGACATCGCCGATCCCGCGCGGTAGTTGCGGCTCCTTCAAAAAGGAAAGCAGCTTGCCGACCTCGCGCAGTTCCTCGATGGACTCGTGCCCCATGGCGAGCGCCACGCGGCGCGTGGTGCCAAAGAGATTGCCGAGCAGCGGAATATCGAAGCTACCCGGTTTTTCAAACAGCAACGCCGGACCGCCGGCGCGCAGCGTGCGGCAACATACCTCGGTGATCTCGAGGCGCGGGTCCACCGACGCGGTGACGCGCTTGAGTTCGCCCAGGTTTTCCAGGTGCGCGATGAAATCACGCAGATTCTTGTATTTCATGGAGCGCTCACGATAGGACGCGGACGGCGCGCATGACTTGATCCAGATCAATATCGCGCGACATTGGGACCTGATATAAAGACGGCCACCTCATACATCCGGACAGGCATGCTGCCCCACCCCCTGCTTCTGCCGCTGCGAATCATTCCCGGCGCGGTACACGCCGAGGTGCTGGCACGCGTGTTCAATCACCTGCTGCGCGGCCAGCCGGTCGCGACACGACTCCCGGAGATCGACGGCAAAACCGTGTGCATTCATATCAAGGATGCGTCGAGCGAGATTCATTTCCGGATCGGGCACGGGCGTTTGCAACCCGCCGCGCCGGGCCACGCCGATGTCCGCATCAGCGGCACGGTGCAGGATTTCTGGCTGCTCGCCACCCGGCGCGAAGACCCAGATACGCTCTTTTTCAGCCGCCGCCTGTGCATCGAGGGTGACACCGAAACCGGCGTGCACATCAAGAATCTGCTGGATGCGCTCGATTACGACTGGGAATCGCATTTCCGCGCCGTGCTGGGCGAAACGCTCGGCGGCGCGGCCTTTGCGTTTCTCCGGCGCACCGTTGGTCAGCACCTTACGGCGCGTTAACCCATTCTTTCCATTACCGGCGGTACGCGCTGCATCACTTTTCGCAGCACATCCAGATTCAGGCGCGTCTCGGCCTGGAATTTTCCCGCGTAGGCCAGATCTTCCTGTTGCAGTTCGCAGCAGTTGGTGCCCGTGATATCCATGAGCACGGCGGGAATGCCCGCTTCGCGGAAAGCGTACTCGCGTTTGATGAAAAAAGTCCGGCAGCACATACCGACGTATGAACGTACCCCCGCGGCGCGCAATTTGCCGAGCGTTGTCTGCAAATGTTCGAAATGGGTGATGGTGACGACGCGCATGCCGCGTTCGCGCGCGAGGCGATAAGCTTCCCCCACCTCGCACAGGCCGCAGTCCGGACACTCGTCGCTATGCCGCCACTCGCACCAGGAAGGCTTGGCGCAGTACGGCACCAGCATCACGCTCGCCACGCGCACAATATCCGCCGCTTCCTGTGGCGGCGGCGCATGCACCATGAGCGTGTTGGCCTGCTCGCTGGTCAACACAAACTGCACCTGTTGCGCATATCGATCGAGCGCCAGATTCAGCACGTGCCGTATGTCTTCGGCGGTGAAGCCCAGCAGGTCGTGCGGATACGTGCGGAAAAAATCGTTAAATCGGTCCTCGAGCCATGCGACCCGGGTCTTGGCAAGCCAGGAGGCGAGCGACGTGAACAAATATGCGGGATATGCCTGCACGCCTCCGGCGAATTCAACCTGCTGCAAAACGTCACCGTCACTGTTCAGGCGCAGGCGAGCATACAGAAGTCCGCCCGGGGTTTTCATCCACGCCAGATGCCAGGAATCGGTTTCGGCGTTCCAATTCTCAGCGGGCACCACATGATTGTCAGCGTCGGTTACCGGCGCCTGCGCCAAATTCACCTTCGGACCGAACTCAACACCCAGCTGCTCCGCCCAACTGTCGAGCAGATGCTGTTCGATCGTGGAGATCTCGGGGCCGGCGCTACCGTCGCCTAAGGTTGCAAAGCGCTGGCGCGCGCTACGAATACCGTCCAGCGAGAGCTTTTCGGTCGGCACGCGCAGAGCTTTCATCATGGTTTCCGTATCGAAACCCAGCAGAATGCCGCCCTGAAACAACAGCGCGGAATCGGACAGCGCGAGGAAACACGAAGCCAGCTTGCGCCCTTCTGCTTCGATGTCATTCGGCGGAACAAAGCTGGCGTGCACGCCCGCCCGGCGCAAGCCCCCTGCCACGCTATCGCCCAACCGCGCCATCCATTGCGCGAGACGCATTTCACCCCAGGCGATCGGATGCGCAAGCGTCAGCGTCCAGCACAATTGATCAGCATCGAGGTAAACCGCTTCACCGCCGCTGACGCGCCGCACGATATCGATACCGTGGCTACGGCAGCATTCCGCATGCAAGGCGTGGCCCGCGGTTTCAAAGGCGCCGAGCGCAGCGCTGGGACGATAACGATGGAACCGCACGTGGCAGACAGGCGTTTCCGCCTCCTGCGCCGCGCGCCATTGCTCGCGGTCGAGCCGGATATTCTCCGGGCCGGATCGCAGTCCGGTATCCACCACAAGGCCAGCGCGCGTGGTCATGCATGCACCCGATTCATTCCGGGGGCACCATACCAGTAGCCGTCGCAAGGTCCGAACGCCTGGTATGGTTCGAGCATCGCGGCGGCCGCGGACGATTCCCGATTCCCATCCGTGACGCTACGGAACGCGTCCATGATCTCGAACATCCCCTGCGCCTGCGGCGAAAGCCGCAAGACATCCACCTCGAGCGCCCGAAGTTCGCTGATTTCGTTCACCAGATTGTATGTCTCGCCCGACTGCACCTGGATGCCGTTGAGGCTGAGAAACGACTGGCCCTCGCGCGTGCACAGCGGCATACCATCGGGATAATCGGCGCAGCGGAATCCGCATTCATCCTTGGACAGATTATGCGCGCGGGCGGTGAAACAACGCGCGGAGAAAGACAGCGGCAGGCGGCCAAAGACGAATACCTCGGTCTCCATCCCCGCGGGACGCTGCGCCTGGAGCGCGGCCAGCGTGTCGCGATCCAGCTCCATCGGCATGACCCAGCGCTTGGCGCCGGCGCGCGCCATCAGCGCCAGCGCGCGGCTGTTGTAGACGTTGATGTGGGGACCGACAACAAACGGCGTCACGCCCTCCAGCATGTTGACCGCGGCCATATCATTGGCCTCGACCGCGAAGCGCCCGTTCTCCGCGACGGTGCGCATATAGGCGGCTTCCGATTCGGCCTCGATGAGCGTGAGCGTCGACAGCACCGCCTCCTTGTCGGCGGCGGTAAGGCGTTCGGCAATGTCCAGCCAATCCGGCAGCCGCAGCGCACGGCGCTTGGAACAGACCGTTTCGCCGAGATAAACGATGTCCACCGGCGCCTCGAGAACGCGCGTATAAAAATCGAATACGCGCTCACGCTCCCATAAATACGGAATGGGTCCGAGGGAAATTTTCATAAGTAATAATTACTAACTTCTGATTGGAATCTGAAATTTAAAATCCGAAATCCGAAATTTTTTATTGCCATGGCCGGGTATACGCGCCGAGCGTGTGGCAGCGCCCTTCGGCGATCTTGTCGAGTTGCTCGACCCAGGCACCTTTGGGAGAAAATTTCTCCGGCCCGGCGGCGCAGGCGTCAATGGCCTCGCGCAACGTGCGCGTGACCTGCGCCACATAGGTCGGGCTGCGCTGACGGCCTTCGACCTTGATCGCGGTCACGCCGGCGCGGAACAGATCCGGGAGAATATCGAGCACGTTGAGACTGGTCGGCTCTTCCATGGCGTAGTACACCTTACCGCCGACTTCGAACCGTCCCTTGCACAGCGTCGGATAGCCGGCGGGTTCCTCGGGCGCGTACACATCGATCAGCACGCCGTTCAGCCGCGAGCGTCGGCCGCTGGCCGACTCTTCCCACTTGACGGCTTTCGCCGGCGAACAGACGCCGCTCGAATTCGGCGAATCGCCGGTGACGTAGGACGACAGGATGCAGCGCCCCTCGACCATCACGCACAGGCTCCCGTAACCGAATACTTCCACCTCCGCGTTCACGCGCTTCATGACATTCTGCACCTGCGTCAGCGACAGCACGCGCGGCAGCACCACGCGTTGCACGCCGAAATGCCGCACGTAAAAATCGATGGCCTCGTGGTTGGTGGCCGAACCCTGCACCGACAGATGCAGCCTCAGGTCGGGATGGGTCTGGGCACAGTAATCCATGAGCCCGGGATCGGCGAGGATCAGCGCGTCGACGCCGAGACTCGCCGCCTGATCCACGGCAACACACCACTTTCCCCACTGGTGCGGGCGCGGGTAGGTATTGATCGCCAGAAACACGCGCGCATGTCGGTTGCGCGCATAGGCAATGCCCTGGCGCGCTTCGTTGAGATCGAAATTGAGACCGGGGAAATTGCGCGCGTTGGTGCCGTCACGGAAGCCCATGTAAACGGCGTCGGCGCCGTTATCCACGGCCGCCTTGAGCGCCGTCATGCTCCCCGCGGGGCAGACAAGCTCCATGACGTATCTAAGAAAAAAGCGAAGCCGCGGATGAACTCAGATAAACGCGGATAAAAAAAGACCGCAAGCGGATTCGTATTTTCTTTTGATCTGTGTTCATCTGCGTTTGCATCCTTAGCTCCGTAATCGGCGCATCCCTGCGCCACTTCTATCTGCGGTTGCTTGTTGCTTTTAGCCCACCACGTCGAGCACGCGACGGCGAAAGCCCACCCTGAGTCTTTGAGCGATTTTTTCACACGCGGCCATATCGACTCCCGGCAACCCGTCGATGGCCGTAAGAGTAATTTCCGGCACGAACTCGCGCGCGCACTTCACGAAATCCAGCATCGCCTCGTAAGCCCCGGGGAGCTTGGGGCGGCAATGAAGGTTGTAGGTCTCGGCGTCCTGGGCATTGAGCGACACCGACAGCGCGTCGATCAGGCCTTCCATGTCCGGCGTCACGTCGCGTCCGTACACCAGATTGGCCAGGCCGTCGGTATTCATCCGGATGCGTTTGGCGCGATGCCGCAAGCGCGTGGCGGCATCGAGCAGCGTGTACAACCGCAGCGTCGGTTCGCCCAGGCCGCAGAACACGATCTCCCGGTAATCCTCCGGATTTCCCGCCGCCGCGATGATCTCCGCGAGCGTCGGATCGTGGTCCAGGCGCAGCTGGTAATCCTGCACCGCCCACATGCCGTTGAATTTCGGACAAAACTCGCAACGCAACGTGCAGCGGTTGGTGATGTTCAGGTAACGACTGTCGCGCAGCGTATAACCGATGGTTTGCGCCGGCAGTGTCCTGATGGCTGAAGTGCGCTGGTTGGACACGTCACATGTCTCTCTGGAAAAAGCTGAATCATAGACACAGACGCCGTCGGCGCGCTTGACACAGATCAAAGATCAGCCGGCGCGGCGGGGCATGCCGCGGGCGGCACGGAAAATTCCCAACAATGGCGGTGTGGAATTCCGACGGTTACCGGACGGCAACGGGTGTAGCCGCGATCTGGTACGTGGCGTGACACGCAACGCATTTTTTCATGGTCTCGCCCAGCTGGTGCAGCGAAAGCCGGGCATCGTTCATGGCCTCGGCGTCCATGGCGATACGATCGAAATCCTCGTGCACGCCGTGGCCCAGCGTCTTGAATTCCAGCGGGAGTTTGGCCGCCAGCCCGGCGGGCACGTTGTGCGCCGCCGCCATCCCCAATGGCCGCGCGATTTTCGCAATCGCGGCCGCGTCACCGCGATCGGCCGCCGCGAGCATGCCCTGGATGCCGACGAGAAACTGGCGCATCTCGTTCAGCACCACGGCGCGTTCGGACGGTTCGAGAAGGATCGTCACCCGGCCGTCGGCCGCCGCCCCGGTGCGACCCAGCACCACGAACTTCAGGACCAGTCCGACGATGGTGAGCAGCAGAAGTCCGATGATCGCCCAATAAATCGTAACGCTTTTTTTCGTTGTCATGCTGTTTCCTCTTGACTGGTTGAAAGCGTCATGTCTCTTGAATCTCTTGTGTCACGATTCCAGCCTTTGTGCTGAAATCTTCCTGCTCTAAGTAACCGCTCCATGACGGAATGCACTTGACCAAGGTCAAACGGCGGCTTGCGAACGGGTTCTTTGAGGATATCCCTGTCAAGATAGGGATCACGCGCGCCCGGCAGGGAAATTCATACGGCTGCTTGGCGCACCCGAGAAGTCAAAAAAGCGACAACGGCACAAAGCAAGAATGCCACCGACGCGACATTAACGACCGCCAGCTTCAGACAAACAGACGCTTTAAATCCGCCAGGTAAGAGGACGCGCCCGGCTCGCCTTCCGCCGGCGCCCACGGCGCTTTTTCCCGCGGCGTGAGCGGCGCATAGGGGCCGGCCTTGGCCTCGAAAAACACGCTCCCCGGCTCGAGCGCCACGAGCGTGTGATACATGCCGTGCGGAATGTTCACGCCGACTGACTCGCTCGCCGGCGCCAGCATCGCCGTGGCGCTCACCGCGCCGCGCTCATCGAAAAAGATCACGCCGAGGCGGCCGCGCACGACGATCAGCGTTTCATCCTTGGCGGTCTCGTGGTGACAATGTGGCTGGATATAGGAATCGGGCTCGATCGCGTTCAGGAGCCGGTTGCAGGTGTCGCTTTCCGAGGCGTGAAAATTGTGATTCCGGCGCCGGCGCGGCGATGCTTTTGCCTGGGACGAAACCCGCTCGAGAAAATCGCGGTCAATGATCTGGAAGGTGTTCATGCGCGTCCGGCCTACCTGTTTTTCAATTTATCCCTGAGACCGGCGAAGGGATTGTGGGTCGCCGGTTTTTTCTTGTCTGCTTCGGGCATAAATCCCTCGCCGCGCACCAGGTACGCGAAACGCTGATGTTCGTTGTCGTGACAGTAAACGCACAGGTTCTCCCAGTTGCTGCCGTCGGACGGGTTGTTGTCGTGGTTGTGGTCCTTGTGGTGCACGGTAAGCTCGTGCAGGTTCTCGCGCGTGAAGCTGCGCCCACAGCGTCCGCAGACCCAGGGATGGATCTTGAGCGACTGCTCGCGGTAGCCTGCCAGGCGCGTATCGCGCTGCTTATGCGCTTTCGCGACGACGTCGTCGAGTTTTTTGCCGTCGAGTTGCCCGGACGGTTTGCGCGGACCGGAATTATTACCTGCCATCAGAAAGTCACCTGAATTCGTTCGTTCATTATATAAAGCATGGCATGATGGGGAAATGATCTTTCGCCCGCCGAATCGCCGTGGATGACCTGAGTCTCTGGGGTCTTTTCGTCAGCGCCTTCGTGTCCGCCACGCTGTTCCCGGGCGGGTCCGAAGTGGTGCTGGCGGCGCTGGGGCATGGTCACCATTACAGCCCCGGAACGCTGCTGGGGGTGGCGACGCTGGGCAATACGCTCGGCGGCATGAGCACCTGGCTGCTCGGATGGCTGCTGGCGAAGCGCTACCCGCTGGATCAGCCGCGCCAAGCCAGCCAGCAACGCGCGATCGCTCAGCTGAAAAAATGGGGCAGCCCGCTGTTGCTGTTGTCGTGGCTCCCGATCGTCGGAGATCCCTTGTGCTTCGCGGCCGGCTGGCTGCGCATGAATGGCTGGCTGGCGACGCTTTTCATCGGCGCCGGCAAGGCGGCGCGCTATGCGGTTATTTTGTTTGTGGTGTAGCGTCGGAATCCATCGTCTTGCGCAATTTCTCGATTTCCTGCGCGAAGTCCTTGAAGCTCGGCGCACCCTTGGCCAGGCGCGCCACGGTCAGCACATCCCCCTGGATTTTTCCGATCACGAATGACGGGGTGCCGGTTATGCCCAGCCCGCGCGCTTCGACAACATCGCGCATGATGACATGTTCGCGCGAGGCGTCACCAAGACAAGCCGTGAATTTTGCTTCATCCAGACCGAGTTCGCGCCCAAGCTGCGGGTAAAGCTCGGGGGCCAGCCGCCCGTTATTCGCATACAAGGCCTCATGCATCGGCCAGAAGCGTTGCTGCGCACCGGCGCAGTCGGCGGCCAGCGCGGCGGCCAACGCCTGCGGATGAATCGACTTCAGGGGAAGGTCCTTGTGGATGAATTGCGCGATGCCGGTGTCCACGTATTCCTTTTTGAGCCGGGGAAAAATCTGGTCGTGAAAACCACGGCAGTAGGGGCACTGGTAATCGGAAAATTCCACGATGCCGATCGTTGCCTGTGCGCTTCCCATCCG
>NZ_JBGQKW010000072.1:0-14183 GCF_041499725.1 Sulfuricaulis sp.
CCGAGAGCGAGCAGGGCCGTGCCGACGTAGAGTGTCGCGGTATTGGCCGAACTGAAAAACGGGAAGCTGGCGGCCAGCACCAGGCTGCCACCCAGAACCAGGATACGGTCGGACCAGATTTTCGCGGCGCGCTTCAATACCGGACCCTGCACCAGCACCAGCATGAAACTCATGGCCGAAAAAAACACGCCGGTTTCGGTAATCGACCAGTGAATGCCGGTCGCCGCGTACACGGGAAAGCTGACGTAGAACAGGTTAAAGGCGAGGAACACCAGAAAGTACAGCGCGAGCAGCAGTCCCACTGACGGCAACGCCAGTATCTCGACGATAGACAGTTTGGGCGCGCCCGTCAGCCGAAAGCAGGCCTTGTGGTCCTGGCCAAGGACTTTGCGCACGCTGACTTCCTCCGGGTCGGTGCGCAACAGGCAGGGATCGGTGTCCGGGAGCCACAAGGCGATCATCAGGACGGCGACCGCCGAGATGACGAAAGCGGCCAGGACCGGCAGCGTCTCTCCCACGACCGTCGCACCGAGCGCGCCGGCGATCGCTGGCCCCAAAATAAATCCGAGGTTCGCCGACACCGCCATCTTGCCGAAGTTGGCGCTGCGGTTGCTGTCGTCGCTGATGTCCGCCAGGTAAGCATTCGCGACCGACACGTTGCCGCCGGTGATCCCGTCCAGCGCCCGCGCGAAAAAAAGTACCATAAGTGGCAGCGTGAGCGTGAACGCGCCGAACAGTGCGGAATGCACTTCGAGCAGGGAGCGGACCGGAAGCCACAGCGCCACCAGGAATATTCCCCAGGAGACGAGGGTCCCGACCTGACTCAGAAGCAGGATGCGCCGCCGCCCGTAGCGATCCGACCAGCGCCCCAGCACCGGCGCGCCCAGCAGTTGGAAGAAAGAGAAGGTCGCCCCCATGACGCCATAGATGAGCGCGTTCCCGCCGAGCCTGGTGACGAGATAGACCAGAAACGGCAGCACGATGCTGAACCCGAGCGTGCCGACGAAGTTGATCGCCAGAATCGGGTAGAGCGACACACGGCCGGATGGCTTCATCTCGAACTCCTTCGCTGGCTCCATCTGATGTTTTCCTCTTCGGCGGTAGTTATCAGCTTCGTCCAGATGACTGGTTCGATTTTTCTGTCAGATTCATCAGGGAGGATTTCAGTTTACTGCCAACGTCGAGATGAGGAAATCAATGGGTTGGAATCAAGGGGGGCAGAGCAATTGAAAAGTAGGGTTAGCTTTATATTTCAAGTACACTGACCCCTTGATCCAAGCTGTTGTGTTCGTGTCCCGCGCCGGATAAAAAGGCGTTAGGCGACATCAACGAAGGCGGCATAATCCATGCCAAAAAGAGGAACGTTAATTGCCGTCGCAGGTATCGCTGCCTCGTTTGTTGGTCTCGTTGGCGCGATTATTTTTCTATTGGTAAGCAAAATAGTAAGTTTCTCGATGGCGAAGCTGATGCTTGTTGCTTTGTTTGGGCTGTATATCGGATTCGGAATTCTAATCGCCGTCTATCGCTTTATTGATAAGCTGGAATGAGTGTTTTAACATCACCGGGAAATGAAGTTGCAGAAAACCAGGGTTAGAGAATAATTGTTTCTAATATTAGCGGTAATTGTTCTCTAACCCTGGTTTCGCGTTGACCAAGATACTAGGAGAATTTAATTCTGGTCCACCCATCTCGGGGCAACGGCAGTAGAATAATGCTACGGCACGCCTCGCTCAGCGTAGCGCGATACGGCAACTACTTTCTTGTTAACGGAGGATCCAATCCATGAACCAGACAGTGCAAGCCGATCTCGTGCGCGCCTCCGCACTCGGCGATGAACTCGACAAACCCGAGGCCCAGGCCCTGGCCGCCCTGATGACCTGCCGCACGCTGAACGATGGCGAGATGCTCGTGCGCGAAGGCGGTCCTGAACGCACCCTGTTCATGCTGGTGGCGGGCCAGCTCTCCGTGAGCAACGTCCGCGACGGCAATGAGCAGGTCGCCTATCTGATGAACAAGGGCGAGTGTGCCGGCGCTCGCTCGTTCATCGATGCCATGCCGCGCCGCATCACCCTGCGCGCCATCGGGCCGGCCACGGTGTACGCGCTCGAGCCCGATCGGTTCGAGACTCTCATCGACAGCCACCCGCGCATCGTCTACAAGGTCATGCGCGCGATGTACCGCATCACGCACGCCAACCTGCTGCGCATGAACCAGGAGACGCAGCAGCTCACCGATTACGTGACCAGGACCCACGGGCGCTACTGAGTCGCCCGGGGTCCAAAACAAAAACGAACAAAAACGGGGTCAGAGAACAATTACCGCTAATATTCGAAATAATTGTTCTCTGACCTCCGATTCACTGCGCTTGTCTTTCATCGCCTTGACGCGCGGCCAATCAGCCCTGGATCGTTTCGAAGAAGATGATTTTTTAATTTTATTGCTTTTGGGGAATAGAGGTTACGCCGCGCGTTTCGTGTGCGGCCACGGCTTGATCTTGGCTAAAGTCTTGGCCAACGCGTCCTTGGCCAGCTCGGTGTCGCAGTCCGCTTGCAGGCGCAACCACCAGCCGTCCGACAGTCCGAAGAAACGACACAGCCGCAAATCGATGTCGGCGGTGATCGCGCGTTTGCCGGCCACGATCTCGCCGCTACGGCGCTGCGACACGCCGATCTCTTTGGCCAGCCGGTGACGATTTATGGCTCTGTGCCGCGCAGTCGATAGGGTCAGACTCGATTGATCCTTGTTCTATTATCGATGAATGACCGTTTTGGCCGTTAACTGACGGTCCGGATTTGAACCAAAGCGCTCGAAAGCTTTTCTCAAATCAGATATTCAAGTCCTGAATTTATCTGACATTTTTCCGCCGCAAACCCATGGCCAATCGGTTTTACCGGGCGGAGACGGCGATCTTCGAATTCTCGATTCACATATACCGTATACGGGATTAGCCATCTTGGTCCATTCTGAACTTGTGTGCGTCATCCCGGACAAATAGACTATACAGTCTAACAAGACGAATTTCCGCTTAGCCCCTATGTCCACCGTCGTTGAAACGCCCCAAGACATCCGGCAGCGTCTGCTGGAAGCCGCTTGCGACGCCTTCCGCGAAGAGGGTTACAAGGTGAGCATCGACCGCCTCGCCGCCCGTGCCCACGTGGCGCGGCAGACGCTGTACAACTATTTCCCCAGCAAGGACGTGCTGTTTGCCGAAGCGGTGCGTCATATCATCCAGTCGGTACTGGTGACGCTGGATCGAGACGGCGATGTGCGGGCTACGCTGTTGGGTTTCGGCAAAGCCTACCGGGCAAAGGTTCTGAGCTCCGAGGGCATCGCGATTTTCCGGACGCTGATGGCGGAGGCGCCGCGTTTCCCGGCGCTGGCGAAACAGTTCTTCCGCCAGGGGCCGCAGACTACTCGCAAGCGCCTCGCCGAGTATCTCGCGCGGGCCATGAAAGAAGGGCAGTTGAAACGGGATGACCCCGATTTTGCCGCCGAGATGTTGGCGGCCATGCTGGCGGATTTCGACCGCCTGCGCGGCCTCATGAATCTGCAAACGGATTTACTTAAGCCCAAGAAAACTGCGCAGGTGGTGGATTGCTTCCTGCGCGCCTTTGCTCCCGAAAAGGACACGCCATGAAACGTCTCCCCCTGTTTTTATTTCTGTCCCTGCTCGCCGCCTGCAGTCCGGATGACAAGAGCGCCGCCGCGGGTCCCGGAGCCGCGGGCGCCATGCCACCGCCGGAAGTCGACGTCATCCAGGTAGCTCGCCGCGCCGCGACACTCACCCGGGAGCTGCCGGGAAGAGTGACCGCCGTGCGTACCGCGCAAGTTCGGGCGCGCGTCGAAGGCATCGTGGAAAAGCGTCTGTTCGAGGAAGGCAGCGACGTGCGCGCAGGCGAGCCGCTGTTCCGGTTGGATGACCGCACCTACCGCACCGCCGCGCAGGCGGCGGAATCCGACGTGGAGGTAAAAAAGCTCAACTTCTCTCGCGTGGTGTCGCTATTGCCCATCAAGGCGGTGAGCCAGCAGGAAGTGGATCTGGCCCGCGCCGCGCTCAAACAGGCCCAGGCCCAACTCGCGCGTGCCCGGCTGGATCTGGAAAACACCACCGTGCCCGCGCCCATCTCCGGCCGCATCGGCCGCGCGCTCGTAACCGAAGGCGCCCTCGTGGGCCGGGGAGAAGCGACTCTGCTTGCCGTCATCGAGCAGTTGGAGCCGGCGCAGGTGCTCTTCACTCAGCCCAATGCCGAAGTGTTGCGCCTCAAGAGCGCGCTCGCCGCGGGATCGTTGAAAGTATCGGAAAGCCAGGTCGTGGAACTTATTATGGATGACGGGCAGCCCTATCCTAAGAAAGGACGGCTCATCTTCAGCGACATGAGCGTGGATCCCACCACCGGCTCCGTCGTGCTGAAAGCGGAATTTCCCAACCCCGAACGTCTGTTGCTTCCCGGCACGTTTGTTCGAGTGAGGCTGCCGCTGGCGGTGGCGGAGGGCGTGATCGCGGTGCCACAGCGAACGGTGCTTTCCGGGCCCGAGAGCCAATACGTACTGCTGGTGGGACCGGAGAACAAAGTCATGCCGCGCCCGGTGAAAGTCGGGGCCATGGCGGGCACGGACTTCGTCATCGAAGACGGCCTCAAGGGCGACGAGACCCTCATCGTGAACGGCGTGCAGAAGGTCCAGCCGGGCGCGGTGGTGAAACCGGTACCGCTGAAGCCGGGCAGCTGACATGGCCCGCTTCTTCATCCATCGGCCCATCTTCGCCTGGGTCATCGCCATCCTGATTTTGCTCGTGGGCGTCATTGCACTCAGGAATCTGCCGGTGGCCCAGTATCCTGCGGTGGCTCCGCCCCAGATCGCCTTCAACGTGAATTATCCCGGCGCCTCCGCCCAGGTGATCGAAGACACGGTCATCAAGCTGATCGAGCAGGAGATGAACGGCATCGAGCATCTCCTTTATATGGAAGCGGCTTCAGAACTGGGCGCGGGCACGCTGACGCTCACCTTCGATCCGGGCACCAACATCGATATCTCCTCCGTGGAAGCCCAGAACCGATACAAGCGCGTCGAGGCGCGACTCCCGGAGGACGTGCGGCGACTCGGCGTGCCGGTGACGAAGCCGCAGCGCAACTATCTTCTGTTCGTCGCTATCTATTCCAAAGACCGTAATCGCAACTTTATCGACCTCGGCAGCTTCGCGGCGGCCAACGTGCTCGACGCGCTGCGTCGCGTGCCCGGCGTGGGCGAGGCCATCTTGTTCGGCACCGAATACTCCATGCGCATCTGGCTCAAGCCGGAGCAACTCATCGCCTATGGCCTGACACCCGCCGACGTGAAACGGGCCTTGCAGGCCCAGAGCGTGCAACTCGCCACCGGCGAGCTCAACCAGGCGCCGAGCGCGCCAGGCGCCCAGGTGAACGCCGTCATCGTCACGCGCGGCCGCCTTTCCACCCCCGAAGAATTCGGCAACGTGGTAATACGGGAGCTTGCCAATGGGGCCACCGTGAAGGTGAGAGACGTGGCGCGCGTGGAACTCGGCGGCGACAGTTACGACCGCTACGCCCGAATGAACGGCCAACCGATCGCCGCCATCGCGGTGCGCGTCGCGCCCGGCGCCAACGCGCTGGACGTGGCCAGGGCGGTGAAGTCGCGCATGGCGGATCTCGCCCGCTTCTTCCCTCAGGGAGTCGACTGGGCCGTGCCCTACGACACCTCCCGGTTTGTGGAGATTTCCATCACCGAGGTGGTGAAGACCCTGGCCATGGCCATGGTGCTGGTGTTCATCGTGATGTACGTGTTCCTCGGGCATTGGCGCACCACCCTGATCCCCGCCGTGGTGGTGCCGGTGGCGCTGGCCGGCGCCACGGCGGGGCTCTATGCCTTCGGTTTTTCCATCAACGTGCTGACCCTGTTCGCCATGGTGCTCGCGATCGGCATCCTGGTGGACGATGCCATCGTGGTGGTGGAAAACGTGGAGCGCATCATGCGCGAGGAGCAACTGCCGCCGCTGGAGGCCACGCTCAAGGCCATGGACCAGATCCTCGGCGCGATCCTCGGTATCTCCGTCGTGCTCTCCGCCGTGTTCATGCCGATGCTGTTCTTCGGCGGCTCCGTGGGCGCCATCTACCGCCAGTTCGCCGCGACCTTGATTCTCACCATGGCGTTCTCGGTGCTGATGGCGCTGTCCCTCACGCCCGCCATGTGCGCGACGTTGCTCAAACCGGGCGAAGCGGAAAAAGACGAAAAGCGTAAGTTCAACCTTTTTTTCGGCCGGGTCGTTTCCGGTTATCGCGGAATCACGGCGCGCATCCTCGCCCGCACCGGTCGCTGGATAGTGATCTATCTCGCCATCGTGGTCGCCACCGGTTGGCTGTTCACCCTGATTCCCGGCAGCTTCCTGCCGGACGAGGACCAGGGCTATTTCATTACGCTGGTGCAACTGCCCGCCGGCGCAACCCAGGAGCGCACGGTGGAAGTGCTCTCCCAGGCGGAGCAGTTCTACTTGAAACAGCCGGAAGTGGAGAAGGTCATCGGCGTGGTGGGTTTTTCCTTCTTCGGCCGTGGACAGAACGCGGCGCTCGTCTTCACGCGGCTCAAGGACTGGGATGAGCGGAAGGGACATGAACACTCGGCGCAGGGCATGATCGGCCGGGCGATGGGAACGTTCATGCGCATCAAGGAGGCCATCATCTTCGCGGTGAATCCTCCACCAATCCCCGAGCTGGGCGCGGTCGGCGGATTCGATTTCCGGCTGCTGGACCGCTCCGGCCAAGGCCGCGATACGCTGCTGAATGTGCGCAACCTCATGCTCGGTCTGGCGTCGCAGGACAAGCGCCTCGCCGGCGTGCGGCCGGAAGGCCAGGAGCCCGGCCCCCAGGTGTTCCTGGAAATCGACCGGGAGAAGACGCAGGCACTGCAAATCGACATGGCCGATCTCAACGATACTCTCACGTCCGCCATCGGCGTGGCCTACGTGAACGATTTCGTGCGCGCCGGGCGCATACTCAAGGTGCAAATGCAGGCGGATGCGGATCTGCGCAAGACTCCCGAGGATCTGTTGCAACTCCCGGTGCGCAACCGCCTGGGCGAGGTGGTGCTCTTGGGGGAAATCGCGAAACCGAAATGGATCGTGGGGCTGCCCAAGCTCGACCGCTACAACGGTAACCCCTCCATGAAGATCGCCGGCGCTCCCGCGCCCGGTCATTCCACGGGCGAGGCGATGCAGGCCATGGAAGAAATCGCTCAGAAGTTGCCGCCCGGCTTCGCCTTCGAATGGTCCGGCACTTCTTTCGAAGAGCGGCTCGCCGGCGCCCAGGCGCCCATCCTGTTCGCGCTGTCGCTGCTCGTGGTGTTCCTGGCGCTCGCGGCACTGTACGAGAGCTGGTCGATTCCATTCGCCGTGATCCTGGTGGTGCCGCTCGGCATACTCGGCGCGGTACTGGCGGTGCACTTGCGCGGGCTGCCCAACGACGTGTTCTTCAAGGTCGGACTCATTGCCATCATCGGGCTGTCCGCCAAGAACGCCATCCTCATCATCGAATTCGCCCGCAAGCTCCACAACGAAGGCATGGATCTCGTGGCCGCCACGCTGGAGGCGTGCCGGTTGCGGTTAAGACCCATCCTCATGACCAGCTTTGCCTTCATTCTGGGCGTGTCGCCGCTCGCGGTCTCCACCGGCGCGGGCGCGGCCAGCCGCCACGCCGTGGGTACGGGCGTGATCGGCGGCATGATCGCTGCAACGGTGCTCGCTATTTTCCTGGTACCGGTGTTTTTCGTGGTGGTGCGCAAGTTCTTCCCCGCCAAGCATCGGAAGGAAACGAAACATGACTGAACGAAAATTTTCTTCCCTCTCCGCGACGGAAAAAATAGCGCGGGCCGCGCTCGGAGCCGTCGCCATGGCGTTGCTGGCCGGCTGTTCTTTCATACCCGCCTACGAGCGTCCGGCGGCGCCGGTGCCGGAACATTTCGACGGCGTGGCAGAGGCCGCCGCCAGCCCCTTGTCATCCTGGCGCGTATATTTTACGGACCCGTCGCTTCACGTCCTGATCGAAGCGGCGCTCAATCACAACCGGGATCTCAAGATCGCCCTGGCGCGGGTCGAAGAAGCACGCGCCCTGGCGGGCATCGCCCGCGCCGAGCGCTTCCCCACGCTGGATGCGCAAGGCTCGGCCAACCGTTCGCGTACGCCGGCGGACCTCACGGGTACAGGCCAACCGCTCGTCGCCAGCCGCTATGACGCGGGCCTGGGCGTGACCGCTTTCGAACTGGATTTCTGGGGCCGGGTGGCGGCGCTGAGCGAATCCGCCCGGGCCCAGTATCTGGCGACCGACGAGGCGGCGAAAAGTTTTCGCATCGGCCTCATCAGTGATGTCGCCAACACCTGGCTACTGCTCACGGAGCTTGCCGAGCGCGAGCATCTCGCTGCCGAGACTTTGAATACGCGGGAGGAGAGCCTCACCATCATCCGCAAGCGGCAGGAAGCGGGGCTGGCGACCGATCTCGACGTGCTCGCCGCCGAGGGTCTCGCGGAATCCTTGCGCGCCGAATGGGCTGACCTGAAGCGTCAACGGGTCCAGACGGAAAATGCCCTGCGCCTGCTCACGGGCATGGCGGTGACGCTGCCCGCGCCGACGAACCTTGCCAACCAGCCTTCGATGACTGAGCTTGCGCCGGGGTTGCCGTCGGACGTGCTCCTGCGGCGCCCCGATGTGCGTGCCGCCGAGCAGCGGCTGGTCGCCGCCAACGCCAACGTGGGCGCGGCCCGCGCGGCATTTTTTCCACGCATCGCGCTCACCACCGGCATGGGTACGGCAAGCCAGGAGCTGTCCGGTCTGTTCGATGCCGGCAGCAAAGCCTGGCTGTTCAATCCGGTGCTGAAGCTGCCGCTGTTCGACGCAGGCCGCACCCGTGCCAACGTGGACATGGCCGAAGCACGGAAAGTCCAGGCCGTGGCTGACTACGAAAGAACCATTCAACAAGCTTTCCGCGAAGTGGCCGACGCCCTTGCCGCCGGAAGCACCTTCAGCGAACAAGTGGTCGCCCTGGAAGCCAACCTGCGCGCTCAACAGGCGCGCTTTGAACGAGTAAAAGCCCGTCAGCAGGCAGGCATCGCCAATTACCTGGAAGTGCTGGACGCAAACCGGGATACCTTCATCTCGGGACAGGTCTTGGTCAGTTCCCGCCGGCAGCTCCTGAGCGCTCACGTGACCCTCTACAAGACATTGGGGGGCGGCGAGGAGTAGTCGCGCGCGTTGCTTCGTCTTTCGTATTCACTTCCTCAGATCATTGGTCACGCGCGCGCCGGGTATTGTCGTGGAAACGCCCGGTGGATTGGGTGACGCATGACGGCGTAAAGCCTCAAGTCCATCCGCGTTGACTTGCGGGGTTTCGCGGATCGTTTAATACTGTGCAAATCTCGGCATGCTTGGCCTGAGTGCTTGATGGCAAGCCACTTCAAATCGTCTGACCCCAGCAAGAAGGAGCGAGTCATGCCAGATATTCTTCACCGAGTTGGAATC
The DNA here is from genome assembly GCF_041499725.1 of Sulfuricaulis sp. GTDB lineage: Bacteria > Pseudomonadota > Gammaproteobacteria > Acidiferrobacterales > Sulfurifustaceae > Sulfuricaulis. The sequence goes on from NZ_JBGQKW010000072.1 coordinate 9,519, forward strand.
AAAACCACGCCTGAAAAAGTTTTTGAGGCCCTCGCCACGGTTGAGGGGCTTTCTCATTGGTGGATCGCGGATACAGCCGGGGACGCTAAACAGGGTGGGATTATTCTCTTCGGGTTCAGCGATATGAAAGTGGTGGAATTAAAGCCTAATAAACTGGTGAAGTGGAAATGCGTAAGAGGGCCCAAAGAATGGGTGGATACGGACCTGACCTATCAATTGGTACCCAAAGACGATCAAACCTTTGTCCTCTTCACCCACGCCCACTGGAAGGAGCCGGTGGAATTCATGCATCATTGCAGCACCAAGTGGGCGACTTTCCTTTTAAGCTTGAAGGATTGGCTGGAAAGGGCCGAAGGCCGTCCCGCTCCCTATGACGTCAAAATTCATGCTGGTGATTAACAAAATTGGGATCGGATCCTAATTTTTACTAAATTGACGGAAACTGTGATCTGACCCCGGTTTGTTGGAGGAGGACCCCATGTTCGTAGGTCACTATGGAGTGAGTTTTGCCGCGAAGAAGGTCGAGCCATCGATACCCCTGTGGGCGCTCTTTCTTGCGGTGCAGTTTCTGGATGTTCTCTGGGCCCCGTTCGTTCTATTCGGAATCGAGAAGGTCCGCATCGTCCCGGGCATCACCGCTACCAACCCGCTCGATCTCTATTATATGCCGTATACGCACAGCCTCGTGGCGGCGCTCTTTTGGTCGTGCGCCGTCGGGCTCGTCTACCAGATCGTGGCGCGCCCGTCACGTCGGCAAGCGAGTGTCATCATTGGGCTGGCGGTGTTCTCGCATTGGGTGCTGGATCTCATCGTCCATCGACCCGACCTCCCGCTGTACGACAACGCGGCCAAGGTGGGCTTGGGCCTGTGGAACGCCCCCGCCCTGGCTTTCGGCCTGGAGGCCGCCCTGCTTTTCGGAGGGGTCTGGCTATGCCTCCGAGGGCGACTGGCACGCTCTTTCGGGACGCTGGTTTTCGGCGTCTTGATGCTCGGAATTCAAGCCTACGTTTTCTTTGGCCCACCCCCGACATCCGATCGCGCCATTGCGTCGACCGCGCTCATCGCCTACGCCGCCTTCGCCATCGTGATCTGGTGGCTACAGGATCGGCGGGCGATCACGGGAGTCGCCTGACCCGAATTGAAAATTACGATCAAGAAGTCAGAGTAGTTGAAAAGTAAAGTTAACTTTTTATTTCAATTACACTGACCCCTTGATCCTCCGTTTCGACATAGCAGTGCGTCGGCATCTAACCTTTAGGTTGGTGCGGACGGGCAATGGGCAGTGCACGCATAATTAACGAGCCTGCGGCCCGCCGCACAGCACAACGTTGAGCATCTGCTTTCTGGATAACACGACCGGCTGCTTCTGGCCGATAGCTGACCTTTGCGAACGTCTGCTTCCGACTGCGGATTCAATTGGTGGATGCAACACACTAGATTCTACGTAAGAAGAAGGAGTGTTGCAGATGAAATACAGGACACGGATCTACTACTCGGAGAGCCAGAAGGCTCTGATGTGGGACCGCTGGCAAAAGGGAGACACCCTTCACCAGATCGCACATTGGTTTGATCGCTACCATACATCGATCCGAGGCATTCTTGCCGAGACCGGCGGGATACGCCCGGCACCGCGCCGACGCTCGAGGTTGGCGCTGACCTTGGCCGAACGCGAAGAGATCTCGCGTGCCGTGGTCACGGGCCACACCATCCGTTCGATTGCCGCCTCACTCGGACGCGCCCCCTCCACCATTGGCCGCGAACTCGGCCGCCATGGTGGCGAGCGATGCTATCGGGCAGCCCAGGCCGACCAAGCCGCCTGGGATCGGGCCCGTCGCCCCAAGACTTGTATACTGGCGGAGAACCGAACCTTGGCACGTCTCGTGGCGGGCAAGCTCCAACTGCAGTGGTCGCCGCAGCAGATTGCCGGGTGGCTCAAGCGGACTTATCCCGACGACGACAACTACCAGGTGTCACACGAAACCATCTACCGCAGCCTTTTCATTCAGGCCCGTGGGGCACTGAAGAAAGAGCTGTTGCAGCACTTGAGGCGCACGCGGGGGTTGCGCCGTTCGCGCCATCACACGATGAAGACGGACCATCACGGCAGAATTCTTGACACGGTATCGATCCGCGAGCGTCCGGCGACCGTGGAAGACCGGGCGGTGCCCGGTCACTGGGAAGGGGATCTTCTGTTCGGCAGTAAAAATAGCCAGATTGCCACACTCGTCGAACGCCAAACACGCTACGTGATGCTGGTGAAGGTCAACGGCAAGGATACCGAGACCGTGACCAATGGGTTGATCAAGCACGCCCACAAGCTGCCGAGGGAACTCTACCAATCCTTGACCTGGGATCGGGGCAAGGAGATGGCCGATCACAAACGCTTCACGCTCGCGACCGACATCCAGGTGTACTTCTGCGACCCTCAGAATCCCTGGCAGCGGGGATCCAATGAGAATACGAACGGGCTGTTGAGACAGTATTTCCCCAAAGGAACCGACCTCTCGGTCTACTCGCAGGCCAAGCTCAATGCCGTGGCCAGACGCTTGAATGAGCGCCCAAGGAAAACGTTACACTATGAAACACCGGCTGAACGATTTGCACAATCTGTTGCGTCGATCAGTTGAACCCGCAACCCTGAACAGCCCTTCCCACGCGTGATCCAATTTCTCCAATAGCGGACGCTCATAGCTTGGCGCCCATAACAACACCGGTATAGTCGAAACAGCAGTAGTCGACTTGCAGGGTTTGTCAGATCAGTTAATACTGTATAAACATCCGGACAATTGATCTAAGTACCTGTTGGTAAAGTGCTTAGGGCTAGAAATGCAAGCCAAGTTATACGTCACCGGTCTAGGTTAGACGTCAAAAGTGACATCTAAATTGAGTTAGCTGACTTGTGCGATTGCTTGGCGATCACAGTTCGTTCTGGTTAGACAAAGTGATTCAGAAAATGGAATGTTTCATTCCACACAGCCGTAGAGTTCAAGGACACAGGAAAGGGTGGCAAACATGAACACGAAGGTCAGAGACGAGAGCGCGGGCAAGTGCCCGTTCAACCACATCGCCGGCGTCGGCCGGACGAACCGCGACTGGTGGCCGAAACAGCTGCGGCTGGAGCTGCTGCACCAGCATTCCGCGAAGTCCGACCCGATGGGCAAGGGTCTCAACTACGCGAAGGAATTCAAGAGCCTCGACTACAAGGCGCTGAAGAAGGACTTGGTCAAGCTGATGACCGACTCGAAGGACTGGTGGCCGCCGGACTTCGGCCATTACGGTCCACAATTCATCCGCATGTCCTGGCACGCCGCCGGGACCTACCGCATCACCGACGGCCGCGGCGGCGGCGGCCGGGGCCAGCAGCGCTTCGCCCCGCTCAACAGCTGGCCCGACAACGTCAACATCGACAAGTCGCGCCGCCTGCTGTGGCCGATCAAGCAGAAGTACGGCAGGAAGATCTCCTGGGCCGACCTGATCATCCTCGCCGGCAATGTCGCGCTGGAGTCGATGGGCTTCAGGACCTTCGGCTTCGGCGGCGGCCGTGCGGACGTATGGGAGCCGGACGAGGACGTGAACTGGGGTGAGGAGATCGCGTGGCTGGGCGTCGACAAGCGCTTCAGCGGCGACCGCCAGCTGGATCAGCCGTTCGGCGCCACCCACATGGGCCTGATCTACGTCAACCCGGAAGGCCCGAACGCGAGCGGCGACTACAGGGCCGCCGCCAAGGACATCCGCGCCACCTTCGGCCGCATGGCGATGAACGACGAGGAGACCGTCGCCCTGATCGCCGGCGGCCACACCTTCGGCAAGGCCCATGGCGCCGCCCCGGAATCCCATAAGGGTCCGGATCCGGAAGGCGCGCCGCTGGAAGCGCAGGGCCTGGGCTGGATGAGCGACTACGGCACGGGGCACGGCGCCGACACGATTTCGAGCGGCATCGAAGTGACCTGGACCAAGACCCCGGCGCTGTGGAGCAACAACTTCTTCGAGAACCTGTTCAAGTACGAATGGGAGCTGACCAAGTCGCCGGCCGGCGCCAAGCAGTGGGTGGCCAAGAACGCGCCGGAGATCATTCCCGACGCGCACATCCCGGGCAAGTTCCACCAGCCGACCATGCTGACCACGGACCTGACGCTGCGCTTCGATCCGGAATTCGGCAAGATCTCGCGCCGGTTCTACGAGGACCCGCAGGCCTTCGCCGATGCCTTCGCGCGCGCCTGGTTCAAGCTGACGCACCGCGACATGGGCCCGCGCGCCCGCTACCTCGGGCCGGAAGTGCCGACGGAAGAGCTGATCTGGCAGGACCCGATCCCCACGGTCAACCACAAGCTGATCGGCGAGAAGGAGATCGCCGACCTCAACAAGAAGATCCTCGCCTCGAAGCTGTCGGTGTCGCAACTCGTGTCGACGGCCTGGGCGTCGGCGTCCACCTTCCGCGGCTCCGACAAGCGGGGCGGCGCCAATGGCGCGCGCATCCGGCTCGCCCCGCAGAAGGACTGGGCCGTGAACCAGCCGGCGCAACTGGCGAAGGTGCTGAAGACGCTCGAGGGCATCCAGGCCAACTTCAACAAGAAGGCGAAGGGCGGCAAGAAAGTGTCGCTCGCCGACCTGATCGTGCTCGCGGGCTGCGCGGGCGTCGAGCAGGCCGCGAAGAAGGCCGGCGTC
>NZ_JBGQKW010000073.1:0-13896 GCF_041499725.1 Sulfuricaulis sp.
CTGGGCGTGGACCTGATGGACGCCGCGCGGCGCAAGATCGAACTCAACGCCAAGAAATATCCGGCACATGAAGTGCGCGGGAAAGCAGATAAGAGATAACTTACTCTTTTATGGGGGAACAGCCTCTGCTTGACATGATCGATCTGGACGCCGCTAAGTGTCGGTTCGATGAATGCGGGCAAGTCTCAACACAGATGTCAAAAAGTGAATATGAGAAGTTGTATAACGCAGCTGGGATAAATGAAAAAAATGCTTCGCTTGGGGAAACGTCGAGATATATTCGGTCGGATCAGTTTCTATCTTAATCTAGTACCCTCGGCATCGCGGACTGCTCTGTTAAGCCTACGTAATAAGCTACTCGAAGGCGCTTACGACTTTTATATTTTAAATCGCGATGCTATCGAACGCGTACATAAGGAACCGATATTTGACAAAGTGGTACTAGTAACATTCTACAAAAAGAAACCACCGACGGAGCGAATATGGCATTAATGATCTAATGCAATCTAACACTTAATTATCTGAAGCCACTGGATTCCCGCTTTCGCGGGAATGACGTAACCACATCTAACGCTGCATCATCTGCCCCGGTCGCTCAGGGCGTTCTGGACGATCTGTATGTGACTGCGGGCCACGCTCGCCCGGACCGGCATTGTCGCGCCGCCATTTTTCCTTGAACTGCTGGCGTTGTTCCGGTGTCATGTTTTTCCACTTATCTCGCAGTTCGGCGCGCCGTTCCGGCGGCAGGTTTTTGAACCACGCGTGCCGCTGGCGCAGGCGTTCCTGCTGTTCCGGCGGTAACTGGCGGAAACGTTCGTGACGTTTACGCGCCTGTTCGCGTTGTTCCGGTGTCATCTTCTGCCAGCGCGCAAAGCGCTCCTGCGCCTTCGCACGCTGCTCCGGCGTCATGGTTTGCCAGCGTTTCGCGCCTTGCTGCAGATGTTCACGCTGTTCCGGCGGCAGGCTGTCCCAACGGTCCTGAAACGGCTTGAGGACTTGTTGTTCCTCCGGAGCGAGCTGGTTCCAGGTGACGGGAGGATTGCTGTCCGCGGCCCAGAGCGTTATCGGCCACAGCAACAGCAGGCAGAGGATCAGGCGTTTATTCATAGGGTGGCTCCTCCGGTGAATCCGGCAGTAAATCTGTATCAATGGCGGTCAGGACTTCTGTCCCTGATGCGCTCTTCGTGCCAACATCAACGCTTCCGAGAAATTCGATCAGATTCATGTCGGGTGGTGGTGGCGATTCCGCCGCGGTCGCTGCCAATGAAATCAGTAGCATGAATCCGGCCGCGCGCAGATCAGCTGGCATCGGAGTCGTTGTCCAGCCAGTCGTAAAAATCCAGATCGGCGAAAAATTCCGGGTTCTCGTGTGCCGTGAGCAGCTCGATGTCGCTTACATTCGCCTGCAAGAGATTCGGATTCGGCGCGGAGAACCACAGCAGCCCGGCGACGGCAAACACGATGGTGGCGGTGGCGAAGCCGCCAACCGGCAGCAGCCAGCCCGGACGCATGCGCGATGGTCGGCGCAGGCCTTGCTCGATGGCCTCGCGGCGCGCGGCGCGCAGGCGCGCGACGGTGCCCGCGTCGAGATTTTTCTCGGCGTCATCCAGCACGCGTTTCGCGGCGTTCAGAAATTTGTCTTCGGTTTCCATCATTACAGATGGTCCTCCAGTTGTGCGCGCAGGGCATGTACCGCGCGCGAGTAATGCGTCTTGACGCTGCCTGCCGAACACTTCATCGCGCGTGCCGTCTGTGCGATGTCCAGCCCTTCCCACACCCGCAGCATGAATGCCTGCTGCTGACGCGGCGGTAGTTTGTGTATTGCTGCCTCCAGCGCCGCCATCGCCTGTTTGTCCCGCAACTGTCCCGGTGGGTCCGGGCTGCGGCTGTCAGCGATATTTTGCAACGGATCGCTGTCGCCGTCCTCTTCCTTGCCGCCGAACCAGACACGCAGCCGGTTGCGAACTTTGGCGCGCCGGCGCCAGTCGCTGATGCGGCTTTGCAGAATGGTGTGAAACAACGGTCCCCATTCCTGCTCGCCGCGGTTGGCGTAGCTTCGGACCAACTGCAGCATCGCGTCCTGCACGACGTCGAGCGCATCGTCGGCATTGCCGAGAGCGAACCGCGCCGTCAGAAACGCGCGCCGCTCGACGCCGGCGAGAAAACGATCCAAGGCTTGCGTGGGCGCCAGCGGAGATCCCTCATTATTGGTTTTTCGCCGGCCACCCTGTCCGCGTCAGCATTCTGCCCTGACATCAGGCTCCGGCGTTGGACCGCTATCATCAGCCATCCCCAGCATCCTCGCCAGAGCCGGGGCGACGCCGCCCTGCAACTCCTTGTAACAACGCGTGATGCGCCCGGCGGTTGACGGGTGGGATGGCGGGGGTCGGTTGGGATTGGCTGGTCGGGGATGTTACATTAGCGGCTAAAGAGGCGGCTGGGACCGTCCGGTATTTCGGAGTGTGGGGTGGGCACAGTGCAGAATTACAACAACGTTCCTTATGATTTTCTCGAACACGGTGACCGCCGCAAGGCCGATCGCCGCCGCGAGCAGCTCGATCGGCGCGGTATCCTGCGCTGGGACCCGCAGACGAAAGATCGCCGCTTGATGAGAGATCGACGGGCCGCTCTGTCCGGCCCGGGTCGCCGGTAGTACCGGCGTCAAACCCGCCAAAAAGCGGTTAACACGCTGTCCGCGGAAGGCGGAAGCGGGAACTGCTCGCGGCGCATGTTATCCAGTGTGCTGGAGATGCGCCCAAAGTCCTGATGCAGATGCCAGTACACCTGCCGTTGCCGGGGATTTACTTCGTAATCGGCACAGCGCCAGTAGGCGCTGCTTCCATGCGCGAGGTAATAATCGAGCTCGCCGCGTCGGCGCAGCCGGTCACGGAACAGTCCGCTCATGAACAGCGTGTATTCCCCAAGATGCCGCAGAATGAAGCGTCCCCGGCCGGGGCTTCCCGCCCCGCCTTGCGCCATGTGCCAGGTCTCGAGCATGTCCACGATGTACTCCAGTGGCCGGTCGCTGGCGTCCCGCAGAGCGTATAACTGCCGCACCTGGGCGAACCGGGTCAGGATGTCGCTGACGTAATCCACCGTGGCCGGTTCGGTGATGCCGTGGCGGTGAAAGCCGTGGCCCACCTGATGGTGGAAGAACTGATAGAGCGAAGGCAGCCGCATCGTTAAAACCTCCTGTCACGCTTTGACCGGCGCGAGGCGCGGTAAATTCCGTTACTCGCTCTCACCGGAAAAGGGGCCGGTTTACCATGCATTGACTCACCCCCCGCGCCGCGTATCATCAGCTTCGCTGCGCCCCGGGGGTTTACGTGGCGGACAAGCCTCTATCAATAATAGTCAATCTATCAGGAGCGTGTATGAAGCGTTACGTGCTATGGGCCATCCTGGCGGCATTTCTCGTGGCCGGCCCGGTGGGATGCGGTAAGAAGGAAATCGAAGCACTCAATACCAAAGTGACCCAGCTGGAAAAAGACCTTGCCAGCGCCAAGCAACAGGCCGCCGACAAGACCAAAGAGGCGGACGATTTGCGTGCCAGGGTCAACCAGATGCAGGCCACGGCGGATGCGCACGCGGCGGAAGTCTCGAAGCTCAAGGCCGAGCGCGACAAGCTCAAGCGCGATCTCGCGGCCGCAAAAAAGAAGAGACGCTAGCAGTCCAGCCAACACCGGTGACCCGCCCGGGTTGCCGGTGTGGTCTTACAATGATGGAGCGGACCCTGACGGCAGGGGGCGTTACAATTCGCTGTCATGTCCGCCAGTCTGGAAAAAGTCTTCGCCTACCACGACGCCACCAAGCATCACTTCAATGCCTATGCGCCCGGGCCGGGTTTTCTTGACTGGGCGATGCAGCCCGATCCGTTCCGACGCTATGCCGGTTGCGAAGTAGTCCCGCTCGACAAATTTCCACGCGCCGATGGCCCGGCTTATGCGAGGGCGCTGATAGAAGGCCTCGTTGAACCGGCGGCGCTCACCCGCGAAACCGTCTCGCGACTGCTTTACGACAGCCTGGCCTTGTCCGCCTGGAAGCAGGCGGGCCAAAGCCGCTGGGCGCTGCGCGTCAATCCCTCGAGCGGCAATTTGCATCCGACCGAAGCCTGTCTGATCAGCGGCCCGGTTTCGGGGCTGCTCGATACACCCGTGGTCTGCCATTACGCGCCACGGATTCACGCGCTCGAGGTGCGCACCCATTTCGCGCGCGAGGTGTGGCGCGATCTGGTCGCCGATCTTCCGCCGCAATCATTGATCATCGGCCTGTCATCCATCTATTGGCGCGAGGCGTGGAAATACGGCAGCCGCGCCTTTCGCTACTGCCAACACGACACCGGCCATGCGATTGCCGCGCTCGGTTTTGCCGCGGCCGTGCTCGGATGGAAGGTATCGCTGCTGGATGATCCGGGCGATGAGACCATCGCCGCGCTCCTCGGCTTGCCACGCAAGCATGGGCCCGAAGCCGAACGCCCGGAGTGTTTGCTCGCCGTGTATCCGCAGCCCCATGCTTGCCCTGCGCGCGCACTCCCGCGCGCGGCGATTCAAGCTATTGCGCAAGGCGAATGGAGTGGCGCACCGAATATATTGAGCCCCGACCATCGCTGCTGGCCGATCATCGATGAAGTGGATGCGGCGACCCGCAAGGCCGATGGCGTTGCGTCTTATCTTGCCGCGACGTCAGCGGAATGGGACGAACCGGCTTCCGCCGATACCGCGGTGCTTCTGCGGCATCTGGTTCACCGTCGCCGCAGCGCCGTGGCGATGGATGGAAAGACGGGTGTTACACGCGCGGCGTTCTATTCGATGTTGCAACGATGTCTGCCCGCCACGCACCGGTTTCCCTTCAACGCGTTGCCGTGGTCACCCGTGGTGCATCTGCTGCTCTTCGTGCACCGCGTGCAGGATGTTCCGACCGGACTTTATCTTCTGATACGTGACCCCGCCAAAAAGAAAGCGATGCAGGAGGCATTCGGTCGCGAATTCGACTGGACCGGGCTGGAAGGAAGCCCCGAAACTTTACCTATATATGGGTTGGTGGCCGGCGACTGCCGTAAACTTGCCGAGCGCGTGAGCTGTCATCAGGAGATCGCCGCCGACGGCGCGTTCGCCGTGGCCATGCTGGTCGAGTTCGAACAGCCACTTAGAGCCTACGGCCCGTGGTTTTATCGCCGGCTTTACTGGGAATGTGGTGCTATCGGGCAGCTGCTTTATCTGGAGGCCGAGGCGCACGGCATACAGGCCACCGGTATCGGGTGTTTTTTCGACGACCCGGTGCATGAGGTGCTCGGCCTCCGGGACCGGCGTTACCAGAGCCTTTATCACTTCACGCTGGGAGAAGGCGTGCCGGATACGCGTCTGACAACCCTTCCACCTTATGTGGAGAAAGACCAATCACCGACCGAGCATACTTGAATCGTCGCTTTCCGGCCCCAATGATGAAACCATGTCGAGCCAAGAAGAACCACTAAAAATGGAAGCCGAAAACGTAATCGAAACCCCCGCCGCTGTGGAAACCGAGGGTGGCAAACTGGCGCGCCCCTCCGACGTGCTGCCGGGCCTGCTGCACATCCTCCCCGTCGCCAATCGCCCGTTCTTCCCCGCCCAGATGGTGCCGCTCGTGGTCGACCGCGAGCCGTGGCAGCGCACGCTGGAAGCGGCGGTTGAAGCCGGACAGCAATACGTCGGCCTGGTGCTGATCCGCGGCGACGATCCGCAAACCGCCGGACCCGATGACTTCTACACCATGGGCACCGCCAGCCGCATTCACAAGGTGGTGCAGCTGGATGACAAGCTGCAAATCTTCGTTGAAGGCATGCAGCGTTTCCGCATCGAATCGTGGGTGTCGCGCGAAAGGCCGTTCGTGGTGCGTGCGCAGTATTTCCCCGAAACCAGCTACAAGGACATGCCGGAGCTCAAGGCGTACACGGTGGCGGTCATCAACACCATCAAGGAGTTGTTGCCGCTTAATCCGCTTTACGGCGAAGAACTCAAATACTTCTTAAACCGCTTCGGGCCGGACGACCCGGCAAGGCTCGCCGATTTCGCCGCGAGCCTCACGACCTCCGACAAGCAGGAACTGCAGGAAGTGCTCGAGAAGACCCATATCCGCGAGCGCATGGAAAAGGTTTTGGTGCTGCTCAAGAAAGAAGTCGAGGTGGCCAAGGCGCAGATGCAGATCCACAAGAACGTGGAAGAAAGCATGGAGAAGCGCCAGCGCGAGTTCCTGTTGCGCGAGCAGATGAAGGCAATCCAGAAGGAACTGGGCATCGCCAAGGACGACCGCACCGCCGAGCTCGACAAGTTCCGTACGCGTCTCAAGGACCTCACGCTGCCCGAAGAAGCGCAGAAGCGCATTGACGAAGAAATAGAAAAGATGTCGGTGCTCGAGGTCGGTTCACCGGAATACGGCGTGACCCGCAATTATCTCGACTGGCTGACGCAACTGCCGTGGGGGAAGTATTCCAAGGACAAACTCGATCTCAAGCACGCGCGCAAGGTTCTCGACCGCGATCACGATGGTCTGGCGGACGTGAAGGACCGTATCATCGAGTTCCTCGCCGTGGGCGCGATGAAGGGCGAGATCGCCGGCTCGATCCTGTTGCTGGTCGGCCCGCCCGGCGTGGGCAAGACTTCCGTCGGCCGCTCCATCGCGCAGGCGCTGGGCCGCAAGTTCTATCGCTTCTCGCTCGGCGGCATGCGCGACGAGGCCGAGATCAAGGGCCACCGCCGTACCTACATCGGCGCCATGCCGGGCAAGTTCGTGCAGGCGATCAAGGACGTGGGCGTGGCCAATCCGGTGATCATGCTGGACGAGATCGACAAGATCGGCGCTTCCTACCAGGGCGACCCGGCCTCGGCGCTGCTGGAGGTGCTCGATCCGGAGCAGAACGTGGATTTTCTCGATCATTATCTCGATGTACGCTTCGATCTCTCCAAGGTGTTGTTCGTGTCCACCGCCAACCAGCTCGACACCATTCCGGCGGCGCTGTTGGACCGCATGGAGATCATCCGGCTTTCCGGTTACATCACGAGCGAGAAGATGGCGATTGCACAGCATCATTTGCTGCCACGCCAGATCGAGAAGGCGGGTCTGAAACCCAGCCAGCTCAAAATTGAAACCGACGCCGTGCGCGAAGTCATCGAGCTTTATGCGCGCGAGGCCGGCGTGCGTAATCTGGAAAAACGTCTTGGTCAGATCATGCGCAAGGCGGTGGTGAAGATTCTGAACGGCACCAAACCGCCGATCCGCGTGGGCGTGAAGAATCTCGAGGAATACCTGGGTAAGCCGGTATTCCGGCCGGAAAAGCCTCAGATCGGCGTGGGCGTGGTCACGGGACTGGCGTGGACACCGCTGGGTGGGGCGACCCTCGATGTCGAGGCCACGCGCGTGCACCAAGCCACGCGCGGCTTCAAGCTAACCGGCCAGCTGGGTGATGTCATGAAGGAATCGGCCGAGATCGCCTACAGCTACATTTCCTCGCACTGCAAGGATTACGGCGCGAAAGCGGATTATTTCGAGAAGGCCTTCGTGCATCTCCATGTACCGGCCGGGGCCACGCCGAAGGACGGCCCGAGCGCTGGCGTCACCATGGCGACAGCGTTGCTGTCGCTCGCACGCGGCCGGAAAATCGCGCGGCCGCTGGCCATGACCGGCGAGATCACGCTCACCGGCCAGGTGTTGCCGGTGGGCGGCATCCGTGAGAAGGTGATCGCCGCGCGCCGCGTGAAGATAAACGAGTTGATCCTGCCCGAGGCGAATCGCGGCGATTTCGAAGACCTGCCGGCGCACATCCGCAAAGGTATTAAGACGCACTTCGCGAGCCATTATCAGGACGTGGCGAAAATCGTTTTCCCGAGAAAGAAATAAAGGGAGTAAGGTATTCCGTGGGAAATTTTGTCGGCTTCAAGTGCAAATTCTGCCAGTACGAGGAATCAAACATCGGCATCGGCCGCGGCAAGACTGAATTTCCGTTTCTGGCGTTGTACCGCTGTCACCACTGCAATACGATCGGGAGCACCTGGATCCACGAGAACAAGATTCCGCGTTGCAGCCAGTGTTACGACGATGCGCTCACCATGCTGCCCGATGACACCCGCCGCGTGAACTGCCCCAAGTGCGGCGAGCCGGCGGTGATCGCGCCGAAGGAAGGAAGCTGGGAATAAAAATCAATGCAACCACAGATGAACACGGATGAACACAAATAAAATCGGCAACCGCCTAATTTAGGTTTTTGCTATCGGCGTTAATCTGTGTTTATCTGTGGTTTCAAGATAATAGAATTAGGATAACGCGACATCCTCACCCGACTGTTCGCGGATAAAACGCGACAGCTCGCTCATCAATTCCCCGCCACCCTGATCGTTGATCCACTGGTCGTCGACGAAGCCGTAGTGGTAGCCGCCGGATTTGGCGGCGACCCAGATCTGTCTGGCCGCGCCCTGCTTGTTGATGATGATCTTCGTGCCGTTGGCGAATTCAAGCGTCAGGATGCCGCCGGCCGCTTCGAAATCGATGTCGGCGCCGCTTTCCTCGATGCCCTGCTCGATGCGCAGCAGGGTGTCGGTGGCTTTTTTGTCAAATTCCGATTCGTTCATGAGGTCTGATAGGCGTTGATTACACCTGCATGTTAACGGAGGAGGGTACGGCTGAACAGGCCATCTGATATGATCGCCGGCAATCATGGGAAAGCGAATTCTGGTTCTGGGAGGATACGGCGCGCTCGGCCGGCGCATCAGCCGAGCGGTCACCACGATACCGTCGGCCGAGTGCATCATCGGCGGTCGCCGTCCGCAAAAAGACGCACAGTTCGCCGGCGCAAATGTCAGCTGCCTGGTGGTCAACGCCGACGAACCCGCGAGCCTGCGGCGCGCGCTCGACGGCGTGTTTGCGGTGGTCAATGCCACAGGGCCGTTTCAGGGGCACAATTACACCGTCGCTGAAACCTGCGCCGGCATGGGTGTCCACTACGTGGATATCGCCGATGCCCGCGCCTATGTCGAGGGTATCACGCGCCTGCAGCGTCGCGCGCAGCAGAAGGATTGTCTCATCGTCAGTGGCGCGAGTTCCGTGCCCGCGGTGTCGGCGGCGCTGGCCGACATGCTCGCCCCCGAATTCGACCACATCAACGAAATCCACGTCAGCTTTTCGCCCGGAAATAAAAATCCGCTCGGCGTGGCCACGCTGCGCGCGATTCTGAGCTACACCGGTGTTTCCCTGCGCGTGAAGGAACAGGGCCGCTGGCGTTATGCCTTTGGCTGGAGTGAGTCGAAGGCGGTGCGATTCCCCAGGCCGGTCGGGAAGCGGCGCGTGTACCTGTGCGACGTGCCGGACCTCGATATTTTTCCAGCGCGTTACGGCGCACAAACGGTGACTTTCCGCGCCGGGCTCGAGCTGGGCCTGTTCAATTACGGTCTCGCAATTCTTGGCCGGATGCGGCGCTGGGGTTGGATAAAGAATCTTTCGGGCTGGGCGCCCGGTTTGGCCGCGACGGGACATCTGTTCCGTGCTTTCGGTAGCGTGGCCGGCGGCCTGCAGGTGCAGGTGCGTGGCCGCAAGCATGGCCAGGATATCGAGCATACGGCGTCGCTGATGGCACGCGATGCCAACGGACCGGCTATCGAGTGCAGCCCGGCCGTGGCGCTTATCCGCCAATGGGTCGAACGCGGCGTGTCGGATACCGGCGCCATGCCCTGTGTCGGCCTGCTGACGTGGGATGAGATCAGGGCCGAGCTGGTCAACCATGACATTACCCTGGTGCGGGTGTAGCCGCCGCGCCGCCACTGGATGTGGTGCAAACAGGCAAGGTAAGCTTATGCCATGAACTTCCCCCATCTTCATTTTCCGTCAGGTCGCTACGGACGTCTGGTGTTGCTGGTGGGTGTCGCACTGGCCTTGCCGCTGTTTGCCGCCTGCGGCAAGAAGGGGCCTTTGTATCTGCCGGATGACGCCGGCGCATCCAGTAACACCGGCGGGCAGGCGACTGTGCCCGCGCCGGCCCAACCGCCGAAATAATTACAACGCTCCATCATGAATCCCTTTGCCTATCAGGACCGGCAACTGTCTGCCGAGAACGTGCGTCTCGCCGACGTCGCGGACAAGGTCGGCACGCCCTGTTATGTCTATTCACGCGCCGCCATCGAGGAGCGCTTCCGCGCCTTCGATTCCGCGCTGGCCGGGCGCGACCATCTCGTCTGCTACGCCGTCAAGGCCAACTCCAATCTGGCGGTGCTGGACCTGCTCGCGCGTTTGGGCTCGGGTTTCGACATCGTCTCGGGCGGCGAACTCGAGCGCGTGCTGGCGGCCGGCGGCGATCCGGCCAAGGTCGTGTTCTCCGGCGTCGGCAAGACGCCCGAGGAAATGCGCCGTGCGCTGGCGGCGGGGATTCACTGCTTCAACGTGGAATCCGAGGCGGAGCTGGAAATCCTGAATGCCGTGGCCGGAAAACTTGGCAGGCCGGCGCCGGTGGCGCTGCGCGTCAACCCGGACGTGGACCCGGCCACGCATCCCTATATCGCCACGGGCCTGAAGCAGAGCAAGTTCGGGATCGATATCGCGCGGGCCGAGTCGGCGTACCGGCGCGCGCAGTCGCTGCCGAACCTGCGCATCGTGGGGATCGCCTGCCACATCGGCTCGCAGCTCACGGACATGGCGCCGCTGCTCGAGGCGTTGGATCGCGTGATCGGCCTGGCCGGCGCGCTGCTCGACAGCGGCATTGCCCTGCAGCATCTCGATCTCGGCGGCGGGCTCGGTATCCGCTACAACGAGGAGCAGCCGCCGGAGCCCGCCGACTATGCGCGCGCGATTCTCGACCGCTTGCAAGCCAAGGGCGCGCGTTACCAGAAATTGCGCCTGGTCTTCGAGCCGGGACGCGCCATCGTCGGCAATGCCGGACTGCTGCTCACGCGTGTATTGTTTCTCAAGCTCGGCGAGGAGCGGAACTTCGCCGTGGTGGACGCGGCGATGAACGACCTGCTGCGCCCCGCGCTCTACGATGCCTGGCACGACATCACCCCGGTCGCCGTGGACCAGCCGCGCAGCTTGCGTACCTATGATGTCGTCGGACCGGTGTGCGAGAGCGGTGATTTCCTCGGGCGCGATCGCGCGCTCGGCATCGAGGCCGGCGATTTGCTGGCCGTGGTCTCCGCCGGCGCTTACGGTGCCGTGATGAGTTCGAATTACAACACCCGCCCGCGCATCCCCGAAGTTATGGTGGACGGCAACCGGTTCCATATCGTGCGCCGGCGCGAGACCGTCGCCGAACTCATGGCGCCTGAATCCCTGTTGCCGGGGAAGCAGTGACGGCGTCCGCGTCATCCCGTGAAATTCATCGAACGTATTCCCGAACCGGAACTGATGGACGATCCGGAGCAGGCGCGCGCCTATGCCGGCGCCGATTTTTCCGAACCGCACCAGGCGTTTGTCGAACGTTTCGCGCAATGCTTTCCGCGCCACCGTCCGCGGCGCGTGCTCGATCTCGGCTGCGGCGCGGCGGATATCACGATCCGTTTCGCCCGCGCCCATCCCGGATGCGATCTGACGGGCGTGGACGGCGCTCCGGCGATGCTGGCGCTGGCGAGGGAAGCGATCACACGCGTGGAACTGGATCATCGTGTTCATCTGCACGAGGTGCGTTTGCCCGACAAGACACTGGCACAACATGCCTTCGATACCCTGATCAGCAACAGCCTGTTGCATCATCTCGCCGATCCGCAGGTGCTGTGGCGCGTCGTGGAGGATTATGCCGAGCCGGGTGCGGCCGTGTTCATCATGGATCTGCGCCGGCCGGACACGCGCAAGCAGGCCGGCCGTCTGGTGCAGGAATATTCCGGCAGCGAGCCGGAAGTCCTGAGACGGGATTTTTTCAATTCCCTGCTCGCGGCCTATCGCCCCGAAGAAATCGCCGCGCAGTTGGCCAAGATCAATCTCTCCTGTTTACAGGTAGAGGCCGTGGACGACCGGCATGTGGCCGTGCATGGTCATCTTTCGTCATAGCCTGTGAACTCTTTTCAAAACCCTCCGGACGAGGAGATCAGGGAGCTGCTATTGCGCGTGCATACCATCGCCGTGGTCGGCCTGTCGCCAAGGCCCAACCGGCCGAGCCATCGGGTCGCATTGCAGATGCAGCGTTTCGGTTACCGGATCATCCCGGTGCGCCCGGCGGTGGACTCGGTATTGGGCGAAAAGGCTTACGCCACGCTTGACGAGGTGCCGGAGCCGATCGATCTCGTGGATGTTTTTCGTGCCCCGGAATATGTGGACAAGATCGTCGAGGAATGCCTGACGCTCAAGCTTCCGGCGATCTGGCTGCAACTGGACGTGGTGAATATCCCGGCGGCAATGCGTGCCCGCGCCGGCGGGATGCAAGTTGTCATGAACCGTTGTGTCTATCAGGACTACCTGCGTTTCTTCGGGCCGGTGCCGCACCCGTGAGCGGCCTGTTGCCCGCAGTTTATTTGACGCACGGCAACCGGTAAGCTTGCGCCATGCCAGTCCCCTTCACCAAGATGCACGGCGCCGGAAACGATTTCGTGGTGTTCGACGGCGTCACACGCCCGGTTCCGTTGACCCCGGAAAAGATCCGTCGCCTCGCGGACCGCCATTTTGGCATCGGCTGCGACCAGGTGCTGCTGGTGGAACGGCCCACGGTCAGCGGCGCGGATTTCCGCTATCGGATTTTTAACGCCGACGGGGGCGAGGTCGAGCAGTGCGGTAATGGCGCGCGTTGCTTCGTCCGTTTCGTCCGCGACCGGCGGCTCACGGCCAAGGACGAGATCGCGGTGGAAACGCTTTCCGGCATGATTTACCCACGACTGGAGCCGGATGGGAATGTCACCGTGAACATGGGCGTGCCGCGGCTCGATCCCGCCGAAGTGCCGTTTGAGGCAAGCACGCGCGAAAACGTCTATGATTTGGAGGTGAACGGCCGGAAGATAAGCATGAGCGTTCTGTCCATGGGCAACCCACACGCGGTGCAGGTGGTGCCGGAGGTGGATAGCGCGCCGGTGAACACGCAGGGCCCGCTGATCGAGCGGCATCCGCGTTTTCCGCAACGCGTGAACGCCGGCTATATGCAGATCGTGGATCGGGGACACATCCGCCTGCGGGTGTACGAGCGCGGTGCCGGCGAGACGCTGGCTTGCGGGAGCGGGGCTTGTGCCGCGGTGGTTGCCGGTCGCCAACGGGGCCTGCTCGATGATAAGGTTGACGTGAAACTGCTCGGCGGCACGCTGCGCGTGTCCTGGGCCGGCGAAGGGCAGCCGGTGTGGATGACCGGCCCGGCGGTGACGGTTTTCGAAGGCACTATCGACCTGGATCGGCTATGACACAAAAATTACCCAGCGGTGAATTTCAGACGGAGCTTTCCTGGGAGGAGGCGGTTTCCCGTTACCTCGAGGATCATCCCGACTATTTTCAGCACCACCCCGATGCCGTCTCGCGGCTACTGCTCTCGCACGATACCGGCGGCAAGGCGGTTTCGCTCATCGAGCGCCAAGTCCAAGTGTTGCGCGAACAGAACCAGGCGCTGCAGCGCCAGTTGCGCGAGCTCGTCAACAATGCGCGTGAGAACGACGTGCTGAGCAGCCGTGTGCATCGCTATGCCACCGCCATGATCGGCTGCACCTCGCTCGATGACGTGTTCGATACCACTTACGATCTGCTTCGCCAGGAATTCAAGCTCGATGCCGTGGTGATCCTGGTGCAGGGCCGGCCCGCCGCTGGCGGTCACCCGGAGCTGGTGCCCGAAGACGACAAGCGCCTGGGCGCGCTGTTGCAGCAGTTCGGTTCCGGCAAGCCGATTTGCGGCGGCAAGTTCGAGGAAAGCCTGATGAGCTACCTCTTCAGCGGACGCGCCTCCGAGATCAAGTCCAGCGCGCTGATCCCGCTCGGAGA
>NZ_JBGQKW010000074.1:0-13402 GCF_041499725.1 Sulfuricaulis sp.
AAAATTCATGGTGGCCCTCGGTTACGCCGGCTGGGGTGCGGGGCAGCTCGAGCGCGAGATCGCCGAAAACTCCTGGCTCTCCGGACCGGCCAGCCGCGAAATCATCTTCGACCTGCCGGTGGAACACCGCTGGAAAGCGGCAGCCCAACTCGTGGGCGTGGACCTCTCCACGTTATCCGGTGAGGCGGGCCACGCGTGAGGACTAGGATCTATCTCAAAAAAAGAAATTAACCGCCAGGGCGAGCCGGAAACGGACGAAGACACTTACAAGTTGTGGCCCAGGGTGCAACAAAAACCGTTGCCCCGTTTGGCGGCGCCGATGCACGTTAAGTGCATCGGTGCCAATCTGCCTCACCTTCGTCCCGGCGAGGCCCGCACAGGGGTAAGTCGCGAAAGCGGCGAACGCCCGGCTAGGATGGCCGGGCTGGAGGATATCGAAGTCCACGCGTTGCGCCATGGACGGCTGTAACTGGCGCCTTGGCGGTTCTAAATCATTTCCGTTTTTGGACACTTTGGGCATTTTTGAGATGGCTTCTAACACCTTTCTCGCCTTCGACTATGGGGAAAAATACATAGGGGTAGCCGTCGGGAGCCGCCATTCGCGCCTGGCTGAACCCCTGACTACCCTGCGTGGAAGCGCCAAAAACCCGGACTGGGTGCGCGTTTCACAGTTGATCGAGGAATGGCGGCCGGACGCGCTGGTGGTAGGCCTGCCACTCAATATGGACGGCAGCGACAACCCCATGACCCGTGCCGCCCGGGTGTTTGGACAACGCCTCAAGGACCGCTACAATTTGCCGGTACATATGGTGGATGAACGCCTCTCAACGCTGGTCGCCCGGGATATCCTGAACGAGGCCGGCGTTCCCATGAGGCGTCACAAATCCCGTCTCGACAAAGTGGCGGCCCAGACTATCCTGCAGGCCTTCCTGAACGAACTCCATGGAGATTCTCCGTGACGGTGGCGGTCGATATCGACGCCGCCATGACGCGCATGGTCGAGCAGTTGCGCCCGATGCTTAAGCGCGATCCGCTTATGGTCGGCATACACACCGGTGGCGTATGGGTCGCCGAGCGCTTGCATCAGTTGCTGGAATTCAAAGAACCGCTTGGCACGCTAGACATCTCTTTCTACCGCGACGACTTCACGCGCATCGGCATGAACCCGCAGGTCCGCACCTCGCACCTGCCGGTGAACGTGGAGGATCGGCATCTGATCCTGGTGGATGACGTGCTGCACACCGGACGCACCATCCGCGCCGCGCTCAATGAAATCTTCGATTACGGCCGGCCGGCTTCCGTGATGCTCGCCTGTCTCATCGAGCGCGGCGGGCGCGAACTGCCCATCGAGCCGCAGGTCGTGGGTGAACACGTCAAGCTCGGCAAGAACCAGCACGTCAAACTGCTCGGGCCGGATAAACTCGAACTGCGCATCCAGGAGGCCAACGGGTGACACAAAACCTTCAGTTCGATGACGCCGGCCGGTTGCGCCATCTGCTCACCATTGAAGGTCTTTCCCGTAAATCCATTCTTGAAATTCTCGACACCGCCGAGTCCTTCATCTCGGTGGGCCAGCGCGAGATCAAAAAGATCCCACTGCTGCGCGGCAAGACCGTCGTCAACCTGTTCTTCGAATCCAGCACCCGCACGCGCACCACATTCGAAATCGCCGCCAAGCGGCTGTCGGCGGACGTCATCAATCTAAATGTCGGGGCCTCGAGTACCAGCAAGGGCGAGACCCTGCTGGATACCATACGCAACCTCGAGGCGATGCACACCGACCTGTTCGTCGTGCGGCACGCCGAATCCGGCGCGGCGCACATGATCGCGCGTCATGTGCCCGCGCACGTGCATATCATCAACGCCGGCGACGGCCGCCACGCGCATCCCACGCAAGGTCTGCTCGACGTGTTCACCATCCGCCGGCACAAGGGCGCTTTCGGAAAACTCAAGGTGGCCATCGTCGGCGACATTCTGCACTCGCGCGTGGCACGCTCCCAGATTCAAGCCCTGAAAACGCTGGGCGTGGCGGAACTGCGCGTGGTCGCCCCGAAAACCCTGCTGCCCATGGCGGTCGAAAAACTTGGGGTACATCCGTACACCCGCATGGAAGAGGGGCTCGATGGGGTGGATGTGGTCATGATGCTGCGGTTGCAACGCGAACGCATGCAGGGGGCGCTTATTCCCAGCGAACAGGAATACTTCAATCTGTACGGACTTACGCCAGCGAAGCTGGCGCTGGCGGCAAAAGATGCCATCGTCATGCATCCCGGCCCGATGAACCGTGGCCTGGAAATCGATTCGGCCGTGGCCGACGGTCCGCAGTCCGTGATCCTGCCACAGGTGACTTACGGCATCGCCGTGCGCATGGCGGTGATGGCGCTGATCATGGGCGGATCGGCCGAACCCGCGGGAGGGAGACGCTAACATGGGTCTGCTGATCAAAGGCGGGCACCTGATCGACCCGGCCAACGGCGTGGACGGCCAGAAGGATCTTTATATCGACGACAACGGTTTTGTAATCGCTGTCGGCAAGGCACCGCCGGGATTCAAGGCGAAGAAAACGATCGACGCGCGCGGCAAGATCGTCTGTCCGGGCCTCGTTGATTTGCGCGCGCGCCTGCGCGAACCGGGTCTCGAGCACAAGGCCACGATTGAATCCGAGGTGCATGCCGCGGTCAGCGCCGGCATTACCACGCTTTGCTGCCCACCCGACACCCACCCGGTGATCGACACGCCGGCGATGGCGCAGATGATCCAGTCGCGCGCCTGGCGCTTCGAACTGACATTCATCCATCCACTGGGGGCGCTCACCCAGGGCCTGGAAGGCAAACGACTCACCGACATGGAAGCGCTCGATGAGGCCGGCTGTGTCGGGTTTACCAACGCGCTGGCACCCATCACCGACACACTCGTGATGCGCCGCGCCATGGAGTACGCCGCTACCCTCGATCTCACGGTGTTCCTACATGCCGAAGATCCGTGGCTGCGTGATGGCGGCTGCGTGCATGAAGGTGAGATCGGTACACGATTGGGGCTTCCGGGCATACCGGAGGCGGCCGAAACCGTGGGCGTGGCGCGCGACTTGGCGTTGATCGAACAGACCGGATGTCGCGCGCACTTCTGCAATCTTTCGAGCGGCCGGGCCGTGGCCATGATCGCGGAGGCAAAACGGCAGGGGCTCCCGGTCAGCGCCGATGTCACCGCGCATCATTTGCACCTGACGGAACACGACATCGGCGATTTCAATACGCAGTGTCACGTACACCCACCGTTGCGCGGCGATCGCGACCGTAAAGGGCTGCGCAAAGCGCTGAAAAGCGGTGTCATTAGCGCCATCTGCTCGGACCATCAGCCGCACGAACCGGATGCGAAGCTGGCGCCTTTCGCCCAATCGGGGCCTGGCATCTCGGCGCTTGAAACGCTGCTGCCGCTGACACTCAGGCTGGTGGACGATAAGTTGCTGACGTTGCCCGAAGCGATTGCGCTGTTGACACACAAGCCGGCGGAGATCATCGGCGTGGACACCGGCCAGCTCGGGGTCGGCGCCACAGCGGACGTCTGCATCTTCGACCCGGAAGCGCGTTGGGTGCTGACGGAAGAAAAAATCGTCTCGCGCGGCCACAACACCCCTTTCCTGGGCCAGGAATTCCGCGGACGCGTGACGCACACACTCATCGGCGGCAAACTCGTGTTCGAACTTTAGCCCGAAGATCCACACCGCAAAACAAAAAGCCCCGCGAGGGGCTTTTTGTTTGTGTCACACTGCCGGATGAGTCTCTCGCGAAAACCGGGCGGATGGCAGTGTTCTATTTGAAGGTCACGTTGCGCATGGACTCGCCGAGCTCACGGCTTTTCGAGTCCTTGCCTTCGAGCTTGATACGGAGTCTCACGTCATTGACTGAATCGGCATTGCGCAACGCATCGTCGTAGGAGACGAGATCGGCCTCGTACAGATTGAACAGCGACTGGTCGAAGGTCTGCATGCCGGCCTCGGTGGATTTGCCCATGAGATCCTTGATTTCCGGAATCTTGCCTTCCATGATGAGGTCGGCAATCAGCGGCGAGTTGATCATGACCTCCACCGCCGGCACACGGCCCTTGCCGCTCTTCATCGGAATCAAACGCTGCGAAACAATGCCCTTCAGGTTGAGCGCCAGGTCCATCAGCAGCTGATTGCGTTTTTCCTCGGGAAAGAAGTTAATGATGCGGTCGAGTGCCTGGTTGGCGTTGTTCGCGTGCAGCGTGGACAGGCACAGGTGACCGGTTTCGGAAAACTGGATCGCGAGGTCCATGGTCTCGCGCGCACGGATTTCGCCGATCAGGATCACGTCCGGCGCCTGACGCATGGCGTTCTTGAGCGCCACCTCGTAGGACGCGGTGTCCACTCCGACTTCACGTTGATTGACGATGCAGTTCTTGTGGTCGTGCACGAACTCCACCGGGTCTTCGATGGTAAGGATATGACCGTAGCTGTACTCGTTGCGATAACCGATCATCGCCGCCAGCGAGGTGGATTTGCCCGAACCGGTGCCACCGACGAACAGGATCAGGCCGCGTTTGGTGAGCGCCAGATCCGCCAGCACCTTGGGCAGATGCAGGTCGTCAAAGCGCGGGATATCGGTGTTGATCGTGCGCAGCACCATGCCGACGCGCTGCTGCTGCATGAACACGTTCACGCGGAACCGACCAATCTCTTGCGGTGAAATCGCAAAGTTGCACTCGTTGTGCGCCTCGAACTGCCGGCGCTGGTCCTCGTTCATGATGCCGTAGGCGAACGCGCGCGACTGCTCGGGCGTCAACGCCTGCTTTGTCACCGGCATGATCTTGCCGTCGACCTTGATGGAAGGCGGGACCCCGGCGGTGATGAACAGGTCGGATGCCTTCTTGTGCTTCATGAGCTTGAGGAGATCGATGAAATTCATTTGGTTCTGCTCCCGGTCGCCGTCACTGACGCCGCCGTAAACACGTCTTTGTTCGCAGCCACGGTGCGGGCATCGTCCACATGCACTTGGCGCGTGCGCACCAGATCCTGCAGGCACTGATCCAGCGTCTGCATGCCGACGTTCTGGCCGGTTTGGATGGACGAATACATTTGCGCGACCTTGTTTTCACGAATCAGGTTACGGATCGCCGGCGTGCCAATCATGATCTCGTGCGCCGCCACGCGCCCGCCGCCGATTTTCTTGAGCAGTGTTTGCGAAATCACGGCACGCAGCGATTCGGAAAGCATTGCACGCACCATGTCCTTCTCGGCCGCCGGGAACACGTCGATAATACGATCGATGGTCTTGGCTGCGGAACTGGTGTGCAGGGTGGCGAACACTAGGTGGCCCGTCTCGGCGCCGGTCAGCGCTAACCGGATCGTTTCCAGGTCGCGCATTTCACCTACCAGAATCACATCCGGATCTTCGCGCGTGATCGACCGTAGCGCGTTATTGAAACTCAGGGTGTCTCTGCCGACCTCGCGCTGGTTGATCAGGCAGTTCTTGCTAGTGTGTACGAACTCGATAGGGTCCTCGATACTGATGATGTGTTCGTGTAACGATTCGTTGATGTGGTTTATCATGGCCGCCAAGGTGGTGGACTTGCCAGAACCGGTCGGGCCGGTCACCAATACCAGTCCGCGCGGCTGATCGGCAATCTGCTTGAACACGGGTGGTGCGTTCAGCTGCTCGAGCGTCAGCACCTTCGCGGGAATGGTCCGGAACACCGCGGCCGGGCCGCGCATCTGGTTGAAGGCATTGACGCGGAAGCGCGCGATGTTGGGCAGCTCGAAGGAAAAATCGGTTTCGAGAAACTCCTCGAAGTCCTTCTGCTGCTTGTCCGACATGATGTCATAGATCATGTTGTGGACGGTACGGTCGTCCAAGGGATCCACGTTGATGCGTTTGATTTCGCCGTCCACGCGGATCAGCGGGGGCAGACCGGATGACAAATGCAGGTCCGAGGCGTTCTGTTTAAAGGCAAACGCCAGTAGCTCAGCGATATCCATTCAGGTTCTCCGGGGGCCGCGAATGATTAAAAACGTTATAAATTCGACCCTTGCATTAATTTCTAGTCTATTCCGGCCCGTCCTGCAAACAGGCGCCGGCCCGCCGGTCGGTAAATTCCAGCTTTCGGCGCCTGTGTGGGCGGGATTTTGACTTCCGTTCGCCGGAGCGGCGCTTTAAACTTCGCCGGCCATGGCCTCCCATTCCACGAATACGGCGCACCCCCTGGTTGGTTTCATTGGTGCCGGCAACATGGCGCGCAGCCTGGCAGGGGGGCTGCTGAAAAACGGTTGGGGGAAAGACCAAATCATCCTCTCCGACCCCGAACCGACCCAGCGCCAGACCATTGAAACCGTGCTCGGCATCAAGGTCTTCGCCGACAACAGCGAGGTCGCGGCTCGCGCCGATCTCCTCGTGCTCGCGGTAAAACCACAGATTCTCGCGGACGTGACCAAAGCCCTGGCATCCACGGTCCAGAAGAAAAAACCGCTCGTCATCTCCATCGCCGCAGGCGTACGCATCGAGGATATCGATCGCTGGCTCGGCGGCGGGCTCGCCATTGTGCGGGCCATGCCCAATACCGCCGCCTTGATCGGCAGTGGCGCCTCGGGCCTGTACGCCAACAATCGCGTCAACGACGGCATGCGCAATCAGGCCGAGTCCATCCTGCGCGCCGTGGGCGTCACGGTCTGGCTCGAGGACGAATACCTGATGGACGTGGTAACCGCCCTGTCCGGCAGCGGACCGGCGTATTTCTTTCTCGTCATGGAGGTACTCGAACAGGCAGCCATCGAATCGGGTCTCGATCCGAAACAGGCGAGATTGCTCACGCTTGAGACCGCCTTCGGCGCCGCCAAGATGGCGCTGGAAGGTCACGAGGAGCCCGCACAATTGCGCCGCCGTGTCACTTCGCCCGGTGGCACGACCGAACAGGCGGTGAAAGTCCTGGAAGAAGGCGGCCTGCGGCGTCTGTTCAAAAACGCCATGCAGGCGGCCGGTGACCGGGCGCGCACCATCGCCGACATGTTTGGGAAGGGCGCATGACCACGTTTTTCACCGAGGCCGCCGCTCTCATCATCGAGGTAGTTTTTGGTCTCTACATCCTGGCAGTACTGCTGCGTTTCCTGTTCCAGCTCGTGCGCGCGGATTTCTACAATCCGATATCCCAGTTTCTCGTGGCACTCACCAATCCGCTGCTGAAACCCCTGCGCCGCGTCATCCCGGGGATGTACGGCATCGACGTTGCCTCGCTTGTACTGCTGATAGCGCTCAAAGGCCTGGAGGTATTTCTCATCTTCTCGCTCGGTGGCTATGCGCTCGAGCCGCTGCCGGTAATCATCGCTGCGGTAGTGGATCTTTTGCGGCTGACAATCAATATCTTTTTCTATGCCATCCTGTTGCGCGTGATCCTGAGCTGGTTCATGCCTTACGGTATGCACCACAACCCTGCGGGCGACCTGCTGGTGAGTCTCACGGAGCCGCTGATGCGCCCGGCCCGCCGACTGATTCCGCCGGTCGGCGGTCTGGATCTGTCCCCGATCGTGGTGCTTGTGGTACTGCAGCTTTTGCAGCTTGCCCTGGCGCATCTGCTGCGCTAGCGCCCAGTGCCCGACGTGAAGGATTTCAGACATGACAGCCCGGTACCACGGGATCTGTCGACTACGTGAGCTGGTTCCGCCGGGACGGACCGGACCTCATTCTTCAGATACGGGTCCAGCCACGCGCCAGCAACGATGCCTTGGCTGGGGTGATCGGCGATTGTCTCAAAGTCCGGCTCACTGCCCCACCCGTCGAAGGCCGGGCGAATGAACATCTCATCACCTACCTGGCCAAGCTTTTTGGCGTCCCTAAAAACAGCGTGATCCTGGAGCGGGGCGATACCTCCAAGCGCAAGCAGCTGCGCATCCGCTCCCCGAAAAAGCTGCCCGAAAACCTCGACTGGGGTATCTAGCCAGTTCTTCTCCCTTCCCCTCCCCGCCACCCCCCGGCTGGTTCTTTCCATGCGGGGGGGCTAGAAATAGTTTTTATTTAAGTTTATATTCTAACCACCTGTATTAAAGGGGTATTCAATATAATGATAAGCGCGCAAAAGCTAACAGAAAGGCCCCGGCTGGCCATTAACGAATTCAGCCGACGATTGGGGGATTACAAACGCTGGCGCGACGAATTAATCGAGATCATCAACGAATACCAAACGTGGGTGGAAAGCCACGGACTCGCGAGCGGCGAGGAGGATTTGCAGCTTTACGAACTCATCGATGTACTCCGCTCCGACAAGCTCACCATCGCGCTGGTGGCCGAATTCTCCCGCGGCAAAACCGAACTCATCAACGCCATTTTCTTCGCCGATCACCGGCAACGACTGCTTCCCTCGGAAGCCGGCCGCACCACCATGTGTCCGACGGAATTGCGTTACGATGAAAGCGAACCGCCGTGCCTCAAGCTCTTGCCGATTGAGACACGCAAAACCGCCACCACGATTTCAGAATATCGTCGCACACCTGCCGTCTGGACCGTAATGCCGCTGGATATCGATTCGCCAAAGAAAATTGCCGAGACCTTTCAGCAGATCGTCAAAACCAAACCGGTCAACGTGGATCAAGCCGAAGAGCTTGGCCTCTACTACCCGGATGCGGAACATATGTCGCACCTGCTCAACAACGATGGCACGGTGGAGATTCCGGTCTGGCGGCACGCCATCATCAATTATCCGCACCCGCTGCTGAAACGAGGACTGGTGGTGCTCGACACGCCAGGACTCAATGCACTCGGCACCGAGCCGGAACTGACGCTGAGCATGTTGCCGGGCGCGCAGGCAGTGCTGTTTGTGCTCGCGGCCGATACCGGCGTCACCAAAACCGACCTGGAGGTCTGGAGGAATCACGTCTGTCCCGCCAGAGGAAGCCGAGCCGAAGGACGTCTGGTGGCGCTTAATAAGATCGACACGTTGTGGGATGAATTGAACAATGACACGGCCATCACTGCCGCGATCGCGCGCCAGACGCAAGAGACAGCACGGGTACTCGGCATCAGCAAGAATCAGGTTATCGCTGTCTCCGCGCAGAAAGGCTTGCTCGGCAAGATCAAGTCGGATTATGCGCTGATCGAGCGTAGCGGCTTGCCGGTGTTGGAAACAAAATTATCGGGCGATATCATCCCAGCACGTCAGGAATTGCTGCGCGAACGCGTGATCCACGATATCGGCTCCATGGTCGAAACCACCAGCGCGATGATCGAGGCAAGACTTAACGCTGTCGCGGAACAGCTCGAAGAGTTACAGGCGCTTGGTGGCGAAAACCGCGACGCCATCCAGGACCTGGTTACGCGGTTGCGCGATGAAAAGCAGGCCTATGACCAGACACTCGTGAGTTTCCAAAGCATGCGCGCGGTTCTTTCCGATCAGGTCAAGATCCTGCTCGATTACCTGAGCGTCGAGGCCTTTGATGCCCTGGCGGAAAAAACCCGTCAGGGCATGGCGGAGTCGTGGACCACACCGGGTCTGCGCGAAGGGATGAAGGCCCTCTTCGACGGGGCCCTCGATGCAATGGAAAAGGCCAACAAGCAGACTCAACAGATAAGGGCCTTGGTTCAGGCCGTCTACAACAAGTTTCACAGCGAACATGGGCTGGCCAAGATTAAGCCGGTCAACTTCTCACTGCTGCCCTACCGCAGCCAACTGCAAAAGCTGTATGAGGAGGCCGAGAGGTTTCGCAACAGCCCGATGATGATCTTCACGGAACAGCACTTTGTGGTGCAGAAATTTTTTGTCACCTTGGTCGGCCAAGCGCGCGAGCTGTTCGGTGAATGCAACAGCGCCGCCCGTGCCTGGAGCAAGGCGATCATGGCGCCAATCCTGTTGCAAGTGCGCGAACACAAAATCCTCATGGATCAACGGCTCGAAAATCTGAAACGAGTACACGAGAATTTCGACAACCTCAGCGGCCGCATCGCCGAACTGGAATCCAATCACCAGAACCTGGAAAACCAGCAGCTGGTCATCCGCAACATGCTGCGCAAGATCAACCAGCCGCTGCCGGTTGATCCCTAAACTCCCACCGCTCCGCGGCTGTCGGGCCTGATGGTGTTCCTGCGTTGATACAAAAAAAGGCCGGAAGGGTTTCCCCTTCCGGCCCGGTACATCCGATGATGAAACGAATTATTACTTCGCTGCCGCCGGAGCCGCCGATGCGGTGGCCGTCAGTGTCTGATCGATCGACGAGAAGATGATGCTCGGGATCAGGGTGTTCTTGGCGAACGCCATGTAACCGGAATCCCAGAAGTACAGCTGCATGCGCCACATCTCGCCATACTGCACCACCTTCACTTCCTTGCCGTCATTGATGACGAGCACTTCCATCGGCATCGCCGGAGCATGGTCCACACCCGGGTGCGGGGCATCTTTGGTCTTGCCTTCGCTACGGAAGTCGGAGTTGATGCTGATGCACTTGCTCTCGGTATAGTCGTTGGTGATGCCGAAGTAGACGGCATTCGCGCCTACCGGGATCTTGCTCAGCAGCCTCCAGCCGGAGGAGTCGTCAACACCCTTGTCCTGACTCGCACGCAGGGTGTTCTCAACACGAGCAACCGTTGCCGCGAAGTTCTCGGGCTTGTCCTTGAAGACATCGTTCTGGCTATCTTTCCAGTTACGGAATTTGGCCATCATCTTGGCGGGGCCGTCACCGTTGAACTTGTTGAGCGTCTTCTCGCTACGAACCGGTTCGAGCTGCACGGAAACCAGTTTGCCCGGAACCTTGGCGGCGATGTCCTTGATTTCTTGGGCCGTAGCTTTTGCCGCTGCCAGCAGGCTATCGTAGTTCTTGGAACCGGAATAGAAGACCATCGCGTGAGCCGTCGGATTGCCCATGTTAATGTGAACCTTCTTGCCCTCGCCATACTCATATACACCAATACGCAGTATCTGCGCCGAGATGGTATCCGGAGACTCGCCCTTGGCTGCTTCCATGTAGGCGGGTGACGTCACGATATAGACTCGGGCCTGCTGAACCTTATCCTTGAAAGTCAGATCCCGTTTGGCTTGCAGCGTCAGCTTGGATTCAGCCAAGGCCTTCTCCAGTGCTGCCGTCGTGTCATTGAACGATCCCGACGCTTCCAGAATGCGCTCAAAAATCCCGTACTCTTCCGCCGCGAAGGCGTTGCCGATCCCCAATACGAACGCAAAAATCAGGGTAAATAGCTGGCTAAGCTTTGTAGATTTATACTTCATTTGGACTCTCCTCCTCAAATGCCTCTTTAGTTAAAACTGCTTTTACAGATTTATAATCCGTTATGGATTTAAATCCCTGTTGAGCATTGTGCTGATTCTCGCGCTAGTCTGCAACTGCTTGTCAGAATATATGTTTTTCTTATTGATTATATTGGTATTTTTAAGAATAGCTCGTCGATAAGACATACATGAATTGACCCCTCATCGGCTTCGCCGGTGAGGGGTCAAAATCGTTCAGGATCGAACCACGGATAACGGGAAACGGCTACCATGAAGGCAGCCACGGGATTTACGGGCTGAGGTGCAAAACCTTAAGTACAGTGATGGCCTGGTTGAAACCCTGATCGGCGGACATGCGCCACAACCGCACGGCCTCGTCCTGATTCTCATCCACGCCTTCACCCTTCATGTACATGAGACCCAGATTGAACTGCGCGGCTGCATATCCCTGTTTGGCGGCCATGGCCCACCATTTCACGGCCTCGGCGGGATCCTGTTTGTCACCGGTCCCCTCAGCATAATACAGACCCAGATTGAATTGGGCTTCCGAATGCCCCTGCAGGGCGGCCATGCGCCACCATTGCGTGGCAGCATTGAGATCGCGCGTTACCCCGGTGCCAGTGGCATAAAGTACGCCCAGATTGTACTGGGCAATGACATGTCCCTGTTCGGCCGCCTTGCGATACCAGCGCACGGCCTCGATCATGTCCTTGGCCACGCCCCCGTCACCGCGGTTGTATAAAACTGCCAGGGTAAACTGTGCCTCGGTATCGCCCTGCTCGGCGAGCGATTGCCATACCTTCACCGCTTCGGAGCGATGACCACTGTTATATTGCACCAGCGCCACCTGATTCGAAGCAATGGGATGCTCGGTCGGGAGGGTTTCTGCGCGAATTTGAATCGCCGGAAAGGCCGATTCCGATAGTGCCGCCGACGCCGACGCGCTGTACAGCACGGACACCAGCCCTAATACGGCCCCTGCCACCCTCGCGCTGGCAAAGCACGCGTTTCTTTCCCTTGTAACGCCGGACATGACCCTCTCCCCGAATACAAAAAATCCGTTTGTCTTGAGGGAGAAAGTGCAAGAGCTATGCCACCCTTTATACAGCTTTAGAATCAATGGGTTGATTTGCCGACACAGGCGCTCTTTTCCTTGATAAATGGCCGGAATCAGGCGCCCGATTGACGATTCTTGCAGGATCGACGACTTGGCGGGTCAGATGTCCCGGCCGCGATCCCCCCGGCAGGGAAAATCACCGCCCTGCCATCCACCCACGCCGGTGCACGCACCCTCAGGCGAACCGGGAAACAAGGGGACAGCTGGCGGTGCTAAGATGAAACAGTCTTTCACGCTCGCCGAAGACGGCCGCGCGATATTCAAAACCGAAAACAATCCGAGACACCCGTGCCCAAACAAAAACTGCTCAGATCAAAAATGTTCTGGGTGGGCATTCTTTATTTTGCGCAGGGCTTCCCCTTCGGACTTTTCTACGACGTTTTCCCGGTCCACTTCCGCCAGCTTGGCGTCGACCTGCGCGAGATCGGTTTTCTCTCGCTGCTCGGACTGGCCTGGACCATCAAATTTCTCTGGGCGCCGGCGGTGGATCATTACCGTCATCACCGCCGCTGGATGCTCGCGGTGGATCTCGCCATGGGCGTGGTGTTGCTGTTCCTGTCGATGCAGGCGGGTTTCGGGCCGCCGGTATGGATCGCCATCGGCGTGTTCACCCTGTTCTCCGCCACCAACGACATTGCGATCGACGGCTACACCATCGAGTTCCTGGATAAAAAAGAACTGGGGCTGGCGAACGGCATTCGCATCGGGATGGGGCGCGTCGGCATTCTCGCCGCGGGCGTAATCCTCATACTAAGCGATTATCTCGGTTGGCCCGGCGCCTACACCGCGGCCGCCGGCATCCTGGCCGTGCTCGGGATCGTCTGCCTGTACGCGCCCAAGGAACTGTCCTTCGGGGTACGCAAACCGATGACGTTGGGGAACGAATTCACCGGAATCCTGCGCCGGCCGCGCGCGTTGGTGCTGATATTGATGTTTCTGCTGGGAACCCTGTGGCTCATCAACAACGCTACGCACTGGTCAGGCAAGGTGGAAGGCTTCTGGTGGTATGCCTTCGGCGTCGCCGGCGCATTGATGGCGCTGAGTTTCGCGATGCAGCGTCCGTCGAAA
>NZ_JBGQKW010000075.1:0-13400 GCF_041499725.1 Sulfuricaulis sp.
AGGGGATGGCACAGCGTACGGCGGATAGTGCACCGCACTCTAGGGAGGACAGCAAGTGGCGAATTCGAGGATAGGAGTAGTCGGAAGCGGCCCAGGTGGTCTGCACCTTGGCCTCTTTCTGCAAAAGCACGGCGTCACGACGACACTGTATTCGGAGCGTACGGCGGACCAGATCCGGGCCAGCAAACTTCCGAACACGGCCATTCACTGGTGGAACGTCCGCAAGCGCGAGGCCGAGCTCGGGGTGGACCATTGGGAAGGAGGCCAAATCG
This sequence comes from Sulfuricaulis sp., assembly GCF_041499725.1. Taxonomy (GTDB): domain Bacteria; phylum Pseudomonadota; class Gammaproteobacteria; order Acidiferrobacterales; family Sulfurifustaceae; genus Sulfuricaulis. The sequence goes on from NZ_JBGQKW010000075.1 coordinate 273, forward strand.
GCAACAACATCTGGGTCGGCCTGCCTGATCCCTTGGTGATCAAAGGTCACTTTTCGGCCAAGAGCAATATCGTCGACAACCGGCTGTATTGCGCGACGCTGCTTGAGGACTACATCAAGCGGGGCGGTGATGTGGTCTACGGCGCGATTCAGGCCGAGGCCCTCGTCGGCCTTTCAGAGAAGCACGAACTGGTCGTGATTTCTTCGGGCAAGGGGAGCCTGACCGAGCTGTTCCCGCGAATCCCCGAATTCTCGCTCACCGCGCCCAAGCGGCGCCTGTGCACCGGCATCTATCGCGGCATCACCAATCCGCAGCCGGAATACCTCGGCGTCAACATGGTGCCCGGCACGGGCGAGCTCTACGAGATGCCGTTTATCACGTTCGACGGCAAGCACACGGCGCTGTTCTTCTTCGTCGTGCCGGGCGGGCCCTGGGAAACTGTCATGGCGACCCGATACGAGGATAATCCCAAGAAGTTCAACGACACGGTTCTCGGCATCGTCTCCGCGCATTTTCCGCACATCCGCGAGCGTATTCGCACGAGCGAGTTCGGCCTCCGCTCCGCGCTTGACTACCTCCAGGGCGCCATCACGCCGACCGTGCGCCGCGCCTATGCAAAGCTGGCGAACGGCAAGCACGTCGTCGCTATCGGCGACTTGCATTGTACCAACGACCCCCTCATGGGACAGGGCGTCGGCTGCGCGACGAACGGCGCCTTCGTCGTCGGCCAGGCGATTCTTGATGACGGCTTGGCGTTCGACGAGCGCTTCTGCACGCTGGTAGAGGAGAAGATGTGGAGTTGGACCAGGGACGCGACGGCATGGAACAACCACATGATTCAGGTTCCGCCGGCGCCCAACACCGTCGATCTAATCATCGCCGCGGCGAAGAACCAGACGCTGGCGGACGCCTTCTGCGACAACTTCGCCGCGCCGTCGAAGAACTGGAACGCTCTCGCCAGCCTTGAGCGATCACGCAACCTGTTGCGCGTCCTTGGCATGGACAGCCCGTTTACCGACGCCGCCCTCGCCAGCACAGCAGGCGCTGCTGATTCTAAGCGCTCAGTTCAGTAGCGAGTACCATTTCCCCCGGGGCGAGAGACTGGTCATTCCAGCGGAATGGGGCCGATTTCGCTCCGTATCTACGCGACGGTACTCTGGCGTATAGGCGGGCCGCCCCGCGGAGAAGGAACACAAAGACGTGGCAATATGACCAAGAGGGACTATTGGAACTATGATCAAAGCTCACACCGACGTCGTGGGCAGTCTGTTGCGCCCACCCGAACTCATTAAGGCCCTGCAACTCCGCGGCAAGGGGGAGATCGCACCGCCCGAGTTCAAGCGAATCGAAGATGCCGCGGTAGTCGCCGCATTGCGCCTCCAGGAGGGGGCCGGCCTCGAGGTGGTAACCGACGGCGAAATGCGCCGACTTTCATTCCAGAGTCAGGTGACCGAGGCGGTCAGTGGATTCAGCGAATGGGATCTCAACGCGTTCCTCTGGGGAGATTGGCATAGCCACGATCACGGCGAAAAATCGATCGATCGGCCTCCTATCGCGGTACTCGAGCCGCTTCGGCGACGGCGCTCGCTTAGTGCCGAGGAGTTCACGTATACGCGCGGAAGGACAGACCGCACGGTCAAAGTCACCATTCCCAGCCCGAGTTTGTTCGCAAACTTCTGGGACCCAGAGCGATCTACCGGGGCCTACCGAAACGCCGAGGAATACCTGGGCGTCGTGGCCGACCTGCTGCGCGAAGATGTCGACGAACTGGTGAGTCTCGGATGCACCTACATCCAGATCGACGCGCCCCACTACACCCTGCTCATCGATCCGAAGTACCGCGAGTTTTACGCACGTCGGGGCCGGCCGGCGGAACAGTGGCTCGATTTCGGAATGGAACTCGACAATCTCGTGATCGGTAATCGCCCGGGAGTGACTTTTGCCTTCCACTTGTGCCGTGGCAATCAGAGCAGTCGCTGGCTGGTCGAGGGGGGATACGACCAAATCGCCTCCAAGATCTTCAAGGGAATCAAGGCTGATCGCCTAATGCTGGAGTACGACGACGAACGCTCGGGCTCGTTCGAGGCGTTGGCCGAGGTCCCGGAAGACAAGACGGCGGTGCTGGGCCTCGTGACGACGAAGTCGCCGAGGCGAGAAACGGTCGAAAGCCTTCGGGCCCGAATCTTCGAGGCGTCCAAATTCTGCCCGCTGGATCGGCTCGCCATTTCTCCCCAGTGCGGATTCGCTAGCTCTATCGAAGGAAACGCCCTCGGGGCCGACGATCAGCGCGCAAAGCTCTACACGCTGTCCAAAACGGCATCGTCGATTTGGGGCTGAAGAGGAGCGTACTGCTCCACGCTGCGGGCGCTGGCGCGTCCCGCCGCACCCGTTTGAGCCTTCGGTTCGGCATTTCGCATATACTTTCGACGGCGGTTCTGGCGTTGGAGAATCGGCCAGTTCTATTCCGCAATGGGAAACTGTACAAAGGCAGGGGCACACCAGAACGACGGGACTGGGAATATCCGGCGGGATGCATTCCTTATTCCGTCGTGCGCAGGCTCGGAACGGCGACGACGCAATGTCGATAGTCGTCCCTAAGCCGCAAGGCGCGCCGCGCCGCGCGACGCGCGGCACCGAACTGCAATCAAGCGTCGTGGGAACCCGCCGTGACCTTCCCGCCGTGCATCAAGTGTTAGAGCAACCCCGGCTCGTGATCTTGCAACAGCGGTTAGACCACACTTATTTGGTCGAGGAAGTGCGGGTTTGTCTCGACGCCGCTCGCCAATCCCTGCAGAAGAACCCCACATGTGCAGCGCCGTCGCCTGAGTCGGTCGCCGAACAAGTGGCGGAGCGCTTGGAGCGGTGGCTCGAGCCAAGACTCAAGGCAGTGATCAACCTTACGGGCACACTGCTTCACACCAATCTCGGCCGTTCGCCCTTGTCCGAGGCTGCAATTGAAGCGATGTGCAATGCCGCCAATTCGGTCAATCTGGAGTTCGATTTGGCGATGGGCCGACGAGGAGATCGGGATAACCTCGTGGAGGATCTGTTGTGTCGCCTGACGGGCGCGGAAGCAGCCAGTGTGGTCAACAATAACGCTGCGGCCGTTTACCTAGTCTTGAACACGCTTGCCAGCAGGCGACGCGTCGCCATCAGCCGCGGAGAATTGGTTGAGATTGGCGATAGCTTCCGCATGCCGGATATCATCCGCAAGAGCGGCTGCAAGTTGATGGAGATTGGCACGACCAATCGGACCCATCTGAAGGATTACCAGCAGGCGATTGACGAAGGCGCCGGCCTGCTACTCAAGGTTCACACAAGCAATTACCGAATCGAGGGTTTCGTCCACGAAGTTACGTTGCACGAGCTATCGAGACTTGGACGCGAAGCCGGGGTTCCGGTGATCGCCGATCTTGGAAGTGGCGCCCTGATTGATCTGGCGCGCTGGGGACTGGCAGGGGAACCGACCGTCGGGGATGCGGTCGATGCCGGGATCGACTTAGTTACTTTCAGCGGCGACAAGTTGCTTGGTGGCCCTCAAGCAGGCATTGTGGTAGGGCGCCGTGAGTTGGTACGGCGCATCAAACGCAATCCAATAAGACGGGCTCTCAGGTGCGACAAGATTCGATTGGCGGCGTTGGAGGCGACCTTGCGCGCGTTTCTTTCGCCCCGGACCGTGAACGAAACCTTGCCGGCCTACCGCATGATCGCGCGGCCACTATCGGAGATTGAAACGATGGCAGCCCAGGTTCGCGCTGCGATCGAATGTTGGGCAGAAGGTCGGGCGAAGGTGGCTGTGACGCGCGGGCAAAGCCAGGTGGGTAGCGGAAGCCTGCCGGGCGATACGCTGCCGACGTGTTTGATCTCCCTGACCCCGGACGGCGCCGCTGTCGAGGCACTCGCGCACGAATTGCGTGCGCTGGATCCCCCAGTGATTGGAAGAATGCATGGGGGCAAGGTCTTGCTCGACATGCGCTGCCTACTGGATCCTGAATCGCTGCTGCGTGCCTTGCGGGCGAAAGGCAGCGCAAGCAGATGATCGTCGGAACCGCCGGTCACATCGATCACGGCAAGACCTCGCTCGTCCGATTGCTTACGGGTATCGATACCGACCGCCTGCCCGAGGAAAAGCAGCGGGGCATGACCATTGATTTAGGCTTCGCGCATACCGTGCTTGCACGCGTGGGCCAGATAGGGATCGTGGATGTGCCGGGACACGAGCGATTCATTCGCAACATGGTGGCTGGCGCAACCGGGATCGACCTCGTGCTTCTTGTGGTCGCGGCGGATGATGGCGTCATGCCTCAGACTCGCGAACATCTGGATATCATCGGTTTGCTCGGAATCACCAGCGGAATCGTCGCCCTTACCAAGACTGACCTTGTCTCCGCGGAACGGATCGATGCGGTGACGGGCGAGATCCGCGCGTTGCTCGACGGAACCACAATCGCATCGGCGCCGATCGTGCCCATTTCATCCGGAACCGGGGAAGGCCTAGAGGCATTGCGTCAGGAGCTGGACCGTTGCCTCGCGCTCGTGCGGTCCAGGTCGGCGGAGTGGCCTTTCTGGATGCCTGTTGACCGCGTGTTCGTCGTTCGCGGATTTGGCGTCGTGGCAACCGGCACGATCGAGTCGGGCGAAATCAAAACGGACGCTCAACTGCGGCTCTTGCCGGGCACTCAAACAGTCCGGGTGCGGGGAATTCAGGTACACGATCGCCCGGTTGACGCAGCCACCGCGGGAAACCGATGCGCACTGAACCTGACAGGCATTGAAAAGCATTCCTTGCGCCGAGGGATGGTTGTGTGCGACGCCGGCCTGACGCGTGTGGCGAAGATCGTGGATGCGAAAGTCACTCTCGCACAGGACTTGGAAAGCCCTCTGAAAAACCATGTCCGTGTCCGGATCCACTGCGGTACCGCGGAGGCGTTTGCCCGTCTGCAGTGGCTTGAGTCGATTCCGCCGGAGTCGGGAGGAACCGGGCTCGCCCAGCTTCGTTTGGAGGAACCTGTGCCCTTACTGTACGGTCTCCGGTTCATCTTGAGGGACCAGACGGCACAACGTACCGTGGGCGGGGGCGTTGCGCTGGACCCCTTTGCAGAGCATCGCGGCGCTCGGCTGCCTATGCGAATCGAACGGCTCAGACGTCTGAGCGCCCTCGATCCGGATGAAACTCTATCCGTATTGTTGGAGACCCGGGGCGCCGACGGCTGGTTGCTGCCGGAGCTCGCTGAACGGCTCGTCGAAGCGCCGCAGCGGTTGAAAGAACGAGTCGATAGGCGAAGCGATACGTGGCGCGAATTCATTGAGGGTACCGTGTGGATCGCATTGCGAAGCGCGGTGGAAGCCATGGGACCAAAGCTGGTGTCAGCGATCGGTTCACATCTTCGCGACCATCCAAGGGCCACCGCGGTGGCGCTGGCGACTCTGCACTCGACCGTCTGCCCGCGACTAGACCTGCGCATTTTCCGATTGCTGTTGGATCGCCTGATGGTGGGAGGAGGCTTCGAACTATGCCCTGACGGCGTTAGGCCCGTAGGCCATCGACAAAGCTTTTCTCGGGAAGACACTGCGCTGGCTGACCGCGTGGAGAATCTCCTCGCACACCACGGCAAGCCGTTACCGAAGTTGGAGATGTTGGCCAGGGCGATCGGACTCGCCACCCCGCGCCTGCGCCAATTCTTAGGGGAACTAGACCGGGCCGGTCGCGTAACTCGCCTCTCAGACGGCGTATACGTCACGCGACGGGATCTGACAGCATGGCGAGAAGATGTCCAAGCCCACTTTCGCACGAACGAGCAATTGTCGGTGGCTCAGTTTCGGGATCAGGTAGGTATCGGGCGCGGCTTGGCCATCATGGTGTTGGAGCGCCTCGATCAAGAAGGCGTCACCAAGCGTGTCGGAGAATTCAGGGTGGCTGTCTCGGGATCTCGACGGGAACCCCAACGGGCAAGTTCGCAAGCCACGATTTCCGGTCAACGGAAGTAGCAGGTGCGGTTCGATACTTGTCTCACGCCCGTGATCGCGGGTTTCGACAACCAAGGGTCAGCGTGACGGCCATTCACGAGGTGATACGATAGCTTCAAATACGGAGAGGTTGGCTGCCCGGTGGCATCCGCGGACTTCAAATCCGTTGAGAGGTAGTGCAACTACCTCTGGTGGGTTCGACTCCTACCCTCTCCGCCATGACCGCATTGCCACGTCCATGACCTCGAACCGCGCGATCCCTAGCGGCACTGAGACCTAGAAAAGCAACGCCAGAGCAGATGAGCGATGCAAGTAGCACGAGAGGTTTTCCACCGCCCATCGTGCGAGGCAAGAATCCTGTCGCATGCTCTGAGTTCACGCCAGAGAATTTGCTCAGAGAGGCGCGTCGGCAGAAAGCGCTCGCGACCGAAACCGTGCCGGAACTGTGCATCCTCGATCCCGATGGTGACATGGTACGGCACCTAGTCGCTGCTGGTTGCGCTCGCCGCCATCTTGCATGGGCCTGCTACCACACGGAGCTTCACACGTTCGAGCTTGAAGGACTGAATTTCGGCATCATCGGCTGCGCGGTCGGCGCACCCTTTGCTGTGCTGGTATCAGAGGAACTGTTTGCTTCCGGTTGCAAGTTTCTCGTCAGCATGACCTCGGCGGGCCAAATACTCCCGATCCAGGCACCGCCCTATTTCATCGTTATCGATCGTGCGCTCCGCGACGAGGGCACGAGCTACCACTACCTTGCTGCCGCAGACTACAGTACGGCGAGTGACTCTCTGTTGCGGCTGTGCACAGAGGCGCTTACCACTGCGGACATCGCCGTGCAGATCGGCGCAACTTGGACCACGGATGCGCCCTTTCGAGAGACTGCCGACGCCATCGACATGGCTAAGAAGGCAGGCATCCTCGCGGTCGAAATGGAAGCTGCCGCGCTTTACGCCTTTGCCGAAGCTCGCAGGAAACCTGTGATTTGTATCGCCCACGTGACAAACCAACTGGGCCGCATTGAGGGAGACTTTGAGAAAGGCGCTGCAGATGGTACGGAGGAGTCGCTCAAGCTTATTGCATCGGTTGCGCGCGCTTACGAACGCGAGTATTTGAACAGTGGCTAAGAACTAATTTGCGCCAATCGCGCTCTGGCGAGAGCGATTGAATATCTCAAGCGGTTTGTCCACTGCACGAACTGCCTGCCCCCGCCGTGCATCCAAAACAATGTCGGGCAGTCACGATAGGCCGATGCTCCCAATTGCTTTCATCGAACGCGCCGATGTGCGGTCCGTTTGGCAGGGATATCTCTAGTTCGAGCATTTGGTTGAAATCGCAGTCGTATAGGCGACCATCCCATCCCACCGAAAGCGTATTTCGGCACATCGCTCCGACTATGGCGCCCGGGTTGAACGCATTGACCAACCGGTTCATATAGGCCTCCAGATTGCCGCTAGATTCGAGCCATTCCAGGAATCGAGAAATTGGCATGTTGTTGAGCACGAACAACCGGTCGAAGGTGACACCGTAATCGCGCTCCAATGCCTGTCGCCATTCGCGCTCCAAACTGGCCTGAGAAGCACCCAGGAAGGCCCCAGCCGGATTGGAGACCAGCGTCAACCGCCTGAGGGGATCGCCTTTACCGTAGCCGGCGGCATTGAGGACTTGCATCGCCTTGATGGACCGCTCAAAAACTCCATCGCCCCTTTGCGCATCCGTGTTGATGTGGCGGTAGTGCGGCAGCGACGCAACGATTTCGACGCCACGTTCGCCGAGCCAGTCGACGAGATCCGCATTTCGAGGCAACAGCAGCACCGTCAGATTGCATCGATCGATGACGTGCTTGCCTGCCGTAACGCTGGCGTCAACTACATCGCGGAAACGCGGATGCAACTCCGGGGCGCCGCCGGTCAAATCGACCGTATGGGCTGCACTGGATCCAATCGCCGCGATCACCTGTCCAACAGTCTTTTCGGACATCATCGCGTCGGTGCGGTCCGGTCCGGCGTCCACATGGCAGTGACGGCAGGTCATGTTGCAAAGCTTGCCAAGATTGACCTGGAATACCTCCAAGTGTGCGGGTTTCAGTGCGTCCCCGACGAAAGGCCCGAATTCGACGCGGTGCCCCTCCTGTTCCATGTGGACCGACGCGAGCACTCGAAGTTGCTCGGCGGACGAGGAAAGAGGCGCATGCCGCTGATGAAGCGTCGAGATCGATCGCGCGGTTCTGCTACGGTCAGTCGAAAGTGAATCCGCCACATGTGCGAGCCGAATAGGAATATTGGGCGCTCTCATTTACATGCCCAGCTTTTTTGCCTTGTCCCGCATCTGCATCCCGTGAACCAGAGACGCGCCACCACGGATTGCGACAGCGACATGCAACGCCTCGGTCATCTGCTCGAAATCGGCGCCCTTCTGCTGACAATCCTGAGTATAGGCATCGATGCAATAAGGACATTGCACGGCATGCGCAACTGCCAGTGCAATAAGGCTCTTCTCACGCGCGGACAACGCTCCGTCGGCAAATACTTCACCATAGTATTCAAAAAATCTCTTGCCAAGCGCCGGGCTACCGTCGGCAATCTTCTGAAAATCAGCAAGATGCTGTCTGTGGTAGTAGTTTTCCATGTGGCCGCTCCTCGGCTGTTGTTCAGCGAAACGATCGTCACGTGATTCGGGATTCCTCGAAAATCGTCTAGGCCAAATACCTTGGATTTGCCGATTCAGACCTCAGCAGGTAGCACCGCCCAACGATTCGGAAGCCATAGGCTTGTTTAGAACAGTGTATAATTCGGAGTCGTAATCATGCGTATTCAATCAATCAATCAGTTAATTGAATAATATGACCTCAACGCTCTCCTGTCAACCCGACAAGTTGCGCGCGCTCTACCAGTCATTGGCCCTAGTGGCGCAGGCGCTTGCTAACCCGAACCGCCTGCAACTTCTTGAACATATTGCTCAGGGAGAGCGAAGCGTCGAACCGTTGGCAATCATCACGGGATTGAGCATCGCGAACACCTCACAGCACCTGCAGGCCCTCAGACAGGCTGGGATGGTGGTGGCTCGCAAAAAGGGCCAGCGCGTCTTCTATTCGATTGCAGGTCACGAAGTTGTCCAGCTATACACTGCGCTGCAGCGCGCGGGAGAGGCTCAAGTCGCAGAGGTCGAACGTCTGGTGCGTGACTTCATTGGGGATCGTTGCAAGCTCGAGCCGATTCGTGCCAAGGAACTGCTTGCCCGCGTGCAGAAAGGCTTGGTCACGGTTCTGGATGTGCGTCCGGCCGACGAGTTCTCCGCCGGTCATTTGCCCGGCGCGATCAATATTCCCATTGACCAACTCGAACGCGGCCTGGCCAGGTTGCCCAAAAAACGTGAGGTGGTAGCGTACTGCCGTGGACCGTATTGCCTGATGTCGTTCGAGGCGGTGATGAAGCTCTGCCAGCGCGGCTGGCAGGCCCGGCGCCTTGAGCGCGGTTTCCCCGAATGGAAAGCCGCGGGCTTGCCCGTCGAAGTGAGCAGCATTGCACGGTCGTTGCACGCCTAATCCGCTCGATCCCGTTTGCCCGGCATTCTGCTGTGTTCGCTATTGAACGCGGGCGTCAAGACCGTCGTCGGAAATAATCTCCCGAATCATCCAGGCGACGGTCCTCGCCGCGCCGCCGGCGCCGACGAGATGCGCGCCGACGACGTTGTGTGATTCGTGACTCAGCAGTAGAGTGCGACGGCGGCTAACTACTCGCGGGGGTCAACGTGAGTAAAAAGCCGGATCGCCCCCATTCCCTGTGTCTGCAATGCGTGCCACGAAGCACTTACCCCGCAAAGTTAGGCGAAGCGCAGCGGGGTGCGCGCTTCGGTCGGTCCGGCAAGCCCCACATAGACGGGAACTGCGGGAATGGTTCTGGTCATCTCGCCGCAATACTTGACCACGCGCGCGGGCGCAAATGAGAACTGGGGCACTGTATATGCGCTGAGACCCTGTGCGGTGATAAGAGCCAACTTGCGCTATAGCGCCTGCTCCATTACCGCTCCCGGAATCCGGGATGGTCTTCAGGGTAGCCGGGTAGGCCGAACTCCCGTATGCGGTGCGCAATGAGAATGCCCTCGCCCGGCAAATCTGCGCTTCTCGCCTAAGGGCCGAGACGCTGCGGGACGTCACCACCAGTGAGAAGCACCTTTGATCCCCCGCTGTCGCCCGCGGCACGCTCCAAGAAAGAGTCGAGTTCGGCGCGTGAAGCGATTCGCCGCGCCGTGATGTTGTGGTGTCGGTTCCACACCAGCCGCGCGAATGGCCTTCAGGGCGGCGTGCGACTGAGCGAGCCCGCGGAGCGGAGACTGATGAGCGTACACCGACATACCGGCCGGGAACCGCACGGCGAAATCGCGCGCGTCGACGGCGTGGCCCGAAATCATCTCGAGTGAGCCGCTAGCGGGCGGATCTTTGTGCACTGCGCCACCGCACTCTGAGCCGTACGGTCGTCTCTTGTTGCAGGACCGGCGCTCACAGCTCAACTCCTCTTCCGCGATACGACATAGGATTCATCGAGGAACCATAAACCTCCATGCTCCTGCAGAACCTCGTGTGTGGCGTCGAGATATGTGCGCTCACCAATCACATTGCCGAGCCGATTGTCGTCGATCTGGGAAACATACACGGCGGCGTTCCAGGCAGCGAAAAGCGTCGACGTGCCGATGCTTTCGGAAATCTCCGTCGGCAGCGTATGCATGTCGTAGCGAAATACCGCTCGGCCGTCGGCGTAGGCGTTGAAATTGAAACGCCGTGCTTCCTTTCCCAAATCATTGCGCGTCGCGCGAAGAACATCGTGGCGACTGGTCTGAAACGGATCCTCGCCCGACCAGACTTTCCGAATGATCTCCAAGCCCGGATCGTGTCCGTAGGAGTGAATACCGAGTAGCCTCCCCCCCGGAGCGAGCGCCCGTGCAAGCGGAGCGATGACTTTGGAAGCCTTGAACTCAGCCGGAACACGCGCGCGATAGGGCTGAGATGCGATTACAAGATCGAAATTTGCGTTGGACTTGCCTTGAATAGGAATCACGTTGCTCAATAAAAAGCGAAAGTCCTCACGATAGAGCACCAGTGCCACTGGACGATCGTAGATCGGGTTGCCGCTCTGTTGACTGTGGCGCGCTTGCCAGTACTTGGCAAGAAACGGCTCAAGTGCAATAATTTGATCACTGAATTCATGCGCCGTGACGCCCGTGAGAGCGACTTCATGCCAGACAAGCGAAGTGGCCGCCGAAACGGCTTTCGGTGATAGCCACGGTGCTTCGCCGTAGTACATATTAGTTACCACCAGTACCGTGGCCGGGTGTTCGTGGAAACGATCGGCCATTTTGTCCAGCGACAGCCGCACATCCTCGAGGCTTATCTCCTTGCCGACAAAATAAAACGGCATTGTCGGAAAACGCCTGTGCATCTCGCGCATTACGCGCGTGAGCACCGTGCCGTCACCCATGCCAGCGTCAAACACCCGAACAGCGGGCGGCCGCGGATGGATGTGCGCAAGTTCCATGCCCACGCGGTGCGCAATTACCTGCTTTTCGCTGCAAGTATTGACAAATAACAGGTACTTCTGGCGGTTGTCGAAGAAGCGGAAGTTTCTCTCCCGCGAACCGTCGATGGCCGCCCGCCCCTCAGTCCGCGGCGCGACCGCAGAGGCCCGAATAAGCGACAACAGTTCGTGCGGCGATACTTGCGCTGCCGCTCCATGCCGCGCCATGAAATCACCGATGCGCTCAAATGTTTCTGGAGTAACGCGTGCTCCTGCTCTTAGCCGGGAAACAAATTTCCCATCATTGACCGCGCGTCGACCGAAGGTAGACTCCGCCATCCCTGCACGACGACAGAAATCGGCGATGCTACTGAGCAGCGAATCGCTTTGCTCCACAACGCCACCCACCTTGTCATTCATCCAAGGGATGGAAAAACCTGATCACCATCCCGGGTCGCGGTATCCGAGATTCCTGCAAGTTCAAGCATCAACCTGACGCTCTCTGCTCCTGTTCGACTCGGAGCGGCTCCACGACTCCATTCCGCCACGTAGGATCACGAACAGCGCCACCACCGACCAATGCAAGCAGCCCAAGTCGACGGGCGAGGTCACGCGCAATCATTGGCCGACCTTCTCCCGGCCGCCAATTGGATATCCGCCAACATTGCCCCGGAATGGCTGGAGCAGCATCCGGTCGAGCCGCAGTTCTCTTGCCTCTCGGAAATTGCCAATTCCAATTTTTAGGTGCTCATGATCTACCGAAGGCTGCGCAAGGTAGGTACCGAACAGCCGATCCCACCACGGCAAGTTGAAGCCAAAATTTCTGTTTGTTTCGTGTGGAAACACGGAGTGATGGACGCGATGCATGTCAGGCGTCACCACGAACAACCGCAAGACGCGGTCGATGGCAATCGGTAGGCGAACGTTTCCGTGGTTGAACATCGAGGTCGCGTTGAGCAGCACCTCGAAAAGAAGCACCGCCAAGGGCGAAGGTCCAAGAACTGCCACGGCGGCGAGCTTGACGCCGGCGGAAAGCATGATTTCGACAGGATGAAAACGCGCACCGGTCGTCACATCGAAGTCGAGGTCCGTGTGGTGCATTCGGTGCAACCGCCACAGTGCCGGGACCGCGTGAAACATTACGTGCTGCATGTAAATAATGAAGTCGAGCGCTACGACCGCAAAAACCAGAGCCACAGCCGGAGAAATTGAGAGCTGGTTAAGCAATCCCCACCCGCGTTCTTGAGCGACGACCGAAAAACCAATCGTCGTCACAGGCAGCACGAGCCGGAGCAGCACAGAATTCAAGGCCACGATGCCTAGATTCGCTGGCCAGCGAAGACGGCGTGGATGGGCAAGAAGCCGTCTAGGAGCGACCGCCTCCCACGCTGCCATGGCGACAAAAACCATGCTGAATGCCCCGATACGTATCCAAGGCTCGTGTTGCAAGAGGTAAGAGTCCATGTAATCCAATTGCGTATTCAAGATATTAATTGAATAATGAGCGGGAATAGGGCGAATGTCAACGACACCGTGGGCCCAGCGCCACGCCCGCTGCCTGGTGGTCGCACCATAATCTTGAGCCGCCACTTGAACCACCAGAGCCGGGATCAAGCGGCCACGAGCGTGAACTTCCGCACCAAACTGCAAC
>NZ_JBGQKW010000076.1:0-13087 GCF_041499725.1 Sulfuricaulis sp.
CCCGAGAATTTCCCGGCGCTGTCCGGATGATCTGCCTGCTTGCCACCGCCATACATATCCAGGGCGAGCGCCACATAACCGGCCTCGGCAAGCTTGCGGGCGCTATTACGCGCATGCTGGTCATGGCCCCACCATTCATGCACCACCAGCACCCCGGGACGGCGCTCCTGCGAGGCATCGTCATAAACCAGATAACCTTTGAGCACGGTATCGCCAGCCTTGTATTCGACCGGCCCTTCCTTGATGGCCGCCTGGGCCGCCGCCAATCCGCCAAATGCCAGTACAATAGATAACACCAGCTTTCTCATGATTGACCTCCTTGCCTTATCGTTGCTCAGATATCCCGTTCCGGGCGCTTCCGCCGAAACGGCCGCAAAGCTCAGCCTAATACCGCGGTGGTGCGCCGGTCAAACGTCCCTATTTGTCGAGGCAGCGGTTGTCACCCCTGCGCCCGGCTGCGGTCGGCGAATAAAATACATATTGCCCGATTCTCTCCAACACCATGACGCTTGAACAGGATATCGCCGCCGCATTCGACTTGGGCGGGCGAATTGTCCATGTCCGCCCCTACGGACATGGATTGATCAACGACACCTTTGTGGTCTCCGTCGACACTGGCCATCGGACCATTCTGCAACGCATCAACCGGCATGTGTTCCCGAGACCCGAGCAAATCATGGATAACCTGCGCACCCTGACGGATCATATTCGTCGACGCCAAACTGGCGACAAAACCGCCGCACGCGAACTGCAATTGCCCCGGATATTCTCCACCCGCGACGGCAAGGATTCCGTGGTGGACGCGCACGGCGGATTCTGGCGCGCCATGGGCTTTGTCGAGAATACATACACGCTTGAAACCATCGCTGACGCAAGCCAGGCCGAAGAAGTGGGTTTCGCACTGGGCCGTTTCCACACGCTGATTCACGATCTCGATCCGGCGCGGCTTCATGAAACCTTGCCCGGCTTCCACAACGCGCCCAACTATCTGTTGCGTTTTACCGAAGCCGCTGTCCGCCGCCGGGAGACACCGGACAACGCCGAGCTGCGCCATTGTCTTGCTTTCGTCGAAACACGCCGAAACCTGGCTGATGCGCTTGAAACGCCCCGGCGTGAAGAAAAGCTTCCGATCCGGCCGATCCACGGCGATACCAAGCTCAACAATTTTCTTTTCGACGCTGAAAGCGGCCGGACGGTCAGCCTCATCGATCTCGACACCGTACAGCCTGGACTGATTCACTTCGACATCGGCGACTGCCTGCGCTCCTGTGCCAACCCCGCGGGCGAGTCACCCGGAAACCTGGCGGCCATCCGCTTCGATCTCGACATCTGCCATGCGCTTCTCAAGCATTATTTTTCCGAAGCACGGGCCTTTCTGACACCGTATGACCATCACTATATATACGATGGCATCCGCCTCATCCCCTTCGAGCTGGGTCTGCGTTTTCTCACCGATCATCTGGAGGGCAATCACTACTTCAAGACCGACTGGCCGGGCCAGAACCTGTATCGCGCCCTGGCGCAGTTTGCGCTGACCTCCTCCATTGAACGGAACGAAGCAAGGATCAGGTCGCTGATCAAGGGACTGGAAGCCTGAATCAGGCCGGTTCTGCCAGGGCATGGCGGCAGTTTGGCCGTTTCCGGCGTTCATGGTTAGATAATGTCTGGAATTTACGTTGTCCTGGAACTCAGGAGGATTGCCGCGATGACGCCACGTTCGATACAGCAACTGGTTCACGCGCTCGCGATTACCGAGGGCGCCGGCGTGACCGTGCATCGCACCATCGGTACGCCGCGGCTGCGCCATCTCGACCCTTTTCTGCTGTTGGATCATTTCGCGAGCAACGACCCGGACGACTACATCGCCGGCTTTCCGGATCACCCGCACCGCGGTTTCATCACCCTCACCTACATGCTCGACGGACACATGGAACATCGGGACAGCATGGGCAATCGCGGTGACCTGCGTGCCGGCGGCATTCAGTGGATGAAGGCGGCGAGCGGCGTCATTCATTCCGAAATGCCGCAACAGACCGATGGCCTGATGCGCGGCTTTCAGCTCTGGATCAACCTGCCGGCCGGCGAGAAGATGAGCGACCCGCAGTACCAGGAGTTCTCCACCGAACGCCTGCCGGTGGTCGAACACCACGGGGCGCGGGTCAAGATCATCAGCGGCGAATACGCGGGGCAGCGCGGACCGATCCACGATCCGCACACGGCGGTTCAATACTTCGACATATCTTTACCACCCGAAACCGCTTTCACCCAGCGCCTTGACGGTAGCGCCACGGCCTTTGTCTATTCATTCGAAGGAAGTCTGCAGATAGGTAGCACTGCCGTTGAAACTCACACCCTGGCGGTGCTCGGTTCGGGAGACGAGATAGCGGTATCCGCCGGGCCGCAGGGCGCGCGTTTTATCCTGCTCAGCGGGCGCCCGCTGCGGGAACCCATTGTGCAGTACGGACCGTTTGTCATGAACACCGAGCCGGAAATCCGGCAGGCCTTCGATGACTACCAACACGACCGGCTCGTTAAAAAACGGGCGCGGACTGTATCGGAATAATCATTAAAGCTCGATGGAGCTGGGGCAGCGCATCATTACCTCCCCGACCGCTGCAATGCCTTGAGGTCTTCGATGACTTCCTGGCTGTGGGTCTCGGACCGCACCTGACGATAGATCTTGGCGATCTTCCCCTGCGGATCGATGATGAAGGTCTGACGTTTGGCAAAGCGGATAAACGCCAGGGACCAGAGCGCGCCGTATTGTCTGGCCACCTTGCCATCAGTGTCCGCCAACAATGGAAACGGCAGGCTATATTTACTGGAAAACTTGGCATGGCTTTCCGGATTGTCGACGCTGACTCCAAGAACTTCCGCACCCAGTTTCCTGAGCGCCGGTAAATCGTCGCGAAACCGGCAGGCTTCCTGGGTGCAACCCGGCGTGTCGTCCTTGGGGTAAAAATAGAGCACCACCCAGTGATGGCGGTAAGTCGACAGGGTGCGTGTTTCACCGTTCTGATCCCGCAGCGAAAAATCCGGCGCGGCCTGGCCTGTTGCGACAGCCATCTCCACCTCCTCCGCCGAGCTTGAATGGCTGATGAACATCATCATCGCCAACCCGAGAGCGAGATGTGGCCAATTCATCATATTGTGGCCCGGCTTCTTCATAAATCCCGTCCCGGCTAGCACCATACACATTCTGGTAAATCTACACTATATAGTTACACGCCGCCCCGCCACCGGGCCTCCCTGGCCCCAATCTGATCATTGCTTGTTGATCTTGACGGCATCCAGAGGGCAAAATGCGCCTCTTCGTTTCGGGCCGAGACAGGTAGACTGCCCGCACCGGCCTGCAAATGCAGGCATCAGGCTTAATCATTCAAAAAGAGAGGAAAATACGATGAAGTTGATTCTGTTGGGCGCCCCAGGCGCTGGCAAGGGAACGGTCGCGAAACAGCTGACCCAGCTGGACGGTTCCGTGCAGATTTCCACCGGTGACATCCTGCGTGGCGCCGTGCAGGCTGGGAGCGACCTCGGCAAACAGGCCAAGGCCTACATGGACCGCGGCGATCTCGTGCCCGATGAACTCATCATGGGCATCATGGAAAAACGCCTGCAGGACCCCGATTGCAAAAAGGGTTTTCTGCTCGACGGCTTCCCGCGCACCATTCCCCAGGCCGAAGCCCTGAAAAAGCTGCTGGTGAAACTCGGCATCAAGCTCGACATGGCGGTGAATATCGACGTGCCGCGCAACGTGATCCTCGACCGCCTCAGCACCCGCCGCACCTGCTCCAATACCAAGTGCCAGGCTATCTACAACGTCAAGAGCATGCCGCCGAAGAAAGCAGGCATCTGCGACAAATGCGGCAGCCCGGTGGTGCAGCGCGAAGACGAGACCGAAGCGGCCATCAGCCACCGCCTCGATACTTATAATAAGAAGACGGCCCCGCTCATTGGGTTTTATGAAAAAGAGGGCATGCTGATTACGGTCAGCGCCACGTCAAGTGAAGCTGTAATCGCTGCGATCAAAAAGAAACTCGCGGCCTAATCAAACTAAACACAGGGGTCGGTGTGTGTCTGTCATGCGATGGCAGAATACACGCCGACCTTTTTTTTGGGACAAACTAGCGCCACCACCGGCGCAAGCCGACCACGTCATCAGGATGTATATCGCCTGAAGTACGCTAGCAACTGTGGCCGTATCCCCAGGGCTTTGCTGCCCATGGCCATCCGAATATTACAAAAAGAAAAGGCCAGGACACATGCGTGTCCTGGCCTCGTCGGGCATTGTCGCGGTTATACCGGAAAAACGCCGCGGTGAATCAAACGCAGCCGGTCGGCTTGGGCAGTCCACCGTACTTGGTAATGGGTTTCATCGGGCCTGTCATCCAGAGTTTGAATATCTCCTTCTGATCGGCCTCGACATACTTGGCGAATTTCCGGATCGGCGGCACGACACCGAACGCTTCATAATATTCACGCGCCTTGGTGATGTGCGTCCACTTGACCTCATTCAGCGCAAGACCATCGGCTTCCGCCATGGCCTGGGCGATCTCCGGCGTCCACGCGTCGCGTTCGATGAGATAACCGTCGCCGTCGCGTTGTGGAATTTCCATAATTAATCCTCTCGTTCAATGACACGGCCCGGCATCATGCAATAGCCGAGTGAATTAGTCAACTATAATACAGGCGGCGCCCGCCGCGCCTTTTTAAACTGCATAACAACGCAACAGAATTTCATAGGCGCCGCGGATCGCTCGAAAACGCGCCGGGTCGCCGCCCTTGTCCGGGTGATGCTGTGCCGCCAGACGCCGGTACGCCTGCTTGACGGTTTTCCAAGGCGCATCGGCGGGCAGATCCAGGGTTTGTAGCGCCTCCAGACGTTCGTCGATCGCCAGATAGCGCTCCATGAAACGGTTGAGCATGGTTTCGACATCCGCGCGGCTGGTCTGGCTGAAGTTTTCCCAGTCGAGGTAATACGCGCGCAACGGCGCCGCCGCGTTATCGGTTGGCAGCGCTGAAACCCCCGAATCCTCCACCGGTTCCAAACGAATATCGAGGGGTGATATCGAAAGATACATTCCCTGCGTGAACAATTCCGTCTGCAACTGGTACAACGCATTCATCACCAGGAAATGCTTGCGGAAAAGCGCGAGGTTCGGGCTCTCGCCATCGAAGGAAAATGCGGCGTCGTGCTCTTGCAAGCGTTGTATCAGATCATACTCGCTCAAGCCTGCGGGAGAGGTTTTGATCAGGGCCAGAACCGAGGCTTTGAAGGGATTGTCGAGCATCAAGGAATATATAGACCATCCACGTTCCCGATCAGAGCAAGGGACGCAAATGTGGCCAGACATTTTTCAGCATCTTCGACTGCGCCTTGGCGTTGGCATGGATTCCGTCCGGCTGCATGAGCGCACCATTGGTGGCAATGCCGTCGAGAAGGAACGGCGCCAGACCCACCTGCTGTTCGGCCGCGACTTCTTGGTAAATGCGCCGGAACCTTTCCGTATAGCGATTGCCGTAATTGGGCGGGAGCTGCATGCCGACCAGCAGCACCCGTGCATTGCGGGCCTTGGCTTCCGTGACCATCGCGGTGATGTTATGTTTCATCTGTTCGAGCGCAAGCCCGCGCAGGCCGTCGTTGCCGCCGAGCTCGATGATGACGATCGCCGGCTGGTGCTTGTCGAGGAGCCTGGGCAGCCGGGCGAAACCGTTCGCCGTGGTGTCGCCGCTGAGGCTGGCGTTGACGACCTGGTAATCGTACTTTTGCCGTTCAAGACGCTTGCCCAGCAGCGCCACCCAGCCGGAACCCATGTCCATGCCGTAAGCCGCGCTCAGGCTGTCACCGACCACGAGCAAGATGCGCGCGGCGGCTGGCAATGGCGCCAGCCCGAGCAATAACACTACTGTCAGAATGAATCGACGCATGCCTGAATATCCGAATGGAATAATCGTCTCCGCCGCCCGCCTCTCGAAACGGGTCGATACCGCCGAAGGCGCTCTCGACATCTTGTCGGGAGTGAATCTCGAGATCAAGACCGGTGAACGCGTCGCGATCATCGGCGTGTCGGGTTCAGGCAAATCCACCCTGCTCGGTCTGCTGGCCGGGCTCGATTCCGCAACGCAAGGCGAAGTCACGCTCGCCGGCGAGCGTCTCGATAAACTCGACGAGGACGGCCGCGCGCGCGTGCGCGCTGGACAGGTCGGGTTCGTGTTCCAGAGCTTCCAACTGCTGCCCGGCCTGACCGCGCTCGAAAACGTGATGCTGCCGCTCGAACTCGCGGGTATTACCGGGGCCGAGCGCGAGGCGCGCGAGCGGCTGGCGCGCGTGGGCCTGAGCGAGCGGCTTTCGCATTATCCACGCCAGCTCTCGGGCGGCGAACAGCAACGCGTAGCGATTGCGCGGGCGTTCGTTATGAAACCGGCCATCCTGTTTGCCGACGAGCCCACCGGCAATCTCGACAGCACCACCGGGGCGCGCGTCATCGACCTGCTGTTCGACCTCAACCAGGAACACCGTACCACGCTGGTGCTGGTGACGCACGATGAGAACTTGGCCTCGCGCTGCGAACGCCACATTTATCTCGATGCCGGGCGCATCGTCGATCGCCGCTGACCGATGCGCGGACTGAAAAATTTTCGCCTGGCACTGCGCCTGCTGGCGCGCGACTGGCGCGCCGGGGAATTGCGCCTCCTCGCCGCGGCGATGGTTATCGCCGTTGGCGCGGTGACCGCGATAGGATTCTTCAGCGACCGCCTGAATCGTGCGATGACCTATCAATCGGCCGACCTGCTGGGCGCGGACTTGCGACTGACGAGCCCCGAACCGGTGCCGCCGAGCTGGCGCAAGGAAGCCGCGGGTCAGGGCTTGCGGCAGGCGGAAACGCTCGAGTTCGCGAGCGTGGTGGTGCAAGCCGAGAAGCTCCAGCTCTCGAGTGTCATGGCGGTGGGTCCGGGCTATCCTCCGCGTGGTGCATTGCGCGCCGCGCCGGCGTTATACGCGCCGGATACGAAAACCAGCGACATCCCGACTCCCGGCACCGCGTGGGTCGAGCCGCGCGTGCTACAGGCGCTCAGCCTGACGATCGGCGGGCGCATCGAGATCGGCAGTGCCGCCTTCAGCGTGACGCGCGTACTCACCTACGAGCCGGGACGCGCCGGCAGTTTCTTCACCTTCGCCCCGCGCGTGCTGATTTCGCTGGCCGATGTCGCGGCGACCGGCGTGATCCAGCCGGGCAGCCGCGTGAATTACAGTTATCTTTTCGCCGGCACCGATGCCGATCTGGCGCGCTACAAGACGTGGCTCACACCACGCCTGGGACCCAATCACCGGTTGCTCGACGTACGCGACGGCAACAGTTCCATCGGACGCGCGTTGGAGCGCGCCGAACGCTATCTCGGCCTCACCAGCCTGCTCGCCGTGATTCTGGCGGGTGTGGCCATCGCCATGGGCGCGCGTCGCTACAGCTCACGCCATTTCGACATGAGCGCCATGCTGCGCTGTTTCGGCGCCACCCAGCGTGACATCGTCGCGCTGTTCGCGCCGCAGTTCCTGCTGCTCGGATTGGCGGCGAGCGCGCTCGGCTGCGCGCTCGGCTGGATCGCCCAGGAGGCCATTTTTTATCTGCTTCAAGATCTTCGTCCTGCAGGCCTGCCGCCGGCCGGTGTGGCGCCGGTGGCATTCGGATTCTTCACCGGCCTGATCGCACTCGCCGGTTTCGCCCTGCCGCCGTTGCTGCGACTCAAGCACGTGCCGCCATTGCGCGTATTGCGCCGCGAACTGACGCCGCTGCCGCCGTCCGCCTGGATCGTGTATGGCGCGGCCGCGGCGGCGGTGCTGGTGCTGATGTGGCGCTACACCGGCAGCCTGCTCCTTACCGCCGGCGTGCTGGCCGGCAGCCTGGCGGCCGCGGGTGCGCTCGCGGCGTTGGCGGGCGCCCTGCTGACCTTGAGCCGGCACATGCATCGGCACGTCCGGGTGGCCTGGCGTTTCGGGCTGACCAATCTGTGGCGCCACACACGCACGAGCATCGGACAGATTCTCGCCTTCGGGCTCGCGCTTATGGCCATGGCGGTGATCGCGCTGCTGCGCACCGATCTGCTTTCCACCTGGCAGACGCAGCTGCCGCCGGATACACCGAATCATTTCGCGTTCAACATCCTGCCGCAGGATGTCGCGGCGACGCAACGATTTTTTGCCACCAACCGGATTCAGACGAGTGCCCTCTATCCGATGGTGCGCGGGCGATTGACGGAGATCAACGGCAAACCGGTAACACAGGCCGTGACCAAGGAGGAATCGAATAACGAGGCGCTCCAGCGCGAACTCAATCTCAGCTGGACCGGCAGCGTGCCGCCGGACAACCGTCTGGTGCGTGGGACATGGTGGGAAACACCGTCGCGCGGCAAGCGCGTTTCGGTAGAGGAAAAACTCACCAAGAAACTCGGCATCGAACTCGATGACGAACTCACGTTTTCGATTGCCGGAGAAGCAATCCGCGCACGCGTGGCCAGCATCCGCTCGGTGCAGTGGGACTCGTTTCACCCCAACTTCTACATGATCTTCCCGCCCGGGACGCTCGAAGACTTCCCGGCCACCTACCTCACGAGTTTCCATCTCACCCCGGATCAGAAATCCCTCCTGACCTCGCTGGTGCGCGGCTTCCCGGCGGTGACGGTGCTCGAGATGGACCAAGTGCTGGCGCAGGTGCGGGTGATCCTCGGGCAGGTCACGGCAGCCGTGGAACTGGTGCTGCTGTTCGTGCTCGCCGCCGGGTTTGCGGTGTTGTTTGCCGCCCTGGCCGCGAGCCTGGACGAGCGGTTCCATGAAGGCGCGCTGCTGCGTGTGCTGGGCGCGAGCCGCCGCCAACTGCGCGCCGCGCATTTCGCCGAATTCGCCGTACTCGGCGTGCTCGCCGGCTTCCTGGCCGCCATCGGCACGGAACTTATCGCCTACCTGCTCTACACGCGCGCTTTCGAACTCGAGTACAGTTTCAAGTGGCCGGTATGGCTGGCGGCGCCGCTCACTGGGGGAGTATTGATCGGGCTGGCCGGCTATTTCGGCACGCGCCGTGTGGTCATCCAGAGCCCGCTGACCATGCTACGCGAGTTGTAGCACAGCGGTTTTCCTTGTCGCGCGGTGCCCTCGTGGGAAACAATACATAGTATGAAGGCAGAACCCCACGCCACCGCCATCCCGCTCCGCACCCCGCTGTTCCGCGGCGAACGGCGTTTACGCATCGCCCTGGTGGGTATGCCCAACAGCGGCAAGAGCACGCTGTTCCAGGCGGTATCGAGCACGTCGATCCGTACCGGCGAACTCGCCGGCACGCACCGCGCCTATGGCGAATGCGCCGTCCAGATCGGCCTCGACGAGGCGCGCGTGATCGATCTCCCGAGCATCCACTCCCTGCACCACCTCGAACATGACGATCGGGTGACGTTGCAGTATCTGTTATGGGGCGATGAACTGCCTCCCGTGTCAGTGCACGAACCGGGCGGGCCGCCGGCGCCCTTCTCCCCGCCGGATGTCATCATCCAGGTAGTCGATGCCACGAGCCTGGAACGCCATCTGGAACTCACCCTGGAATTGAGCCAGCTCGGTCGTCCCATGGTAATTGCTCTCAATATGATGGACGAGGCACGCAAGAAAGGACTGCACATCAGCGTCAACACCTTGAGAAAACTGCTGGGGGTGCCGGTCGTACCGACGGTGGCACTGATGGGTCACGGCATCGCGGAACTTTTCACCGCGGCGGTCGAGGCGGTACGCGCCAAGGCATGCCCGCTCCCGCAACCGGCGAGCAAGCACATCTGCGAAAAACTCCAGCCCCTGAGCAAAGCCTTGAACCATCCCGAGATTCAAGCCGCATTCCGCGTTCCGCACCCGTTGCTGGTCATGCAGCTGGCGGCGGCCGACGGTTATTTTCTGCAGGAAATGCGGCAACACTTCCCCCAGCTGTTGCCGGACTTGCTGCGCTTGCGTGGCGAAGCCGAGCAGGCGCTCCCGCGGCCGCTCGCCGAGGAACTGCATGCCGATCGCCACCACCGCGCGGCGTCATTGTACGAGGCGGTGACCCGCGTCGGCGCCCCGTACGCAGGCGGCGGCTGGCGCTATTGGCTCGACGAATTATTTCTGCACCCGCAATGGGGCCTGCTCGGCAGCCTCGTGGTGTTCGCCGCGGTGCTGTTCGTGGTCTTCGAGGTCAGTACCTGGCTCGACACAATGACTTCCGCCAAGTTGATCACCCTGGCTTCAGGCTGGCAGCCGTCATCGACCGGCGGCGTCATCGCCCGCGCCGTACTGGACGGTCTGATCGGTCTCGTCGGAATCGTCGTGCCTTACATGATCCCGCTGGTGTTACTGCTGGTGGCACTGGAAGAGTCGGGCATCATGCACCGCATCGCTTTCGTCGTCGACCGCGGGTTTCATCGTCTCGGCCTGCATGGCGGTGTCGCAGTTCCGTTTCTGCTGGGGCTCGGCTGCAATGTGCCGGCGATCTCCGCCGCCGCCGCCGTCACCAAAGGCCGTGAGCGTGTCATCGCCTCGCTGTTGATCACTTTCGTTCCCTGCTCGGCGCGCTCCGCCATCATTCTCGCGCTGGCCGGCAAGTACCTGGGCGGCCTGGGCGTGTTCACGATCTTCATGCTGACCATGGTGGTGATAGCGCTATTGGGGAGCGTGCTCGCGCGCCGCTTTCCTGACAGCGGTCCCGGACAGGTGCAGGAGATACCCTCCTATGCGCTGCCAACCTGGGACTCGCTGTTTTACAACACCTGGATGCGGACCCGGGATGTTTTAACCATTGTTACTCCCTTGCTGGTGGGTGGCAGTGTGGTGTTGGCGCTGCTCAGTCACTTCGGGGCCGACCAGATCATCAACACCGTGTTCACGCCGGTAACCCACTGGTGGTTGGGCCTGCCGGTGGCACTGGGCGTACCGATCCTGTTCGGTATCCTGCGCAAGGAGCTGTCGCTGCTGATGGTTTACCAGGCTCTCGGCACCTTCGACATAGGTGCACAGCTTGACTGGGTACAGATCATGACATTTCTGCTGTTCCTGACTTTCTACTTCCCCTGCGTATCGACGTTCGCGGTCATGTTGAAGACCATCGGCCGCAAGCAAGCGTTGTTCTCGGTTTCGCTGTCCGTGGGCGTGGCGTTGCTGGTGAGCGGGATGATTCGACTACTTCTGGAAGGCGTGCAGTATTATTCCCTTTGAATGGATATCTGAACTCTCAATTCAGCTGCCTGGTCTCCGCCGACTCAAACGCTATGGGCCACGCTAGCGTCGCAAAATAATCAAGCCGCGTTGGAATATTCCTTCAGCGCCTTGGCATCATATTCGTAATAGCCGTCGGTGCGCGGACGCAGAATTTTCTGGCGCTTCAGTTCCGCCAGGATGCGGCTCACGCTCTCCGGGGTGATATCCAATATCGCCGCAATGTCCCTGCCATTCAGCATCACCACTCTGGATCGGTGCGTATGGTCGATGTCGGCGAGCCAGCCAATAAGCTGCACCACACGCTGCTTTACCGTGCCGGAAAGCAGCATCATGATGTAGTCGTCTGCCTGAAACAGCGCGTTCGCCCAGCGCTCCATCAGCTTGCGGTAAAAGCGCGGCTTCTCCTTGCCCAATTGCCGCAACACCCCGATCGGAATCCGGCACGCCGTAACCGGTTGCAGGGCGATCGCCGTATGTCCGTAAGGACGTCCGAGGAGGCGTTCGAGTCCGATGGTATCCGCGGTTTTCATCAGACGGATGATCCGCTCTTTGCCGTCGGGCTCATGGCGCACCAGTTTCACCAGCCCATCACGGATGGTATAGATCGCGTTGTCCTCGTAACCCTCCTCGTAGATGACCGCGCCTTCCGCGTAATTGAACTCATCGATGGGCTCGTAGATGCCTTGGATGATCGGCTCGAGCTCTTTTTTAGACAGGTCGCTGAACAGCACCTCTTGCAGAATTTTACAGCTGCGGCAATCCGATCTGCCGAGCCATGTCGGTCTGTCCTGGCAAGTATTGTGAATTTTATGGTTCATCGCTGATTCTCCCGCTCGCTTTTTCGCGACCTTGCTCTCAGGCTGACGCGTACTGACCGACACAGGCACACTGCTCGCGAAATTCCTCTCAGGTTCTTGTTATGACATCAGAATTCCACATTTACATCATTGCGCCACGTCAATTCACCCCGCTCACGGATTATTAGCCCATGAACAATATGGTAAATTTCCGGCCGAAGAACCTTGGCCGGCTTCCTGCCCGGGCTTCGGTTGGCCGGTCATATTCGGTGGGACTATCATTATCGTCCGGATTGTGCTGCTAAACAGGAAAATTCATGGTCCCAAACGCTGATAGGGCAGCGCAGGCGTCGAGGCGGGTCGCGTTCCTATCCATTGGAATAATGTGGTACACTACGCGCTCGGGTTTTCGACATAGCACGGTCGGCCCGGATTTTTCGGTAATTCCCAGACTGGCAGTACCCGTTAACCACTCGCGACTCAGCCGCAGGTATGCCCATGACTCAAGAAACGACCGACGCAACTAAATCTCCGGCCATGACAGCCGCCTCACTCCAGGCCAAGCTTCGCCCCTTTAAAGTGGCCAGCGTGGAGAAAACCGACGCGCCGGATGGCAGCGACGGACAGGATTGGTACCGCTACGTCCTCGACAGCGGCCGTTCCACTATCGCCGGGCAGCGCCGCGGATCGCGCAAAGACGTGCTCGCCTACGCCGCGCAATGCGCCGAACAACTCAATACCCGCGGTCTGACCGGGCAATCCATCTGGAGTCCACGCGGCCGAAAACCGGCCGCCGCCACCAACGCCTCCAGCAGCTGAACACCGCACCAAAAAAAGACCCCGCCACCTGGCGGGGTCTCTGTTTGTGCCACCCAATTTCCCCGCCTTTCAACGATACTCGATCCAAAAAAAAGACCCCGCCAGATGGCGGGGTCTTTCGCTCAAATCTGCTTGCGCAGTAGTTTAAGTCTTAGGCAGGTTGAACGTTTGCCGCCGACGGACCCTTCGGGCCCTGGGTCAGTTCAAACTTTACCTGCTGGCCTTCGGTCAGGGACTTGAAGCCCGA
>NZ_JBGQKW010000077.1:0-12727 GCF_041499725.1 Sulfuricaulis sp.
ATGCGCTTGAACGAGGCACCGGTGGGGCAGACATCCACGCACGGCGGTTCCGCGCAGTGCTGGCACATGACCGGAAGCGTCTCGACGTAGCCGGTCAGCTTGTCCTTGAGCTCGACTTTGCGAATCCACTGGGCATCGGTGGCGGGCCGGCCATGGCTCGTGACACCGTTTTCCTCGTGGCAGGCGGTGACGCAGGCGTTGCAGTCATGGCACTTGCCGATATCCACGAGCAGGCCCCAGCGCTGCAGGCGGGTGGCGGCTTCTTCGGGAGATCGGGCGCGCGCCAATTCAACCAGACGCAAGCCCGGCGCCAGCGCCATTCCGGCCAAGGCGGCGCCACCGATGCCGATGAATTCTCTGCGGCTGAGGCTCATGGCTGATTCCCGTTAACGGTGCCCATGGATGTTCGCATCTTTTCCTGTAGACCGGCGGGGTTCGCCGCCTTGGGCGGTTGTCCGTTCTTTTCCGGCGCCGCGGAGTGGCAGCTGAAGCAATCGATGCTGACGGAGGCATAGACATGACAGCTCTCGCAGAATCCGTCCTTGCCGAGCACGCTGTTGGTCTTGGGATCGGCGTGGCAGTCAACGCAGTTTTTCAAGCTGTATTTCTGCGTGCGGATTCCCTTGTGCATGGTTTCATCGCGCTGATGCAGTATCTTCTTCATGTGGTTGCGCCGCATCTCCTCCGTCGGCTCAACGCACTTGTCACCCTTGTAGATTTTCACGACCGGACCGATGACGGATTTCGCGCCGCCGGTCTCGGATGCGAGCACGGCCGTGACGGACAGCAGACTTGCCGCCGCGACGGCCATGGCGCCAAACACCATTAACCTGATCTTTTTCATTCGCGATCTCTAGTGATCGCCCATGCCCATCTTGATGTAACCGGTTGGGCAGACGTCGGCGCAGATATGACAACCGATGCACAGATCGTAATCGGTGTAGACATAGCGCCCCATCGTCGATTCGGTCTTGGGCGTGCGTTTGACCGCGACCTGCGGGCAGTAGATCACGCAGTTGTCGCATTCGAAGCACATGCCGCAGCTCATGCAGCGCTTGGCTTCGTCCACGGTCTGTTTTTCTTCCAGCCCGAGCATGCGTTCCTTGAAGTGCCCCAGCACCTCTTTGGCGTCGGGAACCATCTCGGTGCGCAGGTGGCGCGGAACATACTGGAAGTGCCCGAGGAAGAGTTCGTCAGATTGGCACACTTCGGCTTCCGAGCGGTCTTCGTAGTTGTGTACCGCGAAGCCGCCGACGGCCTTGCCTTGTTCCGATGTGCCGCGCAGACCGCGGTCGATCGCACGCTCGCTTTCCGGACCGTCCGGCTTGAACTCCTTCGGGGTCAGGCCGACTTCCTGCAGCTTGGCGAGCAGATTGAAGTGGTGCACGTCCACCTTGGGACGCTTGCCCATGTCCTGCTTGCTGAGGAAGTGATCGATGCTTTCGGCCGCGATCGAGCCCTGGCCGATCACGGTGGTGAGCAGATGCGGGCGGATGATGTCGCCGCAAACAAAGTGGCCCGGTTTGCCGGGCACCTGATAAAACTTGTCGGCATTGATCAGGCCCTTGCCGTTGTTGAATTCTTCCATGCCGCGGAAGTCGCCCATCTGGCCGATGGCGGAAACGATCAGATCGGCCTCCAGGTTCTTCTCCGTACCCGGTTTCTCCACCGCTTTACCGCTGGAGTAGTCGATCTCGATCACGCGCAGCGCCTTGGCGCGACCCTTGTCGTCGAGGATGACCTGCACCGGCTGCAGCGAACCGCGGATGGTCACGCCTTCGCGCTGGGCATCGTCGATTTCGTGCTTGGCGGCGTTCATCTTCTCCACCGGTTGGCGCGACATCAGCAACACCTCGGCGCCTTCCTTTTTGGCCGTGACCGCTACGTCATGCGCGGTCTGGCCCATGACGACATATTCCGGACGTTCGGATTCGGCCAGTTCCTTGATGTAACCCAGACGGCGTGCCACCGAGGCGACGTCGATGGAGGTGTCGCCGCCGCCGATCACGATCACGCGGCCGGACACGGATTTGAGACGCCCCTGGTTGAAGGCTTCGAGGAAGGCCACGCCGGTGATGCAATTCGGCGCATCCGCGCCGGGAACCGGGAGTGCGCGACCGGACTTGCAGCCGATGGCGAACAGGACGGCGTCGTACTGTTTTTCAATATCCTTCATCGGGATATCCACGCCGATCCGGGTCTTGAGCTTGACTTCGACACCCATGTTAACGATGCGATTGATTTCACCATCCAGCGATTCGCGTGGCAGGCGATAGCCCGGCACGCCGTACTTCGCCATGCCGCCGAGCTCATCGTGGTCGTCAAACATCGTTACCGCGTGCCCCTTGCGGCGCAGCTGGTAGGCCGCCGCGAGGCCCGCGGGACCGCCGCCGATGATGGCCACCTTTTTGCCCGTGGAGCGTTCGGCGGGTTTAAAGGCGAGCTTGTTCTGCAACGCCCAGTCGCCGATGAATTGCTCCACGGCATTGATGCCGACGTAGTCTTCCACCACGTTGCGGTTGCATCCCGTTTGGCACGGGGCCGGGCAGACGCGGCCCATCATCGACGGGAAGGGGTTGGCGTCGGTGGAGCGGAGGAAAGCGTACTCCTGCCACTTTACCTCTTTGGGCGGCTTCTCGATGCCGCGCACGATATTGAGCCAGCCACGGATGTCTTCGCCCGAGGGGCAGCTCGCCTGACAGGGAGGCGTCTTGTGCACGTAGGTCGGGCACTTGTCGGTTTCATCGGCGGTGAAAATCCGCGACTGAAAGGAAGGCCATTCCTGGTCACCGTCCTTGAATTTCCGGAAGGTTAAACCGGGCTTAACCTCTTTTGTCTTGTCTGCGGGAGTTGCCATTGCGAATCTCCTGTCTCTAGATACAGTTTGCCAGTGAAAAAATTATTCGTTTACCGCGCCAAGCCGGATCGCCTTGCTGACCAGTCCGTGAACACTCTGAATCGTGTCCATCGGGAACTTGTAGTAGGGCAGGACTTTGGTGAACTGCGCCTTGCAGATGGCGCAGATCGCGGCGATGTGGGTGACACCGTGCTGTTCGACGACATCCTTGAACGCCTGCATGCGCGGGGCCGTGCCCTTGATACGCAGGTCCAGGAGCTCGTCGGTGAGCAGCCCACCGCCGCCACCGCAGCAGTAGGTGCTCTCATAAATGGTCTCGGGCGCCATGTCGAAGAACTTGTTGACCGAGGCCCTGACCACGGCGCGCGGGATGATGAACTGACCGCCCGGCATTTTGCCCATGCGCGAGGCGCGCGCCACGTTGCACGAGTCGTGAAAAGTGACGACCTTGTCGTCGTTCGCGCTCTTGTCGAATTTGAGCGCGTTGCGCTGAATCAAGTCATAGGTGAACTCGCAGATATGCTGCGGTATCGGGTAGCGCTGGTCGAGGAAATCGAACGGGCCGATGAGCGTGTTCCAGAAGCTGTACGCCACGCGCCAGGCATGGCCGCACTCGCCGACGACGATGCGCTTGACGCCCAGGTCCAGCGCCGCCTCGCGGATACGCTTGGCGACCTTGTGCAGGTCTTTGCTCGAGCCGATAAACATGCCGAAGTTGCCGGCTTCGGATGCGTGCGAGGAAAGCGTCCAGGAGACGCCGGCGGCATGGAACACCTTGCCGTAGCCGATGAGTCCGTCGACATGCGGCTCGGCGAAGAAGTCGGCCGAGGGGGTGACCACCAGCACTTCAGCGCCCTTGACGTCAACCGGGTACTTCACATCCACGCCGGTATCGTCTTTGACATCTTCCTCGAGTCCCTCCAGCGTGTTGGCGAGCGCCGGTCCCGGCAGACCGAGGTTGTTGCCGATCGAGTAGACCTTGACGAGGATTTCGTTGCAATACTTCTGGCCCTGACCGACGGTGTCCATGATTTCGCGCGCGGCCATCGAAATCTCGGCGGTATCGATGCCATAAGGGCAGAACACCGAGCAGCGGCGGCACTGCGAGCATTGGTGAAAGTAGTTATACCATTCGTCGAGTACATCCTTGGTCATGTCGCGCGCGCCGACGAGCTTGGGGAAGAATTTGCCGGCGAAGGTGTAATAACGGCGGTACACGCTGCGCAACAAGTCCTGGCGCGCGACCGGCATATTTTTCGGATCGGAAGTGCCAAGATAATAATGGCACTTGTCGGTGCAGGCGCCGCACTTCACGCACGAATCCAGGAACACCTGGAGCGCGCGCGATTGCGAGACCAGATCGCCCAGTTTCTTGACGGCGACGTTTTCCCAGTCCGGCACCAACTCTTTCGGGAAACCCATGCCGGCCTGGATATCGGGTTTCGCGACGTACGGCTTGGAGCCGGCCATCGTGTCCCGCTTGATACGGGGAATGACCTGATATTCGCCGAGGACCGGTATTTCGATATCAGCCATCGTTTTAGCCCCCCGCTGCCTTGGTGTTGTCGATTTTCGCACTCCAGCCGGCGACCCAGCGTTTCTCGCGAGAGTTGTCGACCTGGTTGCGGGTGGGGCTGAAGAACACACCCGGGGCATGCAGCAATTTGCTGACCGGGAACACGATCATGAGCGTCGCCACCAGGGTGAGATGCACCAGCAGGGCGGGGTCGGCCGGGAGCGGTTGCCAGTTGAACGTCATCAAGCCCCGGAAGAAGGCCTTGAGGGAAATGATATCGGTGCGGGCCAGGTACTTCATGGAGAGACCGCTGGCTCCTATGCCGACCAGAAGCGCCAGCATCAGATGGTCGGATAAATTGCTGATGTAACGCACACGGTCCACCAGAAAACGGCGCCCCCACAGTCCCAGGAGGCCCGCGACCATGCCAAAACCGGTGAATATGATGAACCATTGCAGCAGCGGCACGAAGAACCAGACGGGTTCGGTGAAATAGCGCAGGTGCCAGAGCAGCTCTACGAACAGACAGAGGTGAAACACCCAGCCGAACAGCCAAGTCCACTTGTTCGCCTTGAACAGGCTTTCGAACACCGTGACTTCACGCGCCATGCGCAACCATACGCCGACGCGGGTGGTCGGCGCCGGGGTGGTCGGGATTTTCAACGGCTGCGGCGTGCGCGCGTAGATGAAGATCTTGCGCGTTACGCCGATGACGAGGATAGCCGTCGCCAAGTAGAACAGCAGTGCGTAAATCAGTGTCACGGCTGACATCGTTACCCCGCTACTTTACTGTCCACAGCACCGCCAATGTAGTACAGGCGCCGCGGCCCTGACATGATACAGATCAACCGGCAAGCCAGCCGGCAACCTTTTTACACGCAGCCCGTAGGTTTCGGCAGGCCGGCGTATTTGCACGCTTGTTTCGCTGGGCCGTAGGGGAACAGTTCATACAGATACTTGCTGTTGCCCTTGTCCGCGCCGAGTTTCTTGCCGATCGCCTTGGTCAACACGCGCACGGCGGGCGCGATCTGATATTCCTCGTAGTATTCACGCAGGAAGTTGAGCACTTCCCAGTGGCTTGGCGACAGATCGCAGTTGTCGGCCTTGGCCATTTCCTTCGCGATTTCTTCGTTCCAATCGGTACGATTGGAAAGATAACCTTCCTCATCGGTTTCGATGGTCTTACCTGCTACGGTGATAGGCATGTATGTACTCCTCGTCGGTTAAAGTCATTGATAAATATCAAAGCCAGGCCTGGACGGTGGGATGTTCCGCCACCAGATCCACGAACCCGCTGTAGTCGACCAGCTTGATGCCGTCGATAACCCGATCCTGCATCCCACGCGCCTCGATATCGGGATACAGCGCATAGATCGGGAAACTCTTGAGTGTCTGTTCGACCATCTTGGTGGTCGCGGTGCCCTTCAGCGCGCCATACACGCCGTCTTCGATCAACAGGACGGCGGATCCCTTTTTGAGGTACTTGAGGCAGCTCTCCAGGGCGTTGCGTTCGGTGGGCGACTTGTTCACGGTGTGCAGCATCTCTTAATCCCCTTAAAAGCTCAGAATCACGTCTTGCGTCAACATGAGGTCGCCCATTTCCTGGGCGCTGATCACCTTCACGGGCACGATGAAGTCGCTCTCCTTCAGGCCGCGGGTTTCCATGGATTCCTTCTCCACGTACAGTTTCTCGATGTCATAACCCTCCAGCGCGCGATAGGTCGGAGAGAAGTTTTTAACGTCAATCCCCTTCGTATGCTGGCCCTTGACCACCTGGTACACGCCGTCGTCGATGAATGCGAGGCTCACGTCCTGGTCGAACGCCGCCGTGATCAACACGACTTCCAGTGATTCCAGCGCGTAAATCGTGCCATACGGCGCCTTGCGGTTCACGTACAGGAACTTCTTTATTTTTCCGCTGCTGTCTTCTTCCATCTCAATACCGCCGGTTGCTTCGGACATTCGTGCCTCCCGTTAATCGCCGAACACGACCAGGCGATCCGACTGGATGCCCGATTCGACCAGTTGCCCCAGACCGGAGATGCGGAATCCTTCCAGCAGGTTTTCATCCTTGATGCCCCGGCGCAGTGCCGCGGCCACGCACACCACCAGATCGATGTGATGGTCTTTTCCCAGCTTCTGCCAGCGGTTAACGATATGACGGTCATCCGTCGGCGGTTCGGTGAGCCGGCTCGAGTTGTAGACCCCGTCGTGATAGAAGAACACGCGGTGAATCTTGTGCCCCTTCTCGATCGCGGCCTTGGCGAACAGGTACGCCGTGTCCGACGCCTGATGCGTGTATGGGCCTTCGTTGACCAAAATACCAAACTTCATCATCGTTCCCCTTGATCTCTGTCAATCCCCGTCGACCTTGGTTATGGAACGACGCCGGGATAGCCCGGCGTCGGTTGCAGCTAGTATTTACTTATGGTGAATTAAACTAGAAACGAATATGCGCCGAGGCGTTCAGGCTCGCACGCGAGCCGCGCCAGTTGTCGATATGGAACTTGGTGAACGGCAGTTCCGTGAGTTCGAAGAACCGCGGCCAACCGATGCGATCCACCCAGTCGCCCACACGCTCCCAGTCCTTGGCGTCTTCCTTGTACACGCGCAGAATTTTCTTGACGATCGCACCGGCTTCGGGCCAGCGCGGCGGGTTGTTGGGAATGCCCGCGGCCACGAGCTTGTGGAACATCGGCTTGGAACGCGCGTTGGAATTCTTGCCGCCGACCCAGATGGCGAGCTTGGAATGCTCCGGATCGTTGATCTGCATGGGCGGGCAGGGCGGGAAGCACGCGCCGCAGCAGATGCACTTCTTTTCGTCGACTTCCAGCGACGGTTTGCCGTTGACGATGGCCGGACGGATCGCCGCCACCGGGCAGCGTGCCACGACCGAGGGACGCTCGCACACGTTGGCCACGAGATCGTGATTGATCTTGGGCGGCTTGGTGTGCTGTACGTTGATGGCGATGTCGCCCTGGCCGCCGCAGTTGATCTGGCAGCAGGAGGTGGTGATGTGCACGCGGTTCGGCATGTCCTCTTTGACGAACTCTTCATAGAGGTCGTCCATCAGCGCCTTGACCACGCCCGAGGCATCGGTGCCCGGGATATCGCAGTGCAGCCAGCCCTGGGTGTGGGAAATCATCGTCACCGAGTTGCCGGTGCCACCGACCGGGTAGCCAGCTTCTTCGAAGGCCTTGATCATCGGCCCGACCTTGTCAGCGCTGGAAAGCGAAATCTCCATGTTCGAGCGGATGGTGAAGCGCACGTAGCCTTCGCCGTATTTGTCGATGATGTCGCACAGCAGACCGATCTCGTAAGGACCGAGCTGGCGCTGGGTGCCGACGCGCACGGTCCAGATTTCATCACCGGAATAGGCGACATGGTGCAGCACGCCCGGACGCGGGCGGTCGTGGTATTTCCAGTTGCCGTAATTCTTGATCATCAACGGATGCATGTACTGAAAGCCGTCGGGGCACCCGGACTCGATAGGAGTGCGGGGGGTTGCCGCTTTTTCAGTGGTTGCTTGGGCCATAATCTGTTCTCTCCAAAAAAACCTGTAACTTGTCTATATCCGGTTGAAAAATGGGTCCGCCTGAATACCTTCGGCGGACCCGTCCGTCAATGGGGCGCGATTAGCCGGCCGCCTGTTGCTTGCGGTTCTTCCACTTCTCGGCTTCCTGATCCCACTCGTCCAAACGCACGTAGGAACTGGTGCGTGGCTGCGTGATCATGTTCGGATCGACCTCGATACCGATGCCTTCCAGGAAGTTCACGAGGCCGATGCGCTCGATCATCTCGCCGCAACGCTCGTGCTCCAGGCCGTTCTCCGCCCAGAAGTCGATGGTGTTGGCAGCGATCTCGCGGATCTTCTCGTAATCCTCGTCGGTATCCAGTTTCATGAACGGGACGATCACGGTGCCGAAGGTGTCGCCGATCTTCAGTGTACGCTTGCCGCCGATGAGCAGGGTGATGCCCTTGTCATCACCGGGCTTGAGCGCCTTGGTCATGACGTTGATGCAGTGCATGCAGCGCACGCAGTTGCGGTTGTCCACGTCGAGCGTGTCATCGTCGTTCAATGACAGCGCCTTGGTCGGACAGCGGTTCACGACGTTGTCGATGACGTATTTGCGGCTCTTGCTCTTGATGAAGGCCTTGATTTCCTTCTGGTCGACCTTCATGTCGTCGCGCCAGGTGCCGATGACGGCGAAGTCCGCGCGCTGGATCGAGTTCATGCAGTCGTTCGGGCAGCCCGAGACCTTGAACTTGAACTTGTAGGGCAGGGCCGGGCGGTGCATGTCGTCGATGAAGTTGTTTACCAGAGTGCGATGGATCTTCTGCTCGTTGGCGTTCGACTGTTCGCAGCGCGCCGCGCCCACGCACGACATGGCGGTGCGCACGCACGGACCGGCGCCACCGAGGTCCCAGCCGTACTTGTTGATTTCGTCAAAGAAGTGCTGCGTGTTTTCGCTGGTCGTGCCGATGAACATGATATTGCCGGTCTGACCGTGGAAGGCAATCAGGCCCGAACCCCATTTCTTCCAGGAGTCGGACAACTGACGCAGCATCTTGGTGGTGTAATGATTGCCGGCGGGGGGCTGAACGCGCAGCGTGTGGAATTCTTTTGACTCGGGGAACATGGCCTTGCCGTCAGCGCCCATGAGTTCGGTGAAGCGCGGAATGATGCCGCCGCCGTAGCCGAACACGGATACCGTGCCGCCCTTCCAGTAGCCCTTGCGGGTGGTGTATGAGTATTCCAGCTGACCCAGCAGATCGACCATCATGTTGTTGTCGTGGGCCAGGCGCTTCAGGCCGGTCACGAAACTGGGCCACGGACCGTTTTCCAGCTGATCGAGCATGGGCGTTTTGTGAAACGGCTTGGTGGATTTCTTCTCTTTCGGAACGTACGTCGAGTGTTTTTCCGGATTCTTTGGTTTGTTCTGGGCCATTTAAGCTGTCTCCTGCACGTAGGATTGATGTATATTCCGGTCTTCCGGCAATGTCTCTTTGGCGGTGAAAGACCGCGTTTCTGCACTCATGCGTAGCATTGCTATTGTTTGTCTCCCGTTGGTTCCGCGGACGTTTTCAACTCACTCATCGAAACCGCAACACTCTCTACACAGGCAGTTATCTATACAGCTTTGCGGTGGCTGAGTCTAATCGGGACCCACAATAAAAAAATCACTCGTAAGAGAGAGTTAAAACCGCGGCACCCCTCCCGAAAGAGATATATTAATGGTGTGAATGACCCCGCCAATAGGGCGCAGATAGTACAACTATTTGATTCAAAATACTAAATGTTTCCATTAGAATTCAGCTTTGTGATCGGCAGAGCAAAGGGAAATTTCCCTCGAATTACGCCCAGAAGAAACCGGGAGCTGGTTATCGGTTGGAAATCAGGACAGGATGCCCATACGGGTATACGGGCAGGCAGCGAATTATGAGAGAACCACATTGAGTCATCCCGCCACGGTCACGCCAACGATGACAGGGGCGAACCCATTTTCTTTGCAGGATAAGGAGGCTTACCGCCGCTGGCGCGAGCAGAAACTGCATGCCTATCCCGAGACGGCGGAGTCGTTGATCGTGGAAGTCGGAGATCCGCGCGCCCTGACGGAGGCCGAAGCAGGCGCCATTCTGCGCGTCTGCCGGAAAACCAACATGGCCATTTATGCCAGCCAAGTGGGCGGTCAGGAGGACAAGACGATTGCACGTGCGCTCGGCGAGCGTTTCGGGCTACAGAGTCTGGATAACAACATGCTCGCCGACGACGACGGCATCACGTCGCTGCAGGTGGTGCCGGGCAAGTCGCAGCGTGGCTATATTCCGTATTCCAACCGCCGCCTGTTGTGGCACACGGACGGCTATTACAACAGCCCCGAGTCATTCATCCGCGCGTTTGTGTTGCACTGTGTCTCGCCCGCGGCCGAAGGCGGGGAAAACAGCCTGCTGGATCATGAGATCGTGTATATCCTCCTGCGTGACGCCAATCCGGATTACATCCAGGTGTTGATGGCGCCGGAAGCCATGACCATTCCGGCCAATACCGAATCGGGCGAGGAAACGCGCGCGGCTTCGGTTGGTTCGGTGTTTTCCGTGGATGCCGCGGGAAACCTGCACATGCGGTATACCGCACGCACACGCTCGATCTTGTGGAAGCAGGACGTCTTGACGCAGGAAGCCGTGCGCTTTCTGGAAAATCTGCTCGCCGGCGATTCGCGTTACGTATTTCATCATCGTCTGGCGCCAGGACAAGGTCTGATATGCAACAATGTCCTTCATAACCGCACGGGATTCACGGACGATATGGACAAAGGAATCGCTAGACTGGTATACCGTGCGCGCTATTATGATCGAATTCACGGCACGAATCTGGGCGATATAAGCGGCTGACGTCATGCTTTATCTGAGCGAAGTACTCCTGCAACACCACGATATCGAAACATTCGAACAGTTGCTCGAGGTGGTGCAGACCCGCGCGCAGTCGGAGATGTTCTTCAAGATCGATGTCAAACCGACTTATCCGGACACGCCGGCCAACTGGGAAGACCGGTTGGAAGGGGCTTTCGTCGGCATCCACTCCGTGACCAGATAGTTTGTCGGCCGCGAGAGCACACAGGCGCTCGGCTGGAGAATTTTTCTCTGAGTTTTCTGTGACCCCTGTGGCAAATGAGAATATTCAAATGAAATACCTGAAAGAAGATCCATCCGTGGGTGGTGCCGACAGCGGCGAGGATGTCGCCGAATCCAGCGTACTGCTGGAGGCCCAACTCCAGGAATTCAGGCGCCAGATGCTGGAGCTGCCGCCCAATTACGATCCGATCGCGCGCGCTGACCTGCTGTTGCAGATCGGTCGCACGCATATTCGGCTGGAAAACAAGCAGGATGCCTGGGAAACCGGCCGCGAGGCGTTCGATATCTATATTGATCGCGAAGCCTGGGAAGGCGCGGTCCAGGCCTGCGATATCATGTTCCTGTCCGATCAGCCGGAATCGCTGGCGGCGCTGGGGCAGGGCATCTGGCTGGCGGTGACCTTTCCGATGGATCCGGAGTTGACGGTGGCAATGCTGCAGCACGTGGTCGACGAGACCCCGCCGGATTCCGATGGCGCGGCCGTAGCCGCGACGGTGGCGCATTATATCGTCGATCTGCGCGCCGAAGGTCGCGTGCGCGAGGACCTGATGTTTTATACCAATCAGCTCCTGGCCACGGTGGCGCGGCGGCACAGCGAGGTGAAGGACCAGGGCGCCTTCAGTCAATGGTTCAAGAAACTCGAACTCGAGGACCCCACGAAGTTTCTCCCGCGGCTGCGCAACGTGGTGGACGTGCTGGTGCAGGATGAATGGTGGATCGATCGCGACGCGATCCGGGCGAAGTTGCCCGTTCAATAGACAGGATTAACAGGATTTCTCAGGATTTATAGGAATAATCCTACATATCTTTTTAGTTTTAATTTTGTTAATCCTGCTTTAATCCTGTTAATTCTGTGAAATTGTTTTGTATTGAAAATGTACTGGCAGGAAACCAAGGATAACGCACGCTACACCGTCCCCGACGACATCGTGGACGTCGTCTACAGCATCGACTGCCGCGCGTTGCCAGTGGACCATGCCTATGCGTTGTCGCAGGCGATTCAGCGGGCCCTGCCGTGGTTTGCGGAAGAGGACAGCGCCGGTCTGCACACGATACACGTGGCGGAGTCCGGAAACGGCTGGATGCGTCCAGAACAGGCCGATGCCCTGCTGTATCTGTCGCGCCGCACCAAGCTGACGTTGCGCTTGCCGAAGCACCGCATTGAGGACGCCGGCAAACTGACGGGTCAAACGCTCGATATTGACGGCAAGCCCCTGCGGGTGGAAAAGTTGGTTGTCAGGCCGCTCAGCACGATTACCACGCTTTTTTCGCGCTACATCGTGACGCGCGATGGCACGGATGAAGCCGTTTTTTTGCAGGACGCCATGGCGCTTTTCCATAAGATGGGCGTGCACCCCAAAAAGATGCTTTGTGGCATGGAACATGTCATTGCCACGCCGGATCGGACAATCCGCGCACGCAGCCTGATGTTGGCGGATCTTGCCGTCGAGGAATCGGTAAAGCTCCAGCAGCAGGGTCTCGGCACGAACCGGAAATTGGGTTGCGGGCTATTTATCCCGCATAAGGATATCCGGGAAGTGAAGCCCGTCTTGGATTAAGGCGCGGCGCTTTGTATTATCTGCGTTCTCTAATTGCAACCAACGACTTTTGCCATATTTTTTTCTGAAAATTGGGGGGAATCATGAGTTATGACTTCAACGGCAATACCATCGAGACCGATGTCAACGGATATTTGAAGAACACGGAAGACTGGAGCAAGG
>NZ_JBGQKW010000078.1:0-12668 GCF_041499725.1 Sulfuricaulis sp.
CGGCGCCGTGCTCGATCGCAACGGCCTGCGTCCGTCGCGCTACTACGTAACGAAAGACGGTCTGGTGGTCATGGCGTCCGAGGTCGGCGTGCTCGACATCCCGCCGGAGAACGTGCTCATCAAGGAACGCTTGCACCCGGGTCGTATCTTCCTGGTGGATACGCGCGAGGGCCGCATCATCGACGATGCCGAACTCAAGCAGCGCTACACCTCGGCGCATCCGTACAAAGATTGGCTGAAGACAAACCTCGTCCCGCTCGATCAACTGCCCAAACCGCCGCAAGTGCCGGAGCTGGATCACGCCAGCGTGCTGCAGCGCCAGCAGGCCTTCGGCTATACCCACGAAGACCTGCGTATCCTTATGGCGCCGATGGCACAGAAGGGCGAGGAGCCAGTGGGTTCCATGGGCAACGACGCGGCGCTGGCGGTGCTGTCGGAAAAGCCGCGCCTGCTGTACGACTATTTCAAGCAACTGTTCGCGCAGGTGACCAATCCGCCGCTCGATGCGATCCGCGAGGAGCTGGTGACCCAGATTGAAACGCCGCTCGGCCCCGAGGGCAATTTGCTCAAGCCCGGTCCCGAAAGCTGCCGCATGCTGAAGCTCAAGACGCCGATCCTGGGCAACGAAGAACTGGCGAAAATTCGCCATCTCGATCGCGCCGGTTTCAAGACCGTCACCCTCCCCATGTCGTTCCCGGCCGGTTCGGGCGGGCCGGGGCTGGCGCGCGCGCTGGAAGAATTGTGCATGAAGGCGAGCGCGGCGATCTCCCAGGGCTGCACCTTTATTGTTCTGTCCGACCGTGGCGTGGACGCGCAGCACATGCCGATGCCGGCGCTGCTGGCCACGTCCGGGGTGCATCATCACCTGGTGCGCGCGGGCACGCGCGTGAAAGTAGGCCTGATCGTTGAATCCGGCGAGCCACGCGAGACGCACCACATGGCGCTGCTGCTGGGCTACGGCGCGGGTGCGGTGAATCCGTATCTGGCATTCGAGACGGTCGACGACATGATCCGCGAAGGTCTGCTCGAGGGAGTGGATCCTGCGACGGCGGTCAAGAATTACATCAAGGCACTCAACAAAGGCGTGGTGAAAGCCATCTCCAAGATGGGCATCTCCACCATACAGTCTTATCGTGGCGCGCAGATTTTCGAGGCCATCGGTCTCGACAAAGCGTTTGTCGACAAGTATTTCACCTGGACCGCCTCGCGCGTCGGCGGTATCGGTGTCGACATCGTGGCGCAGGAGGCCAGTCTGCGTCACCACCGCGCCTATCCCGACCGGCCGGTGGGTCCGCCGGAGCTCGACTGGGGCGGGCATTACCAGTGGCGCCGCGACGGCGAGTATCACATGCTCAATCCCGAGACGATCGCGAAGCTGCAGCAGGCCACGCGCGCCAACTCCTACGCGATGTTCAAGGAATTCTCCCGCGCCTGCGACAACGGCGCGCAACATCTCGCCACCCTGCGCGGGCTCATGGAATTCAAGCCGGCCGACCGGCCCATCCCGATCGACGAGGTGGAATCCGTGGAGTCCATCATGCAGCGCTTTGCCACCGGTGCCATGTCCTATGGCTCGATCAGCCAGGAGGCACACGAGTCGCTCGCGATTGCCATGAACCGTATCGGCGGCCGCTCCAACTGTGGCGAAGGCGGTGAAGACCCCGATCGTTACGGGACCGTCCGCAATTCACGCGTCAAACAGGTAGCCTCGGGCCGCTTCGGTGTGACCAGCCATTATCTGGTGAACGCGACCGACCTGCAGATCAAGATGGCCCAGGGTGCCAAGCCCGGCGAAGGCGGGCAGCTGCCCGGACACAAAGTGTATCCGTGGATCGCCAAGGTGCGTTACTCGACGCCCGGCGTCGGCCTGATTTCACCGCCGCCGCATCACGATATTTATTCGATCGAGGATTTGGCACAGTTGATTCACGATCTCAAGAACGCCAACCGCGAGGCGCGCATCCACGTGAAGCTGGTCTCCGAGGTGGGCGTGGGTACCGTCGCCGCCGGCGTCGCCAAGGCACATGCCGACGTGGTGCTGATCTCCGGCCACGACGGCGGCACGGGCGCAAGCCCGCTGACCTCGATCAAGCACGCGGGCCTGCCGTGGGAACTCGGTCTGTCCGAGACCCAGCAGGTGTTGGTGATGAACAATCTGCGCGACCGCATCGTGGTGCAGGTGGATGGCCAGCTGAAGACCGGCCGCGACGTCGTGATCGCCGCGCTGCTCGGTGCCGAGGAGTACGGTTTCTCGAGCGCGCCGCTGGTGGTGCTCGGTTGCATCATGATGCGCGTGTGCCATCTGAACACCTGTCCGGTCGGCATCGCCACCCAGGACCCGGAGCTGCGCAAGAAATTCGCGGGCCAACCCGAACATGTCGAGAACTTCTTCCGCTTCGTGGCGCAGGAAGTGCGTGAATGGATGGCGCAGCTCGGCTTCCGTACGATGGCTGAAATGATCGGGCGCGTGGACCGCCTGAACGTGAAAAAGGCCGTGGATCACTGGAAGGCGCGCGGCCTCGATTTCACGCAGATCCTGTACCAGCCGCCGGCCGGTCCCGACGTGGCCATCCGCCAGGTGCGGGCACAGGATCACGGACTCGAGAAGTCGCTCGACATGGTGACGATCCTGCCACTCACGCGTGAAGCTCTCGAGTCCAAGAAGCCCGTGGATATCATCCTGCCGATTCGCAATGTCCACCGCACGGTTGGTACGATACTCGGCAGCGAGGTGAGCCGGCGCTACGGCGCCGAGGGTCTGCCCGAGGACACGATCCGCATCCATTTCAACGGCTCCGCCGGCCAGAGCTTTGGTGCGTTTCTGCCGAACGGCATTACTTTCACGCTCGAAGGCGACGCTAACGACTATATCGGCAAAGGGCTGTCCGGCGGCAAGCTCATCGTTTATCCGCCGCGCCAAGCCAGTTTCGTGCCGGAGGAGAACATCCTCATCGGCAACGTGGCACTTTACGGGGCGACCGCGGGCGAAGCCTATTTCCGCGGGGTGGCGGGCGAGCGCTTCGGCGTGCGCAATTCCGGTGCGCATACGGTGGTCGAGGGCGTGGGCGACCACGGTTGTGAATACATGACCGGCGGCCGCGTGGTGGTCATCGGTTCCACGGGCCGCAATTTCGCGGCTGGCATGTCCGGTGGCGTGGCCTACGTGCTCGATGCCGCGGGCGATTTCAAGCGTCATTGCAATCTCGCGATGGTGGACATCGATCCCATGACCTCCGCCGAGGACGTGGAGCTGGTGAAGGACCTGCTCAAGCGCCATGCGCATTACACCGGCAGCACGGTCGCGGGAAGGATTCTCGCCAGCTGGAAAGCCCAGCAGGCGAAATTCGTGAAGGTGACGCCCAAGGACTACAAGCGCGTGCTCGCGGCTATTTCCATGGCGCGGCAAAACGGTATCTCGGAAGAACAGGCGGTGATGGAAGCGGCGCATGGGTAAGATCACCGGCTTTATCGAGTTTCACCGCGCCAAACAGCTTTACCGACCCGTCGCCGAACGGGTGCGGGACTGGAAGCAGGTCATGCGCCCGTTCCCCGAGGACGAGCTCAAGCAACAGGGCGCGCGCTGCATGGACTGCGGCATTCCGTTCTGCCATCAGGGTTGCCCGCTGGGTAACATCATCCCCGACTGGAACGATCTGGTTTACCGCGGACAGTGGCAGGAGGCGATCGACCGCCTGCACGCAACCAACAACTTCCCGGATTTTACCGGCACGCTGTGTCCGGCGCCGTGCGAGGGCGCGTGCGTGCTCGGCATCAACGACGATCCGGTGACGATCAAGGCCATTGAGCTCGCCATCATTGACCGTGCCTTTCAGCAAGGCTGGATCAAACCCGAGCCGCCGAAAGTGCTGACCGGCAAGAAAGTCGCCATCGTCGGTTCCGGTCCCGCCGGCCTCGCGGGCGCGCAGCAGCTGCGGCGCGCGGGCCACGACGTCACCGTGTTCGAACGCGATGACCGCATCGGCGGGCTCCTGCGTTACGGCATTCCCGAATTCAAAATGGAAAAGAAAGTTCTCGAACGGCGGCTGGAACAGATGCAGGCCGAAGGCGTGGTGTTCAAGGCGAACGCGCACATCGGCGTGAACCTGCCGGTGGAAGAGCTGCGAAAGAATTTTGACGCCATCCTGTTGTCCGGAGGCGCCTGCGCGCCGCGCGATCTCAAAGTCCCGGGGCGTGATTTAAAGGGCGTGCATTTTGCGATGGAGTACCTCACACAATCGAACCGCCGCTGCGAAGGCGACACGGTTGCGGCGAACCGGGAAATCACCGCTCAGGGTAAACACGTCATCATCATCGGCGGCGGCGACACCGGCGCCGATTGTCTCGGTACCACGAATCGTCAGGGCGCGAAGCGCGTGCACCAGCTGGAAATCATGCCGCGCCCGCCGGAACACCGCGCCGCGGACAATCCCTGGCCGCAGTATCCGTATGTTTATCGTGTCGCCTCGGCGCACGAAGAGGGCGTCGAGCGGGTCTATTCGGTTTCGACCAAACGTTTTATCGGGGACGATCACGGTCGTCTCAAGGCGCTCGAACTGGTCAAAGTGGAGCTGGTCCGCGAAGGCGGTCGCGTGAGTTTCAAGGAAGTCACGGGCAGCGAGTTCACGCTGCCCTGCGAGCTGGCGTTGCTGGCCATGGGTTTCACCGGGCCCGAAAAACCAGGCATGCTGGAGAGTCTCGGCGTGAAGCTCACCGAGCGCGGCAACGTGTGGCGCGACGATAACTGGATGACGAGCATTCCCGGCGTGTTCACCGCCGGCGACATGCAGCGCGGCCAGTCACTGATCGTCTGGGCCATTGCCGAGGCGCGCTCGGCGGCGCGCGGCATCGACAAATATCTCACGGGCGCCTCCGACCTCCCCGCGCCGCTCTAACATTACTCACCGCAAAGACGCAAAGAAAAGCGGGAATCGGCTTCATGCCGCAAAGCCCTGCTTGAACACATTTTTCCTTTGCGCTCTTGGTGCCTTTGCGGTGAAATCTCTTTATGACAGAACTTAAGAACGACAGATTATTGCGTGCGCTGCTCAGGCAGCCCGTGGACGTGACGCCGGTGTGGATCATGCGCCAGGCGGGGCGGTATCTGCCCGAGTATCGCGCGGTGCGTGAGCGGGCCGGCGATTTCAAGACGCTCTGCACCACGCCGGAACTCGCCTGCGAGGTGACGCTGCAACCGCTGCGCCGCTTCGCGCTCGATGCCGCGATTCTTTTTTCCGATATTCTCACCATTCCCGACGCCATGGGGCTCGGGCTTTATTTCACCGAGGGCGAGGGCCCGCAGTTCAAGAAGCCCGTACGCACCGCCGCCGACGTCGCGGCGCTGCCGGTCCCGGACCCCGAGTCGGAACTGAAATACGTCATGGATGCGGTGCGCCTGATCCGGCGCGAACTGCACGGCCAGGTCCCGCTGATCGGCTTCGCGGGCAGTCCCTGGACACTCGCGACTTACATGGTCGAAGGCGGTGGCAGCAAGGATTTCGCGCTCGTCAAATCCATGATGTTCGACCAGCCGCAGCTCATGCATCAGTTACTCGACGTCCTCGCGCGCGCGGTGGCCGCCTACCTCAACGCTCAGGTCGCCGCCGGCGCGCAGGCGCTGATGCTGTTCGACACCTGGGGAGGCGTGCTGACGCCGCGGGATTACCGCGAATT
Organism: Sulfuricaulis sp.; assembly: GCF_041499725.1. Lineage (GTDB taxonomy): Bacteria > Pseudomonadota > Gammaproteobacteria > Acidiferrobacterales > Sulfurifustaceae > Sulfuricaulis. Next base: position 5,671 of record NZ_JBGQKW010000078.1, read on the forward strand.
CTCGCTGCGCTATATGGAGCGGATCATCCAGGGCCTCACGCGCGAGCACGAAGGCCGGCGCGTGCCGGTGATCCTGTTCACCAAGAACGGCGGCCAATGGCTCGAAACCATGGCGGATTCGGGTGCCGACACGCTCGGCATCGACTGGACCACCGACCTGGGCGACGCCCGCGCGCGCGTGGGTCAGCGCGTGGCGCTGCAGGGCAACATGGACCCGTCCCTGCTGTACGCCTCGCCGGAACGCATCCGTCGCGAAGTGGATACCATCCTGGCAAGCTATGGCCAAGGCAGCGGCCTGGTTTTCAATCTGGGTCATGGCATCCACCAGCATGTCAATCCCGACAAGGTGGTCGTGGTCGTGGACGCGGTGCATGACCTGAGCCGCCAGTATCATCAGGGATAGTGCGGAGAGCGGTTTCCGCGGTTATCCTGCAAGACCTACATTATTAATTATTACTGGTGGTCATCCATTATATATGGACAATGCCCGCTGCCCCTTCGAGAAGGCCATCCTGAGCGTTCAGTGTACCTGTGAAATGGCCACCCGTTTTTCCGTTGCCGAGCAGATGGGCGTGGAATGCCGTTCCGACATCGCGCGCAACAATTGCGCCACGCTCCTGGCGTTCATGCGCGCACGCGCGCGCTTCGTGCTCAAGGTGACGGATACTTCCGCGAGCCTGCCGTTCGGCAAGGAAATGAAGGTCATGCTCGGCGGGTTGATCGGCCTGCAGCGGCAGATGGCGACAGAGGAGGGAGCCGCGGCGGCCGGGGTCCAGAATATCCACGCACTGGTGCAGCAGGCGCAAGCGGCTTACGGCTCGCTGGATGCGCTGCCGTATCAGGAAATCGTCAAATCGATTGCGGCGTTCCAGGGCAAGCGCCGCGGTAACGCTCATCCCTCCCGTTGATTTTGGCTTAAACGGGATTGTCAATCGTCGCTGATAAGTCTTTGATAAGCGGGAACTTGACCGCTTCGCCGCTTTGCGCGCGTTGTCATTTGGGATACGTGCAGGTAGATTGACGTCTGAACTAAAAACGGACGTCTAGCTTCAAGAAAAAGTTTGCTGTTTCTGCGGCCGCTCCACAAGGAGGCGGTGCCCGCGCCGCACATGTCGGCGGTGTATAACTATAAACGCCGTCGCGGAAACAGGAGGTGGGGAAGTGGTGCAGAACAAATCCGAAGCGGACCGCGCGTCCGCTTCGAAAAGAATGCTAGGCCTGCTCGACGGGCTGAAGAACACGTCATCGGGTATCGTCATCTATGACCAAATCGCACGCTTGGTGGAAGAGCAGGAGGGCGTGCAGGCCAAGGTCGATCACACCTACGCCTCGCTGCTGCATTTGCTGCTTGATGCCTACGCGCGCGATCCCTCCGCCGATCACATCACCCGTCTCAATGCGCGCCTGATCCAGTTGCGCCGCGGTTTCGCGCCCGCTTCGGGTGCCGCGGTTTCGCCCGACAAGCTCGACGAGCGTATCCGTCAGGCCGCCGCCGGGGTGACCGTGCCCGCCGCCGGCACGCCGACGGAAAGGCCCCGGCCGGAACCGGCCGCCGCGCCCAAGGCCGCGGCAACCCCCCCGAAGGATAATTCCACGACGACATTTCCGGCGACCGAGAACGGCGCGCTGATGGCCGAGCGCCGCGTCAACAGTGCCTATCGCCTGCACCTCGACCGCCAGCGTGACGAGATCGAGAAGCTGCAAGGAGCGCTCGCCAAGAGCGTGACCGACGCGCTCACCCAGAACCGCGAATTCGGCGCGCTGCTGCAGATCGAACTGCGCGCCCTGCAGCAGGCCGAAGGCGACAAGGAGATTGAACAGCTGCGGCAGATCCTCGTCGGTGGTCTCGAGGAGCTGCTCAGCGGGCAACGCTCGCTCGACTCCAAGCTGCACCGCACCGGAGGTTATCTGAAGCTCATCAAGGCCGACAGCGAGCGGCTGCACGATGAGCTGAACAAGGTGCGGCTGTTGTCGCTGACCGATGAGTTCACCGGCCTGCCGAACCGGCGCGCCTTCATGCGCCGCCTGCAGGACGAAACCAGCCGCGCGCAACGTTACGGCGCGCCACTCACGCTGGCCATGATCGACCTCGATGAATTCAAGGCCGTGAACGACGTTCACGGTCACGCCGCCGGCGATGCCATCCTGCGCTGTTACGCCACCGACGTGCTGACCGTGCTGCGCCACCACGACATGGTCGCGCGCTACGGCGGCGAGGAGTTCGCGGTCCTGCTGCCCAACACCACCCCGGACGGAGCCGTCGCGGCCATGACCAAGGTGAGGAACCGCGCGCTGGAAGTTCGCTGTGAACATCAAAATATGACGCTGGTTCTGCCGACCTTTTCCACCGGCATCGCCCTGTATACCCCCGGCGAAAGCCACACCGACCTGATCGACCGCACCGATCGTGCCCTGTACCGCGCCAAACGGCTTGGCCGCAACCGTATCGAGCTGGAAATGTCCATCGTCCCGCCAAACCGGCCCCAGGGCCTGACCAACGACAACGGCGCCTGAGGCCGACTGTGCCCGGGTTGTGAACCGGGGTTCCGGCGTCTAATCTCAATGACAGGTCATTCACGCCAGTTATTGAGGAGATTGCCTTGGCGGGTACGGACACCTCGACAGATCCGTCGTTGCTGAAAAGCCTCAAGCATCATTTGGAAGGTCTGAAGCGGACCGAACACGGGCTTATCCTCTACAACCAGATCCAGCGCGGCTTGCAGAAGTACGGACACGAGAATGGGCGCATCGAGCTCGTTTTTGTGACCTTTCTGCATGGACTGCTCGGCAAGTACGCCACCAGCCCGGCCTGTGACCCTGCCACCCGCGTCAAGGCGCGCCTCATCCAGCAGCGCCTGACGCTTTACCTGCCCACGCCATCCACCGCGACCGCCGCGGCACCAGCCGCCGCCGCGCCGCCGCGCCCTGTGTCCCCGCCGGTCGCGGCAAAGCCGGTCGTGTCACCACCCATCGTACCGGCGCCGATACCGGCACCACCCGCACCACCGGTGGTCGCCGCCAGGCCGGAGCCGGTGATGGAAGCAGCCGCTCCCGTCCCCGTCCCCGTCCCCGAAACATCCGCGTCGCCCACGCGGCAGGGGAAGATCGAGGCGCTGGAAGACACGCTCGCGGATAAAGTGACGGAGAGCATCAAGGTCGACAAACAGTTCGGCGAGTTGCTGGAAAGCGAACGTGTCGCCCTGCAGGACACGCACAGCCCGCTGGGCGAACTCGGCGATCTCAAGCAGATTCTGGTCAAGGGACTGAATGAACTGATCGAGGAACGCCAGGCGCTGATCGAAAAACTTTCCACCGCGAGCGAATATCTCAAGGCGGTGGAATCGGACCGCGCGCGCCTGCGGCAGGAACTCGGCCAGGCGCGCAAACACAGCATGGCCGACGAATTGACCGGATTGCCCAAGCGTGATGTGTTCATCAAACAACTCGAATCCGAGATCGGCCGCGTCAAGCGCTACGGGTTCGCGCTGGCGTTCGCGGTCATCGACATCGACAACCTCGAATCGGTCAACAAGCGCTACGGGCGCGCCACCGGCGACGCCGTGCTGCGCTGCTACGCCAGCGAGATACTGTCCAAGTTCCGCACCTACGATCTGGTGGCGCGCTACGGTGGCGATGAGTTCGCCGTGCTGTTCCCGAACACGCAGAAGGACGGGGCGATGCACGCGCTGGAAAAGGCGCGCAAGACCGCCACCAGCACATTCATTCATCAGGACGGCAAGAACATTCCCCTGCCGAGTTTTTCAAGCGTGCTGACGCAGTATTCGCCCGGCGAACCTCCGGCCGCGCTGCTGCAGCGCGCGGACGAGACGCTGACCCACGCCAAGCTGGGCGGCTACAATCGCATGGTGGTTGCCCTGCCGACGGCCTAGCCTAGCCGCCGAATCCCGAGGCCAGCTCTTTCGGAGACGGTGACAGTGGCGACCAAGGAAACCTAGTTCATTGCGGCTATCTGCGCCCATTGCCGAAGGAGCATTCGCCTCGGGCACTGGGCGCTACTTCTGGCCGGCCATAAGATGATCGGTTAGTATTGCGCCGCCGTCATTTTATGGAGGAGAGAATTTCATGCGTCTTCGGATATTTTTGGCAGCGGTAGCAGCGGGTTTCAGTGTCCCGGTTCTGGCGGATTCCATCGATATTAATCTCAACAACGACAGCGTGCAGGCGACTTATGCCACGGCCTGGCGCCAGGCCGAATTCAACGCCGGTTTCCTGTCCAACACCGACCAGAACGATTGGGTCGCCAGCATGGGTCTCCTCGCCTCCGGCGAGAAGCAGACCGGCGACATGCGTGTTGAGGCCGGACTCGGCGGCAAGGTCTACTACGCCAACGTCAGCAACGATGACGTACTCGCTCTCGGCCTTGGCGGCCAGTTCAGTGTGCATCCGAACAACTTCCCGGTCGGTTTCGGCGGTTACCTGTATTACGCCCCGGACGTCATCACGTTCATGGACGGCAAGAAATTCTGGGAATGGGGCGTGCGCGCCGAGTTCGAGGTGGTCAAAAAGACCGCCAACATCTATGTCGGTTACCGCAAAGTCCGCGCCGATCTCGACAATAATTCCGATGTGACCGTCGATTCCGGTGCTCATGTGGGCGTGAAGATCAGTTTCTAGCACCATCCCCTCCTCAACTCAGCGCAAGCGAGACACGATTCGCGGGTAGCCGCCGCGCATCCCATGAAAAGCCTCTGGAACGACACGGAAGCCGCGCCATTCCCGGGCGATCTGGGATTGCGCGTCTACACCTCGCGCCTGCTCGGGTGCGACAAGTCGCTGGTGCTGCACGGCGGCGGCAACACCTCGGTCAAAATCACGGAAAAAAATCTCCTCGGTGAAGCAGAAGCGCTACTCTATGTGAAGGGCAGCGGCTGGGACCTCGAGTTCATCGAGGCCGCCGGGTTCTCGCCGGTGCGCATGGAGCATCTGCTCAGGCTCGCGAAGCTGCCGCAGCTGTCCGACCCGCAGATGGTGAACGAACTGCGCACCCACATGACCCGCGCCTCGGCGCCGACGCCTTCCGTTGAAGCCATTTTGCACGCGATTCTTCCGCACAAATACGTGGACCACACCCACGCCGATGCCGTGATCACCGTGACCAATACGGCCAAGGGGCTGGAGCGCATCCGCGAGATTTACGGCGACAGTGTCGTGGTCATTCCCTATGTCATGCCGGGCTTCGACCTCGCGCGGTTGTGTGCCGAGGAATTCGCCAAACAAACCGGCAAGAACACGATCGGCATGGTGTTGATGAATCACGGCATCTTTTCCTTCGGTGAAACCGCGCGGCAATCCTACGAGCGCATGATCGAGCTCGTGACGCGCGCCGAGGACTATCTCGCGAAGCACAAGGCCTGGCAGTTACCGGCCGCCACGGAAAAGCCGTCCCCGGGCCCGTTGCGGCGGGAGATGGCCGAGCTGCGGCGCACGCTGTCCGCGACCGCCGGGTTTCCCGTGATCATCGCGGCGCACGAAGATGCCGCGAGCCTGGCGTTTGCGCGCCGGGCGGATATCGCAACGATCTCGCAGCAGGGACCGGCGACACCGGATCATGTCATCCGCACCAAACGCGTGCCGATGATCGGGCGTGACGTCAAAGCCTACGTCGAGGCCTACAAAAAATATTTCAACGAGCACGCACCCAAAACAAAAGAACCCAAGACCATGCTCGATCCCGCGCCGCGCGTGATCCTCGACCGCGACTTCGGCGTAATTACCGTCGGGCGCAGCGCCAAAGACGCCGCGATTACTTACGACATTTACGCCCATACACTCGAGATCATCCAGCGTGCCACCGCGCTCGGCGGCTGGCAGGCGCTGCCGGCGAAGGACATTTTTGACGTGGAATACTGGGACCTGGAGCAGGCCAAGCTCAAGGGCGGCGGCAAGCCGCCGGTGTTCGCCGGCGAAGTGGCGCTGGTGACTGGCGCGGCCTCCGGCATTGGCAAGGCCTGTGTCGATTCGCTGCTGGCGCGCGGTGCTGCGGTCGTGGGGCTCGACATCAATCACGCCATTACCGGCCTTTACAGCCGCTCCGATTATCTTGGTCTGGTCTGCGACGTGACGGATGAAAAGCGGCTCGCTGAGACATTGGAAAAAACCGCGCGCGCCTTCGGCGGCCTCGACATGCTGATTTTGAACGCCGGTATTTTCCCACCCGGCTGCCGCATCGAGGCGCTCGCGACCGCCGAATGGCAGAAAGTGCTGCGCATCAACCTGGATTCAAATATGGTGCTGATGCGCGAGGCGCATGCGCTGCTCAAGCTAGCGCCCCAGGGCGGGCGCGCGGTGGTGATCGGCTCCAAGAACGTCCCCGCTCCCGGCCCCGGCGCCGCGGCTTATTCGGCCTCGAAAGCGGCGCTGAACCAACTCGCGCGCGTTGCTGCCTTGGAGTGGGGCGCGGACAACATTCGCATCAATTCGCTGCACCCGAACGCCGTGTTCGACACCGGCATCTGGACCGACGAAGTCCTCGCCGCGCGCGCCAAGCACTATGGCCTCACGGTCGAGCAGTACAAGAAAAATAACGTGCTGAAAACCGAAATCACCAGCCGCGACGTCGCCGAACTCGCGGCCGAGATGTGTGGCCCGCTGTTCGCTAAGACTACCGCCGCGCAGGTGCCGGTGGATGGCGGGAATGAGCGGGTGATTTAGTCAAAGTACCGGACTCACTCGCCTTCGGGCGCGGTGCCCTGCCATGAAGTGTTTATCGTCGATCAATTCCTGAAATCATCATGCGAAAACTGCCACGCGCGTTCTATGACCGGGACACGATCGCTGTTGCCCGGGATCTGCTCGGGAAATACCTGGTTCATGCGGCGCGCGGCGTGGAGCGCGTTGGCCGGATCGTGGAAGTGGAGGCCTACCTCGGGCCGCACGACCTCGCCGCCCATTCCGCGCGCGGGCTGACGGAGCGGACCAAAGTCATGTTCGGTCCGCCGGGCCATGCCTATGTCTACATGATCTACGGGATGTATTTC
>NZ_JBGQKW010000079.1:0-12524 GCF_041499725.1 Sulfuricaulis sp.
GACCTGCGTATCATCCGCCCCTTCGTGTATGCGCGCGAGCGTCAGACCGTCGACTTTGCCCGCCGCGCCGGCCTCCCTGCCATTATGGACAATTGCCCTGCCTGTTTCCGCATGCCCACCCAACGCATGAATATGAAGGCCCTGCTTGTTGAGCAGGAAAAAAACCACAAAAATATATTTTCAAGTCTTCTGACGGCTATGCGTCCGCTTATGAAAGAAAATACTCCTGTTTTTTGAACATATTTACCACTTTTAACTGACCACCATCATTAATTTATGGATTAAAATATTTATGTAAAAAGTAGAAATTAAATATTATTTTATTGGTTTATATGCGGATTTATCCCTTTACAGCAAGTATAAAATCTGCTAGAGTTACGGTAAATCAACAGCTTACAAAGCGGGTGATTTACCATGAAATACACCTACCTGGACTTCAAAAGTGACTTCCCCAATGACGCGGCTTGTTTAGCCAGAATCATGGAACTACGGTACGGAAACGAGCCAATTTGCGCTAAATGTGGGAAATCCACTCACTTTTATCCTATCGCTGGCCGTCGGGCATTTTCCTGCCAATGGTGTGGCCATCATGTCTACCCCTGCGTCGGTACCCCGTTTGAGAAGTCCTCAACGCCTCTGACGCTCTGGTTTCACGCCATGTACCTGATGACCTCCACCCGCAACGGCGTGTCAGCCAAAGAGCTAGAGCGGCAGCTAGGCGTGACTTACAAGTGCGCCTGGCGCATGGGCCATGAGATACGCAAGCTCATGGGAGAGAGAAACAAACTGAACGGGCCTCTCTCGGGCCATATCGAAGCAGACGAAACCTATGTCGGAGGTCGTGCCAAAGGTGCCGGGCATCATGGTCCTAAAACTGGCGACAAAACAGTCGTCTTCGGTATGCTCCAACGTGAAGGCCAGGTTAAAGCCGAAGTCGTGACAGATGTTAAACGCCGTTCACTAAGACCCATCATCGAGAAGAATGTTCTTCCTGGTTCAACGATCAGCACAGACGAACTACGCAGCTATGCCGTGCTTTCCTCGCATGGCTATCAACACGGAACCGTAAACCACAGCGGTAATAACTGGGTTAACGGCATACATCATACTAACGGCATGGAAAACTTCTGGAAACATCTGAAAGGCGGTATCCGTTCGACACACATTCATGTGTCGCGAAAACATTTACAGAACTACGTCGAGGAATTTAGTTTTCGGTTCAATAATCGAAAAGAACCGGGAACTATGTTTTATCGGATGCTTTCACACCTAGCACGGCGTCAGACAGAAGCTGGTTAAAAGCTTCTTTGTGATTTCTATTTTCTATTTTCTTAGTTTTTGCCGCGGATTTTTTTAGCTTCTTCGGAGTCGAGCGCCGCATAAAATTCCTTCTTGGTTACTCCTGCCTGCCGAGCCATCCATTTAATCAGATCCTGTGAAAATGGAGCTTTGGGGCAATCAACAGTTACTTTTCTAAACTGACCGCGAAATTTTTCGGTAACCCAATCTTGGTGCGAAGTCCCAGCCTTTTTTGGCCGTTCCTTAAAACCCAGATTTTTTAATATCTGTTCAACTTGTGGGCAAGTAAGCGGCGGATGTTCTGAGGACATTATGCCGCATGATTGTAGTGCCTATTGGCAATGAGAAATAGTAAGCGGCAATCCCATCTTAAACAGCCGACGAAATTCACGATGAATAGAGCCAATCTGACAGAGGAAAACGTACCAATAATATTTGGCCCAATAAGCAAATGGCGCACGCCGATTTAGCAACTTACCAACATGTGCTTTATCTTGACCACACAAAGCATCTTGAACGTAGTCAAGAATCATATGCTCAAGCTTATGCTTTACTTCATCAAATGAAGAGGCTTGGGCAGCAAGAGTAAGATCAAGACAGAATGCTTGCCATTGATTGTCTCGCTTCTCAGCGTAGCAATGGAGCACTAACCTAGACGGTGAAATATTCATAATGGACTCCCAATTTCCATTAGATGGCATTAGGCACTTAAAACTTCAATGTGTTCAAAACTTGAACACTTATTTGCCATAAAAAATTTGCAACCTTGACATAACCCAGCTTATGGGTCACGCTTAGCAATCTGCCATCGAGACTGCTAACTAAAGGTGGCACTTTCATCACTGACCTACCACAACATGTGGTAGGTCAGTGATTCTCTTAAAAAAGCAAAACCCGCTTTTTATGCGGGTTTAATGAATAAAAGGCCGGATGCCCGGAGCGGTTGAACGGGACCCCTTTGCAAGGGGGATGGTGTCGCAGCCACACGTGGGTCCGAATCCCACTCCGGTCTCCTGGCCATTTACAACGATAAGATGCGTGAGTGGTGGAACTAGCAGACACAGCTGACTTCTAATCAGCCGCCTAGCCGGGCATACGGGTGCAAGTCCCGTCTCACGCAACCTCTTCTTGAAAGCTATTCCTCCAGAAATCTCAAAGAGCAGCTTTTGACCTTCCTTGCTCTTCCATACCTGTAGGGCATTAAACATCATCAAAATGCTGTTAGGCCCAATATGTAGTGTTTAACTAAGTATCACAGGAAGTGACTCTTAGCAAGTTTCTCTTGACATTTATCGGAAATAATCTACCGCGTATCTGTTAATACTTGACTGTCAAGCCCATTCGTCGGCGACGTTTGGGGAAACTTTACACTTTGGTTTCTTGAGAAACCTGCCTCCCCACCCTGGACTCTCGATAGACTCCCTGGGTGGGTATGAAAAATGTTAGTACTTACTTACCTGCTCCCAAGGGAGAAATCCCTTTATATGTAGAATTATGGGATTTAATTATTGACATAAAGCGGTTTTCAACCTTCGGTTGATCGGCATATTGATCCAAATGCCCTTCCATGGCGTTTGAAACCAATTCCAAACGTTTTTCCGAGTCTGGGTGGGTTTTGAACATCAACGATACGGCATCATCCTTGGGATTAATGGAAGAAAGCGTCTGTAAAGTGGCAGGCAGCCCATAAGGGTCGTAACCAGCACGCGCGGCCAACACCACGCCCATGCGGTCGGCGGCGAACTCGTCCTCTTTATCCAGACCGCGTGCATATATTTCGGTGCCGGCACTCACGAGCTTGGCGTATCCCGGTTTGTTGCGGCTCAGGGCGTCGCTCGCCATATCCACCAGCTTGCCCTTGCGCATGGTATTCAGCGCGTGCTTCTCGACGACGTGACTGATCTCGTGCGCCAGCACCCCGGCGAGTTCGGATTCATCGCGCATGCGCATCAGCATCCCGCGCGTGATGAACACGTAACCACCCGGGGTGGCAAAGGCGTTGACGCTGTTCGTATCCAGCACGCCGAAGCGCCACGGCAGATTGGGACGGCTGGTGTGCAGAGCGATCCACAGGCCGACCTTGTTGACGTAGGACTGCAGCGCCGGGTCGTTCACCAGCGGGGCCGCACCCAGCAGATTGGCCGCCACGTCTTTACCGAGCGTGATCTCATCGCTTTCGGATGTCGGCTTGAGCGGTTTAAGTTTCTCGCCGACACCGCGCAGCTTGTCGAAATCGAAGGCCGTGGCCGGCAGCGAGGTAGTGAGCGTCAGTGCCGTGAAGAGCAACAATGCTATTTTGGAAATTTTCATAAATTCTCCCTGATTCATTCCTTGCTCAGGAATGGAACATCCTTTTCCTGCAGTCCAACGCTGCGCGCAAAATCGCGCGAGGTCGTGTCATTTGTGCGGCTCGCCTCCATGGACTCCACCGCCTTGGGATTGGGTTTGGCGCTCTTGAGTTCCTCGGCGCTGAGGCCACGGATGCCGGTGGTGGCGACGATGCCCTGCGAGCCGGAACGTCCAGTCTGACTGACATTTTTGAGCGCCGTCAGGCCGCCACCGGTATTTTTTGCCTCCGGGCTTTCTCCGGCGCGCACCTGATGCAAGCGCGCCCAACCGGATTTGCCTTGGGCGGAGATCCGCATCCAGCCACCGTGGCGTTCGAGGATGTCCACTTTCGTATTGGACGGCAGTTTTCCAGCCGGCTTGGCGTCGCGGTAGGGTGTGGCCATCAGATCCACGGCGACTCGCGTGGTGCCGGTATCCTTCGCATAGGCCGCGCCGGTGACAGCGAAACCGAGAGTGAATGCCAGAATGATCAGTCGTTTCATGATGTCTCCCATTTCGGCTCGAACAAGTGAACCGGTTCTTCCTTGCCCTTGAGTTTGACCGCGCCGTGGTCGATGAACGTATATTTTCCGCAGGCGGCGCGCACGGCAGCCGAAACCAGAATCCGCGCGCGTCCGCGGGTCGCTCCTTCGACACGGCTGGCGGTGTTCACGGTGTCGCCGATCACGGTGTAATCCTGACGATGCTGCGGCGAGCCGATGAAACCCACTACCGCTTCACCGCTGTGCAACCCGATACCGATGTCGAATTGCTCGCCATCGGCCCCGACCTCCCGCTTGAAACGCATCAGTGTCTGCTCCATCTCGCGTGCGCAGGCCAGTGCGCGGCAGACATGGTCCGGTTGATCCGTCGGCGCGCCCCAGAACGCCATGATGGCATCGCCGATGTATTTGTCCAGCGTTCCCTCGTGGCGGAAGATCACCTCGACCTGCAAACTGAAATAGCGGTTGAGCAGATCGACGATCTCCGGTGCCGATTTGCGTTCGGAGAGCGAGGTGAATCCCTGGATGTCGGAAAATAACACCGTGATCTCACGCTTCTGACCGGACAGCGCCGCGTCGGTTTCGTCTTTCTCGACGAGTCCTTTCACTACGCGCGGATCGAGGAAGCGGGAAAACAGCGAGGTAACGCGCTGGCGGTTTTTACGCTCGAGGCGCCAAGCGCGCAAAGCCGCCAGCAGGTAGTAAAACCAGCCACCGAAAAGCAGTGGCACCACCACCGGCACGTGTAAACGTCCCTGCACCAGTGCTGCCCAAGCGGCGGTTACTACCGCCACGCTCGCGGCAAGCCAAGCGAGGCCTATCACGAGCACACTAACGCCGCGTGTGAACGCAGCGGCGAGCGCAAGGAGCGTAAGCGCCGTCAGGGTAGGTACAACCCAGGCAGGCGCGGCGCGCAATCGCTCGCCATTCTTGAGATTGTCGAGGGTCGTGGCCAGTACTTCGGTGCCAGGGTAATCGGCGCCCATGGGCGTCAGCTTGAGATCGTGCAGGCCCGAGGCGGTGGTGCCGACGATCACGATCTTGCCGCGGAATTCATCCGCCGGCCGTTGCCGCAGTTTGCGCTCGAGGTCGGTGAATACCTCATGGAAGGAAACCGTGCGATAGGATCTGGTCGGGCCATGCCAGGTCAGCATCAGGTTCGCGGTATCGGGAACGGTGTAACCCAAGTCGCGCGCCACGCGCGCGGGCAAAGAGGGGATACGCCAGCCGTAAACGTCCAGATATATTGGATAACGCCGGATGACCCCGTCGTTGTCGGCGAAGACATTGATCGTGCCGAGCCGCCCGGTCTGGGTCAGCCCCGGCAGCGGCAGTAACAAGGCGGCGCGCGCCTCGGGGTTGGCGGTTGGTCCGGTCGCGGCATTTTTGAGTTCTTTCAACAGATAGCCGTTTCCGCGCTCGGCCTGGGGCGGGGCAGACAGGCGCACCATCGGAAAATACACGTTGGACAAGGACGCGGCCGTGCGAATGAAGTAAAGATCATCGGTCACATGCTCCTTTTGCGGGTCGATGAACAGAATGTCGAATACAACCGCGGCCGGTTGCTGGCGCGCCAAGCCCTCCAGCAGTTGGCCGAACACGGCGCGCGACCAGGGGTAGCGGCCGTATTCGGGAACCATGGCCTCGAGCGTGGGCTCGTCGATGTCAATCATGACAATGCCCGGGTCGGGCGGGAGGCGCGCGGCGAGGCTGCGCAGATTCCAATCGAGGTAGAGATTGTCCAGCCGGCTGGCGGCATCCCAGTGCACCGCCGCGAGCGCCACCACCCAGACGATGACGGCGAGCACAAACGGGGTGCGCCGCCGCGCCGTTTTAGTAATCGAAAATGAAGCCCTATTCGCTTCGCTCATTCGTCTTGTCGATTAATGTAGCCCTACTTCGCTGCGCTCCGTTCGTCCTGTCATAAGATGAAGCCCTACTCGCTACTCTCGTTCGTCTTGACATAAGATAGCCGAGACTAACCCAGCAGGGAGCCGAGTCCAAGCCGCCGCGCCGCGTCGGCGCGCGATAGTCATTCGATGAGCCCATCACGTTCGACCAAATCGAAAGCCGACAACCCAGATCAATCGCTTTCGTTTCTGACGCTCAAGCACACGCAGAGCAACTACGCGCCGCGTTACTGGCCGAGCTGGGCGTGGCTGTTCCTGTTGCGGCTGATGGCGACGCTGCCGCTATCGTGGTCGCGCGTCGCGGGCGCGGCGCTGGGACTACTCATGATGGTCACAAATGAGAAACGCCGAAAGATCGCGCGCATCAACCTCGAGATGTGTTTCCCCAAACTGAGTTTGCGCGAACGCGAACGCCTGCTGCGGCGGCATTTCATCGTCAGCGGCCAGAGTTACTTCGATCTGGCTTATCTCGCCTGGGCCTCGGAGCGCCGCATCCTGCGCAAAACAACCATCCGCGGTTTGGAACATTACCAAGACCTGCGCGGGCGAAATATTATTTTGCTCGCGCCGCATTGTGTCGGGATGAACTTCGGCGGGGCTGTGATAGCGCGCGAGCGCGCGCAGTTCTCGATGGTCAAGCTGCAGCGCAATCCGGTGGTCAACGGGCTGCTGAATCGCGGACGCATGCGCTTCGGCTGTTTCCTGCTGGCGCGCCAGCAGGGCCTGCGTCCCGTGATCCGCGGACTCAAGCAGGGACTGGCGTTTTACTATCTGCCGGACGAAGACTTCGGCCAGCGGCAGTCGGTGTTCGTGTCGTTCTTCGGCGTGCCGACCGCGACACTCACCACGCTCGGGCGCCTCGCGCGCCTGACCAACGCGTTGGTGGTGCCGTGTTTCACGCGCCTGCTCCCCGGCGGACGCGGCTACGAGGTGATTCTCAAGCCGCCGTTGGAGGATTTCCCCAACGGCGATCGCACGCGCGATGCCGCGCGCATGAATGTCGTGATCGAGGAGGGCTTGCGGCACATGCCCGAGCAGTACCTGTGGACCTTCAAGATCTTCAAAACCCGCCCGGGCCACGCGCCATCGCCCTATGACTGATGCCAGCCTGAGCCGTTTCCTGCATCCGCGCTGGTGGGCGACGTGGATCGGCCTCGGTTTCATGCGCGTGGTGAGCTGGTTGCCGCTGCCCCTGATTGCGGCTTTCGGTAGCGCGCTCGGGATGCTCTTGTACAGGCTGCACGCCGGGCGCCGGCATATCGTGAACGTCAACGTGCGTCGCTGTTTTCCGGAGCTTTCCGCCCCTGAGCAGGGGCGGATCGCGCGCAAGCATTTTCGCGCCTTCGGCCAGACGCTGCTCGATATCGGCATTTCCTGGTGGGCCTCGGAAGCGCGCATCCGGCACCTGACGCGGTTTCGCGGCCGTGAGCATTACGACCAAGCACTGCGCGAAAACAAAAATATTATTTTGCTTGCGCCGCATTTTCTCGGTCTCGAATACGGTGGCATCCGGCTCTCGATCGAGCGGCCGATGGTCACGGTGTTCCGCCATCCGGTGAACGAATTGTTGAGCATGGTGATGGAGCGCGCGCGCTCGCGTTTTCAGCTCAATCTTGTCGAGCACATCAAGCCGCTCACGGCACTGGTGCGACAGACCAAAAAGGGTGTGCCGCTGTATTATCTGCCGGACCAGGACGCTGGCCCGCGCCAATCGGTGTTCGCGCCGTTCTTCGGTATCCCCGCCGCCACCTTTGTTGTCCTGCCGCGCCTCGCGGAGATGACGGATGCGGTGGTGATTCCGTGCATCACGCGCCAGCTGTCATGGGGGCGCGGCTACGAAATCAATTTCCGCCCGCCGCTGAAAGATTTTCCTTCCGGTGACCCGGTCGCCGACACCACGCGCATGAACCGGGAAATCGAAGCGGCGGCGCGGGAAATGCCGGAGCAGTATTTCTGGCTGCACAAGCGGTTCAAGACGCGTCCGAAGGGCGAACCGGCGTTTTATTAGCCGGTTTCATGTTCGATTTGTGGTCTATTCTTTACGGTTAAGTTACCACTCGTTGAGAAAGGCATGATCCGGTTCATCAACTGCGTGCGCAAGCGGTCCGACGTCACCTCCGAGCAGTTCCGGCAATACTGGAACGACCCAAAATTCGATGCCATTGTCGATCGGGTGGTGGAGTACACGGGAGCGACGGGCCGCTCGAAAAATCTGACGCTGATGGTGGCCGCTAACGATCTCATGCACGAGAAGCGAGCCTTCGGCGAACCGTTCGACGGGGTGCTGGAGTACTGGTGGGAGGATGCTGGGCAGCTGAACGCCGTGCTCAATTCGCCGCAGTGCGATGTGCTGATGAAGTCGATGCTGGATTTTCAGATACAGTTCGTTGATCTCGAGAAGTCCTGCGCGTTTTTTACTGAAGCCCAAGAGTGATGGTGCGTGCACTGCGCGCACGACTGAAAAAATAATTGCGGTTCCCCGCACCACTGCTGTCGTCCCCGCGAAAGCGGGGACCCAGGTCTTGAATGGTATCGCGCGCCTTGCGCGCGATCTCAAAAGCTAATTGCGGGTGAAGCCCGCTCGACTATTTCTGCAAACGTTTAAGAAAAACCGCCATCTCTTTCGCCGCCTGCTTGTCGCCTTTCTCTTCTGCAACCTTGATTCCATCTTTGTAAGCTTTGATCGCTTCGTCATTGCGGCCCGCATCGGCGAGCGCATTGCCCAGCAGTTTCCACGCGGCGGAATATTTCGGATCTTTCTCTACCGCCTTGCGCAGGTGCTCGGCGGCCTTGTCGAATTGATTGAGCTTTAAATACTCGGCCCCGATCCCGTAACGCACCAGCGCGTTGTCCTGCCCGCGCGCGAGCATGGATTCGAGGTTGTCGAGAATAGCCATGGCTATTCCTTGGGCGGCTTGGGGTTGACGCCGAGCTGCTTGAGTTTGCGGTAGAGATGCGTGCGTTCCATGCCGGACATGCGCGCCACTTCGGCGACGTTGCCGCCGGTGCGTTTCAAGTGATGCTCGAGGTAGGCTTTCTCGAACTGATCGCGCGCGTCGCGCAGCGGCATTTCCATGAGCGTCGGCGGATAAGCCTCAGGCGAGACCGGTGCCGGTGTGCCGAGGGTCTGCTCGACCTCGGCCTCGGTCACTTCCTCCCCACGATTCAGGATCAGCAGTCGCTGTACCACGTTGCGCAGCTCGCGCACGTTGCCCGGCCAGGAGTAGTTGCGCAGCAGGTTGAGCGCGCCGGTGGTGAACTTGCGGTAGGGCAGATGTTCGTTGTCCGCCATCCAGTTGACGTAGAAATTGATGAGTTCCGGCACGTCCTCGTGGTGCTCGCGCAGGCTCGGCACGCGCAGCGGCACGACGTTCAGGCGGTAGTAAAGATCCTCGCGGAAGCGTTTTTCCTCCACCGCTTTCTGCAAATCCTGATCGCTGGCGGCGATGATGCGCACATCCATCTCAACCGTTTCGTGGCCACCCACACGGATGAAGTGTTTCTGCTCCAGCGCATCGAGCAATCGCGCCTGCGTGGCGCCGTCGAGGCCATTGATCTCGTTGAGCAGCAGGGTGCCGCCGGCGGCCTGCTCGAAACTGCCGGGCTTGATCGCTCCCTTTTGTTCCTGCCCGAAGAGCTGCGCGGCCACGTGTTGTGGCGAGATCGCCGCCAGACTCACCTCGACAAAAGGCGCGTCCTTGCGCCCGCTGTGCGCATGCAGGTAACGCGCCGCGACCGCTTTGCCGCTGCCCGCTTCGCCGGAGATCAGCACCCAGGCGTCGGTGGCGGCGATGCGCTCGATGCTCTCGCGCAGTTGCTGCATCAGCGGACTTTTGCCGATCAACGTAGTGGCCGGTTCGGCCTGGCGACGCAGGCGCAGGTTTTCACGCCGCAGCTTGTCGTTCTCGAGCGCGCGTTCCACGGTGACCAGCAGCTTGCCCATCGACAGGGGCTTTTCGATGAAGTCGTAGGCGCCGAGGCGCGTGGCCTCAACCGCGGTTTCGACCGTGCCGTGCCCCGAGATCATGATCACCGGCATTTCGAGATTGCCGGATTGCGCCCACTCGCGCAGCAGGCTGATGCCGTCGGTGTCCGGCATCCAGATGTCGAGCAGCACCAGATCGGGACGCTGCTTGCGCACCGCTTCGCGCGCGGTTTTGGCGTTCTCCGCCGTCACCACCTTGTAGTGCTCGTCCTCGAGAATTTCCTGCACCAGCCGGCGGATGTCCGGCTCGTCGTCCACCACCAGGATGTAACCGGGGTTCATGCCTTCTTCTCCGCGTGCACGGGTTTAGGAACCAGGGATTTTTCGGCGGACACTGCCACGGCGTCACCGATCGGCAGGCGGATGACGACGCAGGCGCCGCCGTCCTTGAGGTTCTCCGCGAGGATGGCACCGCCGTGCTCCTCGACGATGCGCTTGACGATGGCCAGCCCCAGTCCCGTGCCCTTTTCCTTGCTGGTGACATAGGGCTCGTACAGCCGCACCAGTTGCGCCTCCGGGAACCCGGGGCCGTTGTCCTGTATCTTCAATTCAGCAAAACGGTGTGTGTTCTCCGTCAGCACGCGAGTGCTCACGTTGATCATCGGTTTGGGCGTGGCGGTGAGCGCCTCGCGCGCATTGAGCAGCAGGTTATGCAGTACCTGGCGCAGCCGGCCGGGATCGGCCGAGATCACGGGCAGGTCGGCGTCGAGATCGAGCTTGGTTGCCACGGTGCGCGGCGCTTTTCCCTTGCCGGGTTTGTCGTCGGCGCGATACAGCGGCACTACGCCGGCGGTGCTGAGGCCGCGTTCGTTCTTGTACAGCTCGATGACATCGCGAATCAGGTCGTTCAGGTCTACCGGGCGCGACTGCATCTGCGCGGAGCGCGCGTATTCGGAGAAATCGTTGACCATGGATTTGAGCGCTTCGACTTGTTCAATGATCGTGCGCGTGGCGCGTTCGAGCGCCGCGCGTTCTTCTTCCGGCACCTGGCGCAAGTACTTGTGGCGGATGCGCTCGGCCGAGAGCTGGATGGGGGTGAGCGGATTCTTGATTTCATGCGCCATGCGCCGCGCCACTTCGCCCCAAGCGGCGTCGCGTTGCGCTTGGATGAGCGTGGTGATGTCGTCGAACACCACCACGTATCCACCGCGCTTGCCGCGCCACGAGGGCAGCGACGTGCCGCGCAGCATCAGCGTGCGACGACGACCGTTCACCGCCAGCTGTATCTGTGTCTGCCATTCGGTCTGGCCGGCGGCCGCGGCCTGTTCGACCGCCTCGGTGAACGGGTGCAGGGTCGGATAGTGCTCCGTGAGCCACGCCAGTGATTTGCGCCCACTTGTCTTGAGCTCGGCGCCGAGAATCTGGCTCGCCGCCGGGTTGTGCGTGCGCAACAGCAAGCGCTGGTTGAAGGTGAGCACGCCGGAGGACAGGCGCCCCATGACGGTTTCGAGGTAGGCGCGCTGGATCTCGGCTTCCTGCTGGCTGCGCTTGCTCTGCGAGTGCGCGCGATGAATGCGGCGCGTCATATCGTTGAAGGACTCGACGAGGATGCCGATTTCGTCGTGGCTGGTGACCGGAATCTGCTTTTGATAATCGCCCTGGGCCACCGCGTGCGTGGCTTCAGCCAGTTCGCGGATCGGCGCGGCCAGCCGCCGCGCCGAAAAGATCGCGGCCCAGACCGCGATCAGCAGCGTGAGCAGCGCGATCAGCGACAGCGTGAGCGTGAAGCCGAATTTGAGCGGGCCGCGCAGGTACACGAGTTTTTCGTATTCGGCGAAGGCCGACTGCACCGATTCGCCGAGCTTAGCGTAGCGCGGCGGCAGGGCCTGGAGCACCTGCAGCACACGCACCGGCGCACCGACGTCGCGCGAGCGCACCGGCACCACCACCCGCAGCCGCAGACCGGATTTGCCGACGGCGTCGATGTTGGCGTAGGTCAGCCCCTGGCGCGCCTGCGTCAGCACGGCGTCGCCCGGCCGGTTCGGCACCAGCGTGCCCGGCTCGAAGCTCGCCTCGCTGACCGATGCGATGATCTTGCCGTCCTGGGTGAACAGCGTCAGTTCGGTGATGTTGTACTGCTCGCGCAGCGCGTTGAGCAAGGACAGTTCCGAGCGCAGCCCGCCGATTTTTGGCTTCACGGGCAGGGTTTCCAGTTCCACGGCTATCTCTTGGGTGTTTTTGACCAGGTCCTGTTTGAGCGCATCCAGTGCGGTGCGCCCGAGCAGCAACGCATCGTCGAGCGCGCGTTCGATGCGCACGTCGAACCAGTTGTCGATGCCGCGATTGAGCGTCTGGATCGAGAAGAAGAACACCACCGACACCGGCAGCACCGCAAGCATGACGAACATCACCAACAGCCGCAGCGTCAGCCGCGTGCCCATCACGCGCGCGCGGTACTGCTCCACGAAATGAAACAGGTTGAGCAGGATCAGCGCGATCAGCAGCACCACGCCGAGGATGTTGACGAGCAGCAGCACCGAATACATCCGCCCGAACAGC
>NZ_JBGQKW010000080.1:0-12489 GCF_041499725.1 Sulfuricaulis sp.
CCTATCGCGGCATGGAGTACATCGGCAAACTGGGCCTCGAAGCGAGCTACGAAAAAACCTTGCTCGGCCAGGTCGGGTTCGAAAAGGTCGAGACCAACGCGCACGGACGCTCGCTGCGCATCCTCGAACGCATCGCGCCGGTAGCGGGCAAGAACCTATACCTGAGCATCGATGCCAAGCTCCAGGCCCTGGCCGAGCAGACACTGGGCAAGCGGCGCGGCGCCATCATCGCCATGGAACCCGCGACCGGCGCCATCCTCGCTTTCGTCAGCACGCCGACCTACGATCCCAATCCCTTCGTACAGGGCATCGACCCGGATTCCTATCAGGCCCTGCTCGATGACCCCGACAAGCCGCTGATCAACCGCGCGCTCAACGGCCAATATTCTCCGGGCTCGACCATCAAGGCCTTCCTCGGACTAGCGGCGCTGGAGCAGGACGGATTCGACCCCGACAGGCCGGTGGTCTGTCCCGGATGGTTCACACTGCCGGGAAGCTCGCACCAGTTCCGCGACTGGAAAAAGGGCGGCCACGGCGCGGTGAACCTGCACGACGCCGTGGTGCAGTCCTGCGACGTCTACTTCTACAAGCTGGCGGTGGCCATGAACATCGACGGCATAAAAAGGTTCCTGGCGCCGTTTGGCTTTGGCAAGAAAACCGGCGTGGATCTGTTCAACGAATCTGAGGGCATCCTGCCCTCGCCGGAATGGAAAGCGGCGCGTAAACAGACATGGTATCCGGGCGAGACCGTGATCACCGGTATCGGCCAGGGTTCGATCCTGTTGACGCCGCTGCAGCTCGCCGACGCCATGTCGGCCCTCGCTAACCAGGGCGTCCGCATGAAGCCGCAACTGGTGCACGCCATCGTGGACGCCAAGACCCAGGCCCGGCGCGAAATCGCGCCAGAGATCAATACACAGATCCCGCTCAAGGACAAACATAACCTCGAGATCCAGATCCAGAATCTGACCGACGTGGTGCACACCAACCGGGGAACCGCCTACGGCATCGGCCATAATTCGCCCTACAAAATTGCCGGCAAAACCGGCACCGCGCAGGTGAAAAGCGTCGCTCAGGGCCAATCCTACAGCGAAAAAGGCACGCCCGAGCGTTACCGTGACCATGCACTGTTTGTTTCCTTTGCGCCGGTCGGCGATCCGAAAGTGGCTGTGTCGGTCATCGTGGAAAATGGCGGCCACGGCAGTTCCGTAGCCGCGCCCATCGCGCGCAAAATCATGGATTACCTGATGCTGGGCAAAACCGCCGCACCGCCGAGTGAGGCGAAACCAGAAACGGAGAACGATGAATAACCCGGGACGTCTAATCTCATCTGCGGTTAAATAGTCACTGATATGGACCTGCAACGACTGCATCTCGACAAGACCCTGTTCTATGCGCTGCTCAGCCTGGCCGCGATCAGCCTGTTCGTGGTGTACAGCGCGAGTGCCCGGGACATGGATGCCACCCTAGGGCATCTCCTGCGGCTGTTGCTGGGATTTACCGTGCTGCTGGCGGTAGCGCAGATACGCCCGGAGTTTCTCGAACGCTGGTCTCCGTACATCTTCATCGCCGGCATGCTGCTGCTCATCGCCGTGCTTGCGCTGGGCGTGATCGGCAAGGGCGCGCAGCGTTGGCTGAATCTCGGATTTCTCAAGTTCCAGCCGGCCGAGGTCATGAAACTCGCGGTACCGATGATGCTTGCCTGGTATCTGGCCCGGAAAAATCTTCCGCCCAGCCTGCTGCGGCTCGCGGTCGCGTTTCTCATGATGGCGGTCCCGGCGGTAATGATTATCAAGCAACCGGATCTCGGCACCGCACTGCTCGTGTTCGGCGCTGGCACCTTCGTGCTGTTTCTCGGAGGAATGCGCT
This sequence comes from Sulfuricaulis sp., assembly GCF_041499725.1. GTDB lineage: Bacteria > Pseudomonadota > Gammaproteobacteria > Acidiferrobacterales > Sulfurifustaceae > Sulfuricaulis. Next base: position 1,870 of record NZ_JBGQKW010000080.1, read on the forward strand.
GGCGGGTGATCCTGACCCTGCTCGCCATCGTCGCCATCGCCGCGCCGTTCGCCTGGAATCATATGCACGACTACCAGCGGCAACGCATTTTTACCCTGTTCGATCCGGAGGCCGACCCGCTCGGTACCGGCTATCACACCATCCAGTCCATGATCGCCGTGGGCTCGGGGGGCATATATGGGAAGGGCTGGCTCAACTCCAGCCAGGCGCATCTGGATTACCTGCCGGAGTCCTCCACCGACTTCATCTTCGCCGTGTTTGCCGAGGAATTCGGCCTGATCGGCAGCCTGCTGCTGGTCCTGATTTACACCCTCATCGTCGCGCGCGGCATGCTGATCGCGTATCTCGCAAAGGACAGTTACACGCGCCTGCTCGCGGGCAGCCTGAGCCTTACCTTCTTCCTCTATTTCTTCGTGAACATGGGCATGGTCACCGGCATCCTGCCGATCGTAGGCATCCCGCTGCCGATGATGAGTTACGGCGGTAGTTCCATCGTCACGGTCATGGCCGCGTTCGGTATCCTCATGAGCATCCAGACCCACCGCAAGATCGCGGAATAACATTTACGAATAGTAAGACGAGCGAAGCAGGGCGTCATCTTATGACAAGACGAATGGAGCGGAGTAGGGCTTCCCATCTTATGACAGGACGAACGAAGTAGGGCGTCATCTTATGACAAGACGAACGGAGCGAAGCAGAGTAGGGCTTCATTAATGCGTTTTCCCACCCTGGGAGCGTTAGCGCTCACCTTTCTGACCCTCGTGGCCGCGCCCGCGCATGCCCTCAATGTCAACAAGTACCCCGCGCTGCGAAGCTTCATCGCCGATATGGCCGAGCAGCACGGTTACTCCGATCCGCAGCTGCGACGGGTGTTCCGCTGCGCCAGGATACGCCCCGAAATCATCGAAGCGATGGAGCGGCCCAAGGAATTGCTGCCGTGGTACGAATACAGCAATATCTTTCTGACCGAAGAAAATGTGCAACGCGGTGTCCGGTTCTGGAAAAAGCATGCCGCGACGCTGACCCGGGCGCGTGAACAATACGGCGTGGCCCCGGAGATCGTCGTCGCCATCATCGGTGTGGAAACCCAGTTCGGGCGCAACCAGGGCGGCTACCTCATCCTGGATTCGCTCACCACGCTGATGCTGGACTATCCGCCACGGTCGGCGTTCTTTCGCCAGGAGCTGACGGAATTTCTGCTGCTGGCGCGCGAACTCGACGTCGATCCCTGCCGCTTCAAGGGCTCCTACGCCGGGGCCATGGGCCTGCCGCAGTTCATGCCCAGCAATTACCGCCGGTATGCCGTGGATTTCGACAGTGACGGCAAGCGCGACATTCTGGCCAGCCCCGAGGATGCGATCGGAAGCGTCGCCCATTACCTCAAGGAGCACGGGTGGGAGACCGGCGCTCCGGTGGCCGATGATGCGCACCTCGAAGGCACCTTGTATTTCTGGATCGAGAAACTCGGACTGAAACCGGCATTGCCTGTGCGCCAACTCACACGTTACGGCATTTTCCCGCGCCGTCCGGACAACGCGGAGAGGCGCGCCGCGCTGATCTCGCTCGAAGGCGAATACGGTCCCTTCTTCCGGCTGGGTTACAATAATTTCTACGTCATCACGCGCTATAATCACAACAAGCGTTACGCCATGGCCGTGTACGATCTGGGAGAAAGGATACGCCAACGCATGGAGGAAAAACCGCCGTCATGATGCCGCGCTGGATTCTGCTGGCGGTACTGCTCGGCGCGCTTTCCGCGTGCGGCACGCTTCCGTCCGGCGGCTATTACGAGGACGACGGCCCCGAGGCGCGCCCACCGGCCGATGTCGCCAACGTCCCCGACGCCGTGCCAAAAGTCGAGCCCCGTTCCGCCACGGGCAACAACCCCTATACGGTTTACGGCACGACCTACTCTCCCCTGGCGGATACCAGCGGCTACCGCGAACGCGGCATCGCCTCGTGGTACGGAAAGAAATTCCACAACAAGCGCACCTCGAGCGGCGAGCCCTACGACATGTACACCATGACGGCGGCACACAAGACTCTGCCTCTGCCCTCGTACGCGCGAGTGCGCAATCTGCAGAACGGCCGGTCCGTCGTCGTGCGCATCAACGATCGCGGGCCGTTCCTGCACAACCGCTTGATCGACCTGTCCTATGCCGCGGCCGCCCGGCTCGGCATCCTCGGCACCGGCACCGGTACGGTGGAAGTCGAGGCCGTCAGCCCCGAAGAGCCGGAGACACAGGTGGCCCAGGTCAAAACCTATCCGCTTCAGGTCATCGCGCCGGCCGAGGCCGCCGAGGAGTTGCCTGCGTCGCCGGCGACCGCGGCGAACCCGAAGCTGTATCTCCAAGTCGGCGCCTTCACCCAGTGGGACAACGCCGTGGCCCTGCGCGATCGCCTCGAACGCGAGGCACTGCGCCCGATATCCATCCTGCCGTCACAGGCGGCCAAGGGAAACGGACCGGATGACACGCGCGTCTACCGCGTGCGTGTCGGACCGCTGATCAACGTGGAGGAAGGCGACCGGCTGACGCAGCGCGCGGCGCAGCTCGGGATCCCCGACGCCCGGATCGTGGTCGAGTGAGCGTGCTGGAAAGTAAAAACCAATGGACAGGATTTACAGGGCGAAGCAGGGATGTCGCCGATGCACATTAAGTGTCTTCGTCCGTTTCCGGCTCGCCCTGTTAATCCTGTGAATTCTTTGCGGTGAAATCATATTTGTTAAAGGCTGCTAAAAAATTCTCCAGTCCGCTGCTCGCGTACCTGCTATGCGGCCATGCGGTCGCGGCGACACCACCCGAGGTTCCTCCGCCGGATATCGATGCTCCCGCCTGGGTGCTCATGGATCACGACAGCGGACAGGTGCTGGCGGAACGCAACGCCGACAAACTGCTCCCGCCCGCGAGTCTCACCAAGCTGATGACTGCCTATGTGCTATTCGGCAAACTGAAAGCTGGAAACCTGAAACTCGACGACCGGATCGACATCAGCCAGCAGGCCTGGAACGCGAAGGGCGCACGCCTGTTTCTGCGGCCGGGATCCAGTGTCCGCGCCGAGGACCTGCTCAAGGGGCTCATCGTGCTTTCCGCCAACGACGCGGCCATCGCCTTGGCGGAACGGGTGGCGGGCAGCGAAAAAAATTTCGTCGCCGAGATGAATACCGTCGCGCGCGGGCTCGGCCTCAGCCATACCGTTTTCATGAATGCCACGGGCCATGATGAAAAAGCTCACAGCGCCACGGCGCTCGATCTCGCGCGGCTCGCCGCGGCACTGATCCGGGAATTTCCGGAATATTACCACTGGTTTTCCCTGAAGGAATTCAGTGACGGCAGGATTACCCAGTATAATCACAACGCGCTGCTGTGGCGGGACCTGACCGTCGATGGTGTGAAAACCGGACAGTCGCGTTCCGCGGGTTTCTGTCTCATTGCTTCGGCGCGCCGTGACGGCATGCGTCTCATCGCCGTGGTGCTCGGCGCCAGGGATGAAAATGCGCGCGTGGAAGCCGGGCAACGCCTGCTTGACCACGGATTCCGTCATTTCGAGACGCGCTTGCTTTATGCGGCGGATATTCCCGCCGTCCGTACGCGGGTATGGATGGGTAATCAGTCCACAATCCCGCTCGGTGCGGGCCGGAATCTGTACCTGACGCTTCCTCGCGGCTGGCATGAAAAACTGCACGCACGGGTGACGGTCAGGGAATCGCTGAACGCGCCCGTCCAGCAGGGTCAGGCCGTGGGCACGATTGCGCTCGATCTCGACCGGCAGCCGCTCGCGGAATATCCCCTGGTGGCGCTCAAGCAGGTCGGGGAAGGCAACCTCTTTCAGCGCACTATCGACAAGATTCAACTCTGGTTACAGTAACGGTTTGAATACAACACGAGAATAGTCGCGGGGATCCCGCCGGTTTTCCGCCGCTTATTTTTTTATGATGCCGACCATGTCACAGGTGTATCTCGACGGGAAATTTCTCCCGCCCGAACAGGCTAGGGTGTCCGTTTTCGATCGCGGTTTTATTTTCGGCGATGGCGTCTACGAGGTCATCCCGGTCTTCGGCGGGCGGCTGTTCCGCCTGCCACATCATCTCGCGCGCCTCGAGGCGAGTCTCGCGGCCATCCGTCTGCGCAATCCGCACACGGTCCAGGAATGGAAAACCATTTTCACGCGCCTGATGGCGGAGCATGGAACCAGCGATCAATCGATCTATCTGCAGATCACCCGCGGGGTGGCGCCGCGCGATCATGCATTCCCGCCGAACGCCATCCCCACGGTTTTCGCCTACGCCCTGCCGCTCAAATATCCGCCGGCGGAACAGCTGATGCAGGGCGTGACGGCGGTCACGAGCGCGGACATCCGCTGGCAGCGCTGCGACATCAAGGCCATCGCGCTGCTGGCCAACGCGCTGCTGCGCCAGCAGGCCATCGAGCAGGGCGCGGTCGAGGCCATCCTGGTACGCGACGGCGTGATCACGGAAGGCGCGGCCAGCAACATATTCATTGTCAGCGGCGACCGTCTGGTCACGCCGCCCAAGGGGCCTTATATCCTGCCGGGCATCACGCGCGATCTGGTCGTCGAAATTGCGCGCGCGAACAAAATTGCCTGCGAGGAAAAACCGGTCGGGATTGAAGCGCTGCGAACTGCCGACGAAGTATGGCTGACGAGCTCGACCAAGGAGATCCTGCCGATCACGCGTATCGACGGTCGTCCGGTGGGCGCGGGCAAACCGGGGCCGATGCACGCGCGGATGTTCGCGCTGTACAAGGAATACAAGCAGGCCTTCATCCAGGGCAAGGTGGAGTGATGCATCCGGCGCTCGATGCCACGCCGGGCGATGCGGTGGTGCTGCGCCAGCCCGGGCGCGTGGATTATTCCGTGGCGTTTCGCGGCATGCAGGATTTCACCGATGCGCGCACGCCGGAAACGCCGGATGAAATCTGGCTGCTCGAACACCCGCCGGTCTTCACCATGGGGCTCAAGGGACGCGGCGGCGCGCGCACGCACATACACGGCATACCCGTGGTTTACAGCGATCGCGGGGGCGATATGACTTATCACGGGCCGGGTCAGCTCGTGGCCTACATCCTCATGGATATGCGCCGCCGCGGTTGGGGCGCGAAACGTCTCGTCAACGCCATGGAACAGTCCGTCATCAATCTGCTGGCGGCCCGGCAGATCCGGGCCGAGCGGCGCGCGGGGGCGCCCGGAGTGTACGTCGCCGGAGCCAAAATCGCCGCGCTGGGCTTGCGCGTGCGCCGGGGGGCGAGCTATCACGGTATCGCGCTCAACCTGGACATGGACCTGACGCCTTTCTCCTATATCGACCCCTGCGGCTACCCGGCGCAGCCGGTCACACGACTGATCGACCTTGGCATCCACCGGGACATGTTCCTGGCCGGGCAGGACTGGCTTGAGCAACTGCTCAGCGAGCTGGGTTATACTGGCTTCGTTACCCCATCAGAGAGCCGACTTCCTGGCCTATTAGTAGAATGACAAGACGAACGGAGCGAAGCGGAGTAGGGCAACATTTCTGACCAGACGAGCGAAGCAGGACTACATTTTTGAACAGCATGAATGACGACAAACCCCGCGTGACCGCCGCCATCGACCAGAAGGGCGCGGCCAAGGTGGCGCGCATCCCCATCAAGATCGCCCCGCAGACGGAACTGCTGCGCAAACCGTCATGGATTCGCGCGAAAAGCCCGACGCACCCGGAGGTCGGGCGGCTGAAAAATCTGCTGCGCGCGCATGCGCTGCACACGGTGTGCGAAGAAGCCTCGTGCCCGAATCTCGGCGAGTGCTTCAGCCACGGCACGGCCACGTTCATGATCATGGGCCGGCTGTGCACCCGCCGCTGCCCGTTCTGCGACGTGGCGCATGGCCGGCCGTTGCCGCTCGACGCCGACGAGCCGGAAAATCTCGCGCGCGCCATCGCCGCGATGAAGCTGAAATTCGTGGTGATCACCTCGGTGGACCGCGACGACCTGCGCGACGGCGGCGCGGCGCATTTCGCGGACTGCATCCGCGCGGTGCGTCGGCACACGCCCGCCACCTCGGTGGAGATCCTGGTGCCGGATTTTCGCGGACGCCTGGACGTGGCGCTTGAAATACTGGGCGAGGCCCTGCCCGACGTTTTCAATCACAATCTCGAAACCGTGCCGCGTCTGTACCAGGCCGCGCGTCCGGGCGCCGATTACCGACATTCACTGGAACTGCTGCGGCGCTTCAAGGAACGTCATCCCGGCGTCCCGACCAAGTCCGGTCTGATGGTCGGGCTCGGGGAAACAAACGAAGAAATTCTGAAAGTCATGCGCGACCTGCGCGCGCACGGCTGCGAACTGCTCACCGTCGGCCAGTACCTGCAACCGAGCCGGCACCACCTGCCGGTGCTGCGCTTCGTGACGCCGGAGGAATTCGAACAGTTCGCGCGCGCCGCCCGGGAAATGGGTTTCCGTAATGCCGCGAGCGGTCCCATGGTGCGGTCCTCTTATCACGCCGAACAGCAGGCCGCCGGTCTTTCCCCCTGACGGACGTAAATGAAGCCCTACTTCGCTTCGCTTCGTTCGTCTTGTCATAAGAAGAAGACGCCCTGCTGCGCTCGTCCCGTCAGATATAACGTAGCCCTGCTGCGCTCGTCCCGTCATTCATGGTAGACATCGCCCCCAAGATCCAGGCGCTGTTGCTGCTGCCTCCGGGAGCGATTATCGTCCTGGCGCTGCTGGGATTTCTCATCCAGATCCGCTGGCTGCTCGTGGGGAGCCTCATTGTGGCGCTAAGCCTGACGGCACTGCTGATCCTGAGCCTGCCGCTTACCGGCCATCAGTTAATGCAGGGAATCGAAACGCGTTTCCCGCCGTTGCGGCTCACCACCGCGGCCGACGCCGGACCGCCGCCGGGGGCCATCGTCATTCTGGGGGGCGGCCGTTACACCGATGCGGCGGAATATGGCGAAGGTGACAGCGTGAACCGGTGGACGCTCGAACGGCTTCGCTATGGCGCGTACCTGCACCGCCTTACGGGACTGCCGATTCTGGTGAGCGGCGGCGCGCCCTACGGCGAACAGGTCGCGGAAGCGGCGCTGATGCAGACAGCGCTGACACGCGATTTCCAGATGGAAGCCAGATGGGTGGAAGACAAATCGGCCAATACCTATGAAAATGCCAAATATTCCAAGGCGCTCCTGGCGGAGGCCGGAATACGCCGCGTCTACCTCGTCACCCATGCCGCACACATGCCGCGCGCGGTATGGATATTCGAGAACCTTGGCGTCGACACCATTCCCGCGCCCATGGGATTCACCACCCTCAACAAGGAAGACCGCGAAACACTGGGATATTTCCCTTCCGCCTACGGTCTGCAGCTGAGCAGCAGCGCGCTGCGCGAACGCCTGGGACTCCTGTGGTACAAACACAAATACGGAAAAGTGGAACCGGCGGCAGAGACATTGCCTGCGCCGGCACGTTAGGCCCTTCTGAAGAAACGTCTAGGCAACCCCGCGGCGAAGCGGGTGAACGTCGAAAACAGGCGCGGCGGGCTCGTCGGCGAATTTCTTCTGAATGTCCAGAATGGTGTCGATGTGCCACAGCAAAACGTCGATGCAACCGGGATCGAAATGCCGGCCGCGCTCTTGCTGCAGATGTTCGAGGGCACCCTTGAAATTCCACGCCTGCTTGTACGGACGCACGGATAGCAACGAATACAGTTCGTCCGCCACGGCGACGATCCGCCCCGCCATTGGAATTTTCTCGCCCATCAGTCCCAGAGGGTAACCCTGACCGTTGTGAGGTTCTCCTGGTTGTCGTCCAATTAGGAGAATGGTTGGATTCATGAGGACATCCCGTTTGCTTATTATATGCAAGATGCTTCAAGTTCCATGCCAGTACCGCCGCTTGGTCGCGGCAAGAACCTGTTTCCACGGCGATTTTCGTCAGCTCCCCCGTTCCGAATGCGTCGCAATCCCTGTTAGCCGTCGTCCCGGTTCTGACAGAACCCTGGAAATACCTGAGAAAACCGCTCCCATGGGCCCTGGCATGCACCTTGCACATCAGAGCAATCAGGGAAAGTTCCCAAGGACATTACTGAGGTACATGCCATGACCGCGAACACCAAAACCCAAGCCATGCCCGACATCAAGCCGCAGACCACGCTCGATCTGAATGGGCTGGCCTCCCCCGGTCCCTTGCCTTCCCTGCGCCGGACCCTGCGCACCGTGGAAGAAGGGCAGGTTCTGCTGCTTATCAGCGACTTTCCGGGCATTGAAAACGATCTCCATGTCTGGGCAAAACAAACGAACAACCAGGTTCTGTTCATCGACCGGACACGACCCAGGGGCTTCGGATTCTTTATTCTGAAAGGCGACCTCTGGCCGGTAGAAAAGTCGGTGGACGTTACTGGATGTCATTGCCCCACGCCGGTAGTGGAGGCGAGCAAGACCATGGTTCAAATCCGTGCCGGCCAAAACATCAAGCTCATCAGCGACTGCCAGGCATCGCCGCTCGAGGTCAATACCTGGATCAAGACCACGGGTCACAAGCTGCTCGCCATGACCGAAGATTCACGCGGCGTGTACCGTTTCTACATCAAAAAGTAACGCGGCTCCGTAGCTTTTTAATCATACGCGGCGGACGGTCTGGCCAGCGTCGCGCTAGGGATCAAACTCGGTCCTGTCCAAGGCTATGCATCAGAGCGTCCATCCGGTGCAATCGGATAGAAATAGACGTTTCAGAGAATCCGGAACGTCGCCTCCACAGCTTTCCCCCCCCTCACACACCCGACTATAAGTCAGTCACCTTCTTCACGAAGTCGGGTATGATATAAAAGTGCTCGCCTGTCGATATTTCTCATTCCCACGAAGATGCAAAGACGGAATTTATTGCATCGCGTTACCTGAATTGCGCTATGGCTTTCCAGAATGATTCGCAAATTAAGAAACCTGATCGGGAGATGGCGCCACGGAACCTTGTTTGAGGCGCTCCAATACCGCTTGGCATCGGTGGGAATTATAATTGCCCCTTATTACTGGATTCAGGAAGGGCTGAACGATATTGCTCCGCCGCCGATACAAACCGACTTTGAAGATTATACATTCGACTTTTTCGGACCGGATGAAATCAAGCTGATCGTGGCAAGTAAAACATGGAATTATTCTGAGGATAAATTGCTTGCAAGGCTGAAGACTGGATGGAAATGCTTCGGCGCTAAATATCGTGGGGAGATCGTCGCATTTATGTGGATAGCTTTTGACGAGTGGTCCATTAAAAAACACAGAGTCAAATTGAGCAATAACGAGGCTTATTTGCGCGATATGTATACCATGAAGCCGTTCCGCGGAAGGGGCATTGCTCCGTACGTGCGATACCAGAGCTATCGATTTCTTAAAGAAACAGGCAGGGACAGGTTTTTCAGCTACAGTGACTTTTTCAACCATCCTTCGATAAGATTCAAAAAAAAATTAAACGCCCGGTTCTTAAAAATCGGATTATATGTTGAATTATTTAATAAGTATCATTGGAATTGGATTATCAAAGATATCCATCAATAATTGACTTCGCCGGATTCATGCAAAAGGGTTAGTGGAAACGTGGATCCTTTTTCATCCCGACGGTTCCATGTGCAATGATGGCTTTCGTTTGCCGTCTATTCTGGAATGTGCTGCCGGTGCCCGTCCGGCCGCCACGCGGGCGCGATGACATTGGGCATGGTCGAGCGTTCCAACAGCGTCGCCGGGGCGACGGTGAACTCGCCATAACGCGCATTGATGCGGTCGATGGTGCTGAAACGGTTGAACGCGCGCGCGTCGACGGCGGGAAAAAGATCGAGCTGGCCGGAGGTGGAACGCAGATGCAAGGCCGTGACCTGCACGTGGGTCACGGCCGCGCCGTGCCATCGGTGCCTGAGAAATTTCTGCGCCAGTTCAAACAGGCGCCGGCCGTCGGGAGCCCCATACGGCAGGATGAACAACTGCCCGATATCCTCATTAGGGCAGGACGAACGAGCGCAGCGAGTAGGGCTACCTTTATGCGGCGTCTCGAGCCGCAGGCCGATGTACAGCCGGCCGGCCTGCATGTCGTAACGGCGCAGACGCGCGGCCACTTTCTCGCACATGTGCCGCAGGTAAATTTCGATGACGCGCGCCGAGGCCGTGTGCGGCGGCAATACCTTGCCATGGCCGATGGACTGAGGTGGCGCGATGTCGGGCGCCACCGGCTCCGTATCCTTCCCCTGACACGCCAGCCACAGATATTTTCCGGTTACGCCATAACGACGCGCGAGCACGGTCATGGGCAGGCGCGCGACATCGCCGCAGGTGCGCGCGCCGTACAACGATAGAAACTCGGCAATGTTCGGGCCCAGGCCGCATACTTTTCTCATCGGTACATCGGCCAGACGCTCACGCGCCTCCCACGGCGGAATCACGGTCAGGCCGTTGGGCTTCTTCATGTCCGAAGCGATCTTGGCGGTGGATTTGGTCCCGGCGACGCCGATGGAACAGGGCAGTCCGCCGCTGATCTCGTGGATGCGTTGTCGCGCCAGATGCGCGATATGCTCGGGGCTGCCGTGCAGACGCTGGCAATGCGTGACGTCGATGAACGCCTCGTCCACGCTGAACACCTCCACGTC
>NZ_JBGQKW010000081.1:0-12231 GCF_041499725.1 Sulfuricaulis sp.
AATAGTGCCGGTTATTTTTACTTGACGAGGATTTACCATGGCCGTACAGAAAAGCCGAGTATCACCTTCCCGCCGCGGCATGCGTCGTTCACACGACAAGCTGACGAAGTCGGCGCTTTCGGTTGACAAGACGAGCGGCGAGACCCATCGCCGGCATCAGGTCACCGCCGACGGATATTATCGTGGCCGCAAGGTGCTGGACACCAAACCGGAATAGCGCCAGTTTGATCCGGAACCGTTCAGGGACTTGAGAACGTGATCACGATTGCCCTCGACGCCATGGGGGGCGATCACGGTGTTGGGGTCACCGTGCCCGCAGCCCTCAAGACACTACGGGACGAACCGACGCTGAAGCTGACGTTGGTCGGCCAGCGCGACGCTATCGAAGCTGAATTGAAGCACCGTCATGCGGCTGAAGGCGAGCGCCTCGTCATACATCATGCCTCGGAAGTGGTGGGCATGGACGAACCCCCGGCACAGGCGCTGCGCGGCAAAAAAGATTCCTCCATGCGCGTCGCCATCAATCTCGTCAAGGAAGGCGTGGCCCAGGCCGCCGTCTCCGCCGGCAACACCGGGGCGCTCATGGCGACTTCGCGTTTTGTTCTCAAAACCTTGCCCGGGATCGACCGTCCGGCAATCGTCACGACCCTGCCCACGATACATGACCACGTGCATGTGCTGGACCTCGGCGCCAACGTGGACTGCACGCCGGAGCAGCTACTGCAATTCGCCATCATGGGTTCCATCCTGGTTGGCGCCGTGGAAGGCGAGCCGCGTCCGCGCGTCGCGTTGCTCAACATCGGTGAGGAAGACATCAAGGGCAACGAGGTTGTCAAAAAGACCCACGAATTGCTGCGCGCCAGTTCGCTGAACTATTGCGGCTATGTCGAGGGCGATGAAATCTACACGGGCGACATGGACGTGATCGTGTGCGACGGCTTCGTCGGCAACGTGATGCTCAAGACCAGCGAGGGCCTGGCGCGCATGATCACGCATTTTATGAAACAGGAATTCAAGCGAAATATCCTGACGCGTCTTTCTGCCTTGGTGGCAATACCGGTGCTGCATGCCTTCAAGAAGCGCGTGGACCCGCGCCGCTACAACGGCGCCACCCTCATCGGCCTGAACGGCACCGTGATCAAAAGCCACGGCGGGGCGGATATTCTGGCCTTTGAACACGCCATTCTCGAAGCGCTGGCGGAAGTGCGCAACAACGTGCCTGAGCGCATCGGACGTGAACTGACCGCGATGGCGGCCAAGGGCGACGTGACATGATCTATTCGCGCATTATCGGCACCGGCGGCTACCTCCCGGCCAAGGTGCTCACCAACCACGACCTCGAGAAGATGGTCGAGACGACGGATCAGTGGATTGTCGAGCGCACCGGTATCCGCGAGCGCCACATCGCGGCCGCGGACGAGACCAGCGCTTCCATGGGCGAGCAGGCCGCGCGGCGTGCCATCGAGGCGGCCGGCATCGGCACCAAGGACCTCGACCTTATCATTGTGGCGACCACCACGGCCGACCAGGTATTTCCGAGCACCGCCTGTCTGCTTCAAGACCGCCTCAAGATACACGGCTGCCCGGCTTTTGACGTCCAGGCGGTGTGCACGGGTTTCGTGTACGCGCTGGGGATCGCGGAAAAATTCATCCGCACCGGTTCGGCCAAGCACGCCCTGGTCGTGGGCAGCGAAACCTTGTCGCGCATCACCGATTGGACCGACCGTACCACCTGTGTGTTGTTTGGCGACGGCGCTGGCGCCGTGGTGCTCGCGGCATCGAAGACGCCCGGCATCATTTCCACGCATCTGCATGCCGACGGCAAATACAAGGACCTGCTCAGCGTTCCCGCCGGCATCTCCCGGGGTTACGACAAGGTTGTCGACGGCACGGCTTACATGAAGATGGAAGGCAACGAGGTGTTCAAGGTGGCGGTGAACACGCTCGGACGCATCGTGGACGAGACGCTGGCGGCGAATCACATGAAGAAATCCGATATCCAGTGGCTCGTCCCGCATCAGGCCAACCATCGCATCATCGCGGCCACGGCCAAGAAGCTCGGCATGTCCATGGATCACGTGGTGCTGACGGTGGACCGTCACGGCAACACCTCGGCGGCCTCGATCCCGCTCGCCTTCGACGAGGCGGTGCGCGACGGGCGCATCAAGGCCGGTGACACCGTGCTGATGGAGGCTTTTGGCGGCGGTTTCACTTGGGGCTCGGTGCTGTTGAAATATTAGAATCCACCGCCAAGACGCCAAGAGCGCCAAGGAAGACAGCTCAGGAATTCAAAAATATTTTTTTATCTTGGCGCCTTGGCGGTTCAGAAATCTTATCGATAATAAAACAATGAAACTTGCATTCGTTTTTCCCGGACAAGGTTCGCACTCGGTTGGCATGATGAACGCGCTGGCCGCCGAATTTCCCATTGTCAGGCAAACCTTCAACGAAGCCTCGCAGGCGCTTGGCTACGACCTCTGGCAGGTGGTGGAGCAGGGGCCGGAGGAAAAACTCAACCAGACCGAGGTGACCCAGCCGGCGATGCTGACCGCCGATATCGCCACTTGGCGTGTATGGCTGGCTAGCAAAGGCCCGCTTCCGCAGGTCATGGCCGGCCACAGTCTCGGCGAATATTCCGCGCTGGTGTGCGCCGAGGCGCTCGATTTTTCCGATGCCGTGAAACTGGTCGCGGATCGCGCACGCTTCATGCAAGAAGCGGTGCCGATCGGGCAGGGCGGCATCGCCGCGATCCTGGGCCTGGACGATGACGCCGTGCGCAAGCTGTGCGAACAGGCGGCCCAGGGCGATGTGCTCGACGCAGTCAATTTCAATTCGCCGAATCAGGTCGTGATCGCCGGGGCCGCGGCGGCCGTGGCCCGCGCCGTGGAGCAGTCCAAGGCGGCCGGCGCCAAGCGTGCCGTGGTGTTGCCCATGAGTGTGCCGGCGCACAGCCGGCTCATGCACCCGGCGGCGCTGCGCATGGCCGAAAGAATCAAGGCCGTGAATGTGCGTTCTCCGCGCGTGCCGGTCATTCACAACGTTCATCTGCGGGCGGAATCCGACCCGGAGGCGATTCGAAATGCGCTCGTGCGCCAGATAGAATCTCCGGTGCGCTGGGTTGAACTGATCCAGAAAATGGCCGCCGACGGCGTCGATCGGATGATAGAATGCGGTCCGGGCAAGGTGCTCGCGGGCCTGAACAAGCGCATCGTCAAGACGTTCGAGACGCTGCCGGTTTACGATCCGGTGACGCTGCGCGAGACTCTGGCGGCGCTGGCAAGCGCAACGTGAAGAGACAATGAAGGAAAGCACATGACACTCAAAGCTCAAATCGCACTGGTCACGGGTGCAAGCCGCGGCATCGGGCAGGCTATCGCGCTCGAACTGGGACGGCAGGGAGCGCAGGTGATCGGCACCGCCACTTCGGCTGACGGCGCGGAAAAAATCAGCCAGGCCCTGAAGCAAAATAACGTTGCCGGGAGAGGAATCGTGCTGGACGTGAACAGCACCGACTCCATCACGGCGGCCCTCTCGGAACTGGAAAAATCCAACACCACGCCGACCATTCTGGTCAATAACGCAGGCATTACGCGCGACAACTTGCTGCTGCGCATGACCGAGGAAGAATGGGATGCGATACTCGACACAAATCTCAAGTCGGTGTATCGCATGACCAAGGTCTGCCTGCGCGCCATGACCAAGGCGCGCTGGGGACGCATCATCAGCATCAGCTCGGTGGTGGGCGCGATGGGCAATGCCGGGCAGGTCAACTATGCCGCCGCCAAGGCCGGCCTGATCGGTTTCACCAAGGCGCTGGCGCGTGAGGTGGGTTCGCGCAATATCACGGTCAATGCCGTGGCCCCGGGCTTCATCGACACCGACATGACCCGCAAGCTGCCCGACGCGCAGAAGGAAGTACTGCTCAAGCAAATCCCCTTGGGACGACTGGGACTGGTCGAAGAAGTGGCCTCGGCCGTGGCGTTTCTCGCCTCGCCGCAGGCCGGTTACATTACCGGCACGACCCTGCACGTGAATGGCGGAATGTACATGAATTAGGCGGGCTATCCCGCTGAAAAACATCGTTTGCCGATTGGCTGGACGATTTTGGGCAAATAGTGTTAACTATGCGCCCGCACGCGGGCAGTAAATCAATTTTGGAGGGAAAATCACCCATGAGCAGTGTAGAAGAGCGCGTCAAGAAAATCGTTGTGGAGCAACTGGGCGTCAACGAAGGCGAAGTCAAGCCCGGAGCTTCCTTTGTGGATGATCTGGGCGCGGATTCCCTGGATACTGTGGAACTGGTGATGGCACTGGAAGAGGAATTCGACTGCGAAATTCCCGACGATCAGGCGGAAAAGATCACCACGGTCCAGCAAGCCATTGATTACGTCAATTCCCGTCTGAACTGATTACTCATTAGATGGAGGGGCCGTCATCCGCAAGGGGTGACGGCCTCTCGGTTTTATAAGCGCGGTGGGAACGCCGTGCCCACAATGAGGGATTCGTCTTTGAGCAAGCGACGCGTCGTCATCACCGGCCTCGGTATCGTTTCTCCCCTCGGCATCGGTGTCGCGGAAAACTGGCGCAACATTCTGGCCGGCAAAAGCGGCATTGCCCGTGTCACCCATTTCGACGCCACCGGCTATCACTCGATGATCGCCGGCGAGGTCAAGAACTTCGACCCCACGCATTTCGGCATGACCGAGAAGGAAGCGCGCCGCATGGACCGCTTCATCCAGCTCGGCATGGCGGCCGGCATCGAGGCGATCAAGGATTCCGGGCTTGAGGTGACGGAAGCCAATGCCGAGCGCATCGGCGTGCATATCGGCTCCGGCATCGGCGGCGTTGGCACCATCGAAGACACTACCAAGACCGTCCTCGAAAAGGGCCCGCGCCGGGTCTCTCCGTTTTACGTCCCCATGAGCATCATCAACATGATTTCGGGCGATCTGTCGGTGATGTATGGCCTCAAGGGTCCGAATCTCGCCATGGTCAGCGCCTGCGCCACCGCCACCCACGGCATCGGCGATGCCGGGCGGCTGATCGAATACGGCGACGCCGACGTCATGATCGCCGGCGGCGGTGAGGCCGCCATCACGCCGACGGGTATGGCCGGTTTCGGCAACGCCAAGGCGCTGTCCACGCGCAACGACAGCCCGGAAACCGCCAGCCGTCCGTGGGACAAGGACCGCGACGGTTTCGTGTTGGGTGAAGGCGCGGGTGTAGTAGTGCTCGAGGAATACGAGCACGCCAAGAAGCGCGGCGCAAAAATCTACTGCGAACTCGTCGGCTTCGGCATGAGCGGCGATGCGTATCACATGACCAGTCCACCGGAAAACGGCGAGGGCGCGGCGCGCTGCATGCGCAATGCCCTGCGCAACGCCGGGCTGAATCCCGACCAAGTGCAGTACGTCAACGCTCACGGCACCTCCACACCGCTCGGCGACAAGGCCGAGACGTTCGCGGCCAAGGCGGCGTTCGGTGCACACGCGAAGAAAATCGCCATGAGTTCGACCAAGTCCATGACCGGCCATCTGCTGGGCGCGGCCGGCGGAATCGAAGCGATCTACACCGCGCTCGCCATACGCGATCAGATCGCGCCGCCCACCATCAATCTCGCCACGCCCGATCCGGAATGTGATCTGGATTTTGTTCCGGGCGCAGCGCGCAAGATGAAGATTGACGTGGCGATTTCGAATTCCTTCGGTTTCGGCGGCACCAACGGGACACTGGTGTTCCGCAAGCTGGCGTGAATGCCAACCCGGCCCATACGCTAAACGCCTCCATACCGGGATATGTCTGCCGCCGCCTGACGGCTCTTCCCGATCTCACTGCGCTCCACGCACAATATCCCCAGCGCTATCCGCACCTGCTCGCGAGCGTCGCGCGCGGCACGCCGCGGGCGCGTTATGACATCCTGTTCGCGTTTCCCGGAGACACCCTGACACTGGACGCGGACCATCGGCTGAGCCGCAACGGTCAGATGTTGGGTACCGGTGATTTCCTCGATGCTCTCGATAGTGAGTGGAGGCAGCAATCCACGGCGGCGGACGAGGGCGACGCCATGCCGGCGGAGGCCGCGCCGCCTTTTACCGGTGGATGGTTTGTCTTCCTTGGCTACGAACTGGTGTCCCAAATTGAACCTACGGTAACCGGCATTCGGCATGAACCGGCGTTTCCGGTAGCCTGTGCCACGCGCATCCCGGCCGCCATCATCATCGACCATCTCGCGCAGCATACGCTGCTCGTTTGCGAGACCGAACGCGCCAACGAAATTCTCCCGGTGCTCGAAGCCGATGCGCAAATCCCGACGACACCGAACACTGAAGAGATCGTTATCGCGCAGATTCATGAAGAAGAACCCGCGCGATTTCTGGAACAGGTCCGACGGGTGCAGGATTACATCCGCGCGGGGGATGTGTTTCAGGTAAACCTCTCACGGCGGTGGCATATTCCTTTGCGCTTACCCGTCAGTCCGGTATCGCTCTACCGTCGCTTGTGCGCAACGAATCCGGCGCCTTTTGCGGGCCTTATGACCCTGGGCAACGGGCGTGCCGTCATCAGCTCATCGCCAGAACGCCTGGTGGAAGTGCGTGGTAGAACCGTGCGCACACGACCCATTGCCGGTACGTATCCGCGCAGCCAGGACCCCATAGAGGATGAGGCCTTGTCGCGGGACCTGCTGCGACATCCCAAGGAGCGCGCCGAGCACGTGATGCTCATCGATCTCGAGCGCAACGATCTTGGCCGCGTGTGCCACACAGGTTCGGTACAGGTGAAGGAATTCATGGCGCTCGAGTCCTACCGGCACGTGCATCACATCGTCTCCGAGGTCAACGGTGAATTGCGCGGGGACGTTACACCGGCACAGGTGATCCGCGCGGTGTTTCCCGGCGGCACCATCACCGGCTGCCCCAAGGTGCGTTGCATGCAGATCATCGCCGCGCTGGAACAGGCGCCGCGTACGGCCTATACCGGGTCCATTGGATATGTCAATCGTGACGGCAGCCTCGACATGAATATTCTGATCCGTACCCTCATTCAGAACGGCAACGAAATCAGTCTGCGCGCCGGCGCCGGCATCGTGGCCGATTCCATTCCGAAGCGGGAGCTGGCCGAGACCCGCGCCAAAGCCAAGGGCATGTTAGCGGCTTTGGGTGTGGCGGCATGAGCAGGGCGCAGGGGCCCCGCGCGAAGCGCGGGGATGCAACCGTGGCGAATGCCGCCGGACGCCGACGGTACGGTGCGTCGGTCTTGTTCGGACTCACGGAGGCGGTGTGTTGATAACTCTCATCAACGGTATGCCGGGCGAAAACGTTTCGATGCGCGACCGCGGCTTTCAATACGGCGACGGCCTGTTTGAAACCTTGGCGGTGGTGAATGGCAGCCCGCTCCTGTGGGACCGGCATATGCAACGGTTGTTGCGTGGCGCTGCCAGGCTTGGCATCGATGCGCCATCCGAAATACTGTTGCGCCAGGAAGCGGAACAAGTGTGTCGTAGCGCTGGGTGCGGGGTGCTGAAGATTATTCTCACGCGTGGTATTTCCGGGCGTGGGTATGCGCCGGACAAGCAGGCACAGCCGACACGTACCGTCAGTCTGTCGCCTTGGCGGGATTATCCAGTCGAACAGCGCACGCATGGCGTCGCCGCGCAGTTCTGCCGTACCATGATCTCGCGGAACCAGGCCACGGCAGGCATCAAACACCTCAATCGGATCGAGCAGGTGCTGGCGCGCGCGGAACTGGAGCAGGAGTGTCGGGAAGGCCTGATGTGTAATGAATTCGGTCACGTGATCGCAGGAACCATGACGAATCTATTCATCGTGTCCCAGGACAGGTTGCTCACGCCGGATCTGTCGCACAGCGGCGTGGAAGGTGTCATGCGCGGGCTGGTGCTGGAACGGGCGGTGGAACGTTCGCTGGATGCACGCGTGATGAATATCAGCAAGAGCGATGTTTTGCAGGCGGATGAAGTGTTTCTGACCAATAGTCTGATAGGTTTATGGCCTGTGCGTCGCATCGAAACGAAGGAATATCCCCTGGGCGGGATGACGCAACGGATTCAGGAGGCCATCGTCGATGCGTATGCGGGGGATTAGGCTGGCGATTGGCTTGCTGGTGTTGAGTACCATGGCCGTCGTTTATCTATTTTGGTCGTGGAATCATTCACTTCAGCCCGGCATGGAGATTTATACGGTCAAGCCGGGTATGACGTTGCGCGCCTTTGCACGCGAGCTGAGCAGCCGTGACGTGCTGCCGGAAAGTCATTCTTTCGTGTGGCTGGCGTATCTTACCGGACATGAGCGTGACCTGAAGTCAGGCGAGTACCGGTTCCGCAACGGAATGACGGCAAGGGAATTGCTGGAGCAGATTGTCGCGGGGCGCGTCATTGAATATCCCGTCGTGCTGGTAGAGGGCTGGACCTTCCGGCAGTTTCTGGATGCGATCGAGGAGGCGCCCAAGCTCACGCACACGCTCATCGGTTTGTCGCCACGTGCCATCATGGAAAGGCTGGGGCATAAAGGGGAACATCCCGAAGGCCGGTTTTTTCCCGATACGTATTATTATTCCTCCGGCCAGACTGAACTTGCGATCCTGGCCAACGCCTATGACAAAATGCAGAAGCTGTTGCAGCAGGAATGGGAAAAGCGCGACAACAATCTCCCGTTCAGGGATGCCTATGAAGCGCTGATCCTTGCTTCGATCGTGGAAAAAGAGACCGGACGCGCCGATGAGCGCCGCCTGATTGCCGGTGTCTTCGTCAACCGTTTGCGCCACGGCATGCGGCTGCAAACGGACCCGACCGTGATTTACGGCATGGGTGAGTCGTTCGACGGTAACTTGCGGCTGAAGGACCTCAGGCGCGATACGCCCTATAATACGTATACGCGCGCCGGGCTGCCGCCAACGCCGGTGGCCATGTCTGGGAAGGAATCCCTGCAGGCGGTGATGCATCCGGTGGTCAACGGAGCGTTATATTTTGTCGCACGCGGCGACGGCAGCCACGTTTTTTCCGCCACGCTGGAAGAACACAACAAGGCCGTGATCAAATACCAGCTGAAAGGAAAGCCGCGGACTTCCACGGTGCACGACAAGACGTCCACTGCCACGACAAGCCGGTAATATTCTTATGCCACGAGGAATATTCATTACTCTGGAAGGTGGAGAAGGGGCCGGAAAGAGCACCAATCTGGCTTTCGTCCGGAAATGGCTGGAACGCGCGGGGCGCGAGGTGGTGGTGACGCGAGAACCCGGCGGCACCGAACTCGGCGAACGTGTGCGCGATATTCTGCTGCACCGTCGCGAGCTGCAAATCTCCGCCGAGAGTGAAATGCTTTTGATGTTCTCCGCGCGCGCCGAGCACATTGCCAGGATAATTCGTCCGGCGCTGGACGCCGGCAAAATCGTGCTGTGCGATCGCTTTACCGATGCCACCTATGCCTACCAGGGCGGTGGCCGCGGCATTCCGGCGGCGCGGATAGCGGCGATCGAAAGCTGGGTGCAAGGCGATTTGCGGCCGGACCTGACGCTGCTCTTCGATGTCCCGGTGGAGGCTGGACGCCGGCGCGCCGGACTACGCAGTGAGCCCGATCGCTTCGAGCAGGAGAGCAATGAATTTTTTGCGCGCGTCCATGCGACCTATCTGGCGCGCGCGGCAAGCGAGCCTGGGCGCATGCGGGTTATTGATGCCAGCCAAAGCCTGGAGAAGGTGGAGCAGCAAATCGGCACCGTGCTGAAGGAGGTGGTGGGTGGCCGCTGATAATTCCTCGACGAGCAGCATCTCAGCGATGCCTGAACGATATCCTTGGAATGAGGACTTGTGGTCCATCCTGGCCCAGCAGCTCGAGCGTCTGCCGCACGCTCTTCTGTTGCACGGGCGCCCCGGTCTCGGCAAGCATGCCTTTGCCGTTCAGATGGCGCAGGCTCTTTTATGTGCCCGGCCTCAGGCGGGCGTAGCCTGCGGCCTGTGCCAGTCGTGCCAGCTGTTCGTGGCCGGCACTCATCCCGACATGCATGTTCTTCAGCCTGAAGCGATTGCTGAATCAGCGGAGGACCTCGGAGGTCAATATGCGGCTCGATACCCCGCCAGCGACAAGAAACGCGAGCGCGCCAGCGCTGATATCACGATTTATCAGATTCGTTGCCTGATTGAGGATGCCCAGACCCGCCCGTTTGTCGGCAACCGTAAAGTAGTTCTTCTGAGTCCTGCCGAGGCCATGAATATCAACGCCGCGAACAGCCTGTTGAAATTGCTGGAAGAGCCCCCCCTCGGCAGCATGCTGCTCCTGGTGACGAGCCATCCCGCCCGTCTCCCGGCCACCATCCGCAGCCGTTGCAGTCATATCCTCTTTAAGTCGCCGGCCCGCACTGCCGGCTTGGCTTGGCTCCAGTTGCGTACTGGCGGTAAAGCAGAGTCCGTCGCCAGCCTTCTGGAACTGGCGGGGGGCGCTCCGCTGTTGGCGAAATCGCTGATGGAAGAGGGATTCCCTGAAATCCGCACCGGATTGCTCAAGGACCTGGATGGCCTGAGATCGGGACGTGAAGAACCCATCGCCTGTGCGGCTCGATGGAAGGCTGTGGGAGCCAGACATTGCATGGGTTTGCTACACGGATTCGTGTCCGAGCTGATCAAGGCTGTCTTGGGGGTTTCCAGCCCGGCGCTGGCAAACTCTGGGGCAACTGTGCCTCTAAACTGTGATAAATATAAATATAAACTCAGTGAGTTATACAAATTTATTGATGTTATTTATGAGTATAATCGGCTTCTGGGGAGCCCGCTCGATGAACTTTTGATGTTAGAAGATGTTTTGATACGCTGGGTCCGACTGAGCCGTCTACAATAAAGTAAGCAACCGCCTCATATGAACGACAAAACCATTCCACCCATGTCTGCCGGCGCGGCCAAACCCATGAAACCCACCCCCATCGCCGCGGCCCGGCCCGGGGTGTTGTCCCTGACGATCAAGGACAAGAATGCCCTGTATGCGGCCTATATGCCCTTCGTGAAGGGGGGTGGAATCTTCGTCCCCAGCAGCCGGCCGTACAAGCTCGGTGAAGAGGTGTTCATGCTGCTGACGCTCATGGACAGCAAGGAAAAAATCCCGGTCGCCGGACACGTCATCTGGGTCACGCCGCCAGGCGCCCAGGGCAGTCGCACCACCGGCATCGGCATCCAGTTCAGCGAGAAGGATTCGGGCATCGCGCGCAACAAGATCGAAGGTATTCTCGCCGGTACGCTCAATTCCGACCGGCTCACGCACACGATGTAACGTGACGCCGCTCGTTGACTCCCACTGTCATCTCAATTTCGAACCTTTAAACGCCGGCCTGGAAGACGTACTTCAGCGCGCCCGGGACAACGGGGTCGGGCACATGCTGTGCGTGTCGGTCACACTGGAAACCTTTCCCGAGATACGCGCGCTCGCACACGGTCATCTGAGCGTGTTCGCTTCCGTCGGCGTGCATCCCAACGAAAGGGAAGGGCGCGAGCCCACGGTCGATGATCTGGTCGGCTTGGCCAAAGACGAAAGGGTGGTGGCGATCGGCGAAACAGGATTGGATTACTATCGCAGTCACGGCGACATGGCTTGGCAGCAGGAGCGGTTCCGCCGCCACATCCGTGCGGCGAAACTATCTGGCAAGCCGCTGATCATCCACACACGCGAGGCCGCCGACGATACTCTGCGCATCATGCGCGAAGAGGGCGCGGCCGACATCGGTGGCGTGATGCACTGCTTCACCGAGAGCTGGGAGGTCGCGCGCGCCGCGCTCGACCTCAATTTCCATATTTCCTTTTCCGGGATCGTCACTTTCCGTAATGCCGAAGCTCTGCGCGAAGTCGCAAAACAAGTGCCGGATGACCGCCTGCTGATCGAGACCGACGCGCCGTATCTGGCGCCGGTGCCGTTTCGCGGCAAGACCAATGAACCGGCCTTTGTGCGCCACGTCGCGGAATGCGTGGCCAATGTGCGTCAGTCCGACATGGATTCCATCGCCGATGTAACCACGCACAATTTCTTCACCCTGTTCCGTCACGCCGTGCCGGCACGCGACTGACGCCGGTCAGGGCCGGACATTTTTCCGCATTCTTTCGCGCTGCGATTTGATCAGCGCGGCGTAATCGGCTACATTGACCCGACGATAAAATTCCGACAGATACGCGACAGCGTACGCGTGAGAATTTCTGTCATCACGCTTGTCCCGCGCGCGAGCACTGCGCCAGTCCGTCCA
>NZ_JBGQKW010000082.1:0-12161 GCF_041499725.1 Sulfuricaulis sp.
GCCCGCCGTCACGCGCGCGCCGTCCACCGGCGTGGGGCGCGTTTCGTAATAGGGTAGGGCAATGCGCACGAAATGATCCAAGGCGGGATCGGGAACCGTGACCGCATGCTCGCGCCTGATCGGCGCCAGTCCATTGTGCAGCAGAAAAATCAACTCGCCTTGTTCCGCCAGCTCGTCGGCGCTCATCCAGCGCTCGATCCGGAATTCCTTCCGATACTGTCGCATTTCCCCCGTCAGACCCATTTGCTGGGACAGCCGCAGCAGATCGTGCTTGAGAGACTCCGGAATAGCCACGGAATAATTTTTCTCATAGTGGCGATACGCCTCGTAGGCCTTGCGGTAGGCGATCATGGCGTCGCTGCGCTCGCCAAGCTCCTCATAGATCATCCCCGTCAGGTAGCGCGCCAAGGCATCCTCGGTGTAGCGGTTTTCTGGGAGTCGCTGCGTGATCTCGCGCAGCCGCTCATCCACCTGCAGCGCCTCGACCCGCGCGTCGATGCGTTCGCCCAGTTGAAGATAATTGAGTGCCATGTACAAGTGCACCAGCACCTGCTCGAACTCCTCGCCGGCATAGCTGCGCGTCGCATCGTTGATGAGCAGGGACTGGCCCTGCTCGCGCAGGCTCAGTCCCCGGAGTTCCTCCATGCTTGCCTTGGCAGCCTCGAACGTAGTGTTGGAGGCAGCGTAATCGCCGTTCATGCGCTCGAGCATGGCCTTGTTCAGAAGAGTCAGCAGCCGGTCGCGCGGCGGATGCCGTTGCCGTTCCAAGGTCTCCAGTGCCGCGCCGAAACGTTGCGCCGCCATGTCGCTTTCGATGACGGAAAAGGAATCGCTGTAACTGGCGCAGCCGGAAAGCAGCAGCGCCAGAGTGGCCAGCGGGAAAATGAGGTTGGCGCGCATGGCGGCGCGCGGCGTATCAGTAACGGAGGTTGCCGCGTTTGACGAACTTCTTGATCTTCTTCTGCCCCACCCAGACTTTCACATTGTCCGCGAGGCTGATCAAGGTGAGGTCCACCTGGTAATACCGCACCTGGGAGGATCCCGAGGTATCGATGATGGTGTTGATCGTGCCCTTGAGCATGTAATCCGCGCCCCGCTCCTGGCCCATCGGTTTGCGCGTAGCCTCGGCGGCGTGGATGTCCTGATCCTTGCGCTCCTCGCGAACCTCGCCACGCTCGTTGCGGGAGGCGACGAACTGAATCTTGCCGGAATTGATGAGCGCGCGCTCCATGTCAGCGGTGAAGGTGTTCACGTTGACGTGCTCATGGCTGAGATTTAGCACCTCGCCCACGATCACGGCGGGCTTCTTGTTGTATTTGCGCGTGAATTCCGGCAGCCAGTCGCGCGACAGCACGTCCTGGATCATCTCCTCGGAAACCAGACGCGAGTCGGTGTCGTTCCAGGCCCCGGAAAGGTCCTTGACCTCGTCCGTGTCGATACGCTCCACCGACGTGCCGCAACCGGCGATGGACAGGACCAGCGCCGACACGGCCAGTGCCTGCACCAGCCTTGAATTTACACGGAAGGAAAAGCCCATCATTTATTCTCCTTGGTCAGCCGGTCGAAAATGTTGTCGGCGTTGCTTTCCACATAATGGCGCACGTCCACATTCATGTCCTGCGCGCCCGCTACGGTGCTCTTGACCTGTTTCATGTCGAGTTCGGCGATGGCGTAAACGATGTTCGTCTTTTTGTCCTGCCAGCGGGCTATGATTTTCGCGCCCGCGAGATTCACCTTGGACAGGTTCCTGATCTGGCGCGAGACCGCCTCTTCGGAAACCTTGCTGTCACCGGCCCTGGCCGCGGATTGATAGTCGCTCGAGACGACATCCAGGTAAGAGGAAAAAATACGCGCCAGTTCCGCGCGCGCCCGGTCATCGGCGGTGGCGCGCTGCAGCGTCACCTCGCCCATCGGCGATGCCGAACCCACGCCGTGGAACAGCCGGCCGTCCTTGTCATTGACGTAATTCGTGCCCTTGTTGACCCAATCCGGCGCGCCCTTGATGCGCAAATCGCTCTCAAGCTGCGTCTGCCCGGAACATGCCGCCAGCAACGCGGCAGCTGTCATCAAGATCAACTGCAACCGGAATTTCGGCTTGTTCATAGCACCTCCTTGGCCAATAGCACTGCGCAGAGTTTAAGCGCCAACGATCGGGAAAAGCAAAAACGCGGTGCTTTCATGTCATGATAGCGGACGTTGATCCCAATCTCCATTAAGGTGGGCGCATGGATATCCAGTTTCTGGGCGCGGCGCGCGAAGTCACCGGTTCGTGCCATTTGGTGCATTGTGGCGACCGCCGCCTGCTCATCGACTGCGGCCTGATCCAGGGCGCGCCCGCCGACGAGTCGCGCAACCGCGCGCCTTTCCCCTTCGCCCCCGGCGATATCGACGCCGTGGTCCTGACGCACGCTCACCTCGATCACTCCGGCCGCCTGCCATTGCTGGTCAAGGGCGGTTACCGCGGGCCGATCTACACACACCGCGCGACGCGCGATCTGTGCCAGATCATGCTCAAGGACGCGGCCTCGCTGAACGAGAAGGACGCGGAACACGAGAACCGCCGGCGTCAGCGCCGGGGCAAGCGCCTCGTCGAACCACTGTACACGCGCAGCGACGCCGAGAAGGCCATGCGCCAGTTTCAGGTGCTCGACTATGATGTCGAGAAAAAAATCCTGCCGGGCATGCAGCTGCGCCTTCAGGACGCGGGGCACATCCTCGGCTCGGCGATCGTGGAGCTGTGGCTCGAGGAAAAGAGCGAGACGCGCAAGCTGGTGGCCAGCGGCGATCTGGGTCACGCGGGCGCACCGATCCTGCGCAACCCCGAGGTCGTGCGCGAGGCGGATCTGATCGTCCTCGAAAGCACTTACGGCGACCGCGAGCATCGCTCGTGGGAGGAAACACTGACGGAATTGGGCGAGGTGTTCCGTGAAGCGCGACGCAGCGAAGGCAACATTCTCATCCCCGCCTTCGCTATAGGCCGCAGCCAGGAGTTGCTCTATTTCTTCAAACGCTACAGCAAGGAATGGGACATCGATCACTGGACAATTTTTCTCGACAGCCCGATGGCGATCGAGGCCACCGAAGTCTATGCCCGGCACTGGAAACTGTTCAACGCCGAGACCACGCGGCGGCGCAAAAAAGATGGCGATACCTTCACCATGCCCAACCTCCATTTCAGTCGCACCCCGGCGCAATCCATGGCCATCAACCGCGTGCGCTCCGGCGCCATCGTCATCGCCGGCAGCGGCATGTGCACCGGCGGGCGTATCCGGCATCACCTCAAGCACAATCTCTGGCGCGAACAGTGTCACGTCATCTTCGCCGGATTCCAGGCGCGCGGCACGCTCGGGCGTCAACTGGTGGACGGCGCCAAAACCGTAAAGCTCTGGGACGAAAACATCCGCGTGGCCGCACAGATACACACCGTCGGCGGTTTGTCGGCCCACGCCGGCCAGTCGGGTTTGCTGAACTGGTACCGGAACTTCGATCGGCATCCCGCGGTGGCGCTGGTGCATGGCGAGTCCGAGCCGATGGACGCTCTGGCCAAGCGCCTGCGCACATTACGTGCGTCCGTGCTGATACCGGAAGCGGGCGAACGGATTGACCTTTTGTCATTGCCACGCGCACGCTGAACGGTGGTGCGTCAATAAACCAGACAGACAACTCCTCTAAGGAGGTGCATGATGAAATTACAAAATCCATTACCCACACTGTTGCTGAGCGCGATGTGTCTGGCTGCCTTGCCAGCCGCGGCGGAGGATGCACCGGCACCGGCGACAACTCCGGCCCCGGCCGCCGCTCCGCCTTCCGCGCCACCCAGCCCGGCGGCGGTCGTGAATATGATCAGCAACTGCTACTCGTGTCACGGCACCGACGGCCGCAGTCCCGGTTCCATCCCCAGCCTGACCGGCAAGAATGCCCAGCAGGCATTGCTGCAACTCAAGGAATTCAAATCCGGTCAACTGGCCGCCACGGTCATGACGCGCCATGCCAAGGGTTATACCGACGCGGAACTCGAGGCGCTCGCCAATTACATCGGCACCAATCTCAAATAGGGGGATGACATGAGCCAAATTACACGCAGAGATTTTCTCAAGATCGCCGGCGCGGCGTCCGCGGCCGGTGTGCTCGGTTATGCCTCGACGGCCCGCGCCGCGGAGGGCGGCAAGGGCAGCGCCCGCGTGGTCGTGATCGGCGGCGGTTTCGGCGGCGCAACCTGCGCCAAATACCTGCGCCGGCTCGATCCCGGCGTGGCCGTGACGCTGATCGAGCCGAGCACCAAGTTCGTCACCTGCCCGTTCAGCAATCTGGTGCTCGGCGGGTTGCGTACCATGGACTCCATCACCCAGACCTATGGCGCGCTGAAAAAGAAGCATGGCGTCAATGTCATGCACGACACCGTGACCGCCATCGACGCGGCCGGCAAAAAGGTGAAACTCAAGAGTGGCAAAATGCTGAGCTACGACCGTCTGGTGGTCTCGCCCGGCATTGATTTCAAATGGGACGCGGTCGAGGGCTACAACGAAAAAGCCGCGGAGGTCATGCCGCACGCCTGGAAGGCCGGCCCGCAGACGCTGCTGCTGCAGAAGAAGCTCAAGGCCATGAAAAACGGCGGCACTTTCATCCTGGTGTCACCGCCCAATCCGTTTCGCTGTCCGCCCGGACCGTATGAACGCGCGAGCATGGTCGCGCACTACCTCAAGGACCACAAACCCAAGTCCAAGATCATTATTCTGGATGCGAAGGATAAATTCTCGAAACAGGGCCTGTTCCAGGCCGGTTGGGACAAGCTTTATCCGGGCATGATCGAGTGGGTGTCGAGCGCCAAGGGCGGCACGGTGAAATCGGTCAACCTGAAGAAGATGATCGTGGACACCGAGCTCGACAAACACAAGGCCGACGTCGTGAACTTCATCCCGGCACAGACCGCGGGCAAGATCGCCATCGCCTCGGACCTGGCCGACGACAAGGGCTGGTGTCCGGTGGACCCGAAGACTTTTGAATCGAAGCTGCATCCCAACATCCACGTTATCGGCGACTCCTCGATCGCCGGCGCGCTGCCGAAGTCCGGCTTCGCCGCCAGCAGCGAGGCCAAGATGTGCGCCGCTGCCATCGTCGCCCTGTTCAAGGGCGAGACGCCCGCGGAGAACTCGCTGGTCAATACCTGCTACAGCCTGATCGCGCCGAACTACGGCATCTCGGTCGCGGGCGTGTACCGGGTGACCGAGAAGGGCATCACGGAAGTGGAAGGCGCGGGCGGCGTGAGCCCGAAGGACGCGCCGGACTCTTTCCGCGAGCAAGAGGCGAAATACGGCGCCGGCTGGTATGCCAGCATCACCTCGGATATCTGGGGCTGATCGCGGCTTCGAAATAATCTTGTTATGCGACAAGGGTGGCTACGGCCGCCCTTGTTTTTTGTCCCGTCTCCACAAACACTAGGCCTCAATGAATACCAATCCGGTTCTTTCGGCGGGAGCCGTCATCGTGCGGCGCTTCGGCGATCAATATCGTTATCTGCTGCTGCGCGTCCGCGATTACTGGGATTTTCCCAAGGGCATGGTCGAGCCCGGGGAAGAACCACTGGCCGCGGCCATCCGCGAGGTCGAGGAAGAAACCACGCTGATGGGTCTCGATTTCCGCTGGGGACAGGCTTACATCGAAACCGAACCTTACGGCAAGAACAAGATCGCGCGTTACTATCTCGCGGAATCGAAACAAGGCGAGGTGAGCCTGCCGGTCAGTGCCGAGCTCGGCCACCCGGAGCACGATGAATACCTCTGGCTCGATTATGAAGCGGCGCGGCCGCTATTGGTGCCGCGGGTGTGGGCGATACTGGAGTGGGCTCGAAAAATAATTTAGGAATTTTTTTCAGATAACGACCAAGCCAAGCGGCGGCGAAGCTGTCCGCCTTGGGCGCTTTGTTAGGTGATTTAAAGCTTCTCAAATGATTCATCTGTTATATTTAGCCTTCCTTCAATGCAAAGACCCGTTTCCTCGATTGCTTTACCGATAGCTTTCATAACTTCTACTGCATCGATTTTAAGTATCTTGTCCTCCTCAATCTTCGCATGTGGCCACTTGGATAAATATTTGTATGCGGTGTCTTGCTTATCTTTCTGTAACAACCTAATTACGATAATTGGTTTTTTATTTAGCAATACTACGTTGAATGTTCCTAGAGTTTTTAAATTGTTGCGTAGCGTCCTTAGCCCAATAAAAGTTAATGCGTGCTTTTTGAGCATATTTAGAACATCGGCGTCATAACTATATTTGTCTTCTACGACGTTGATGATGAACTTCATGAAACGCTCTGGTGAAGACCCATCACATATTTTGTGAGCTGCCGAATGATGCTCAAGTGATTCGCGCGCCAAATATACAGACCTTAGTATTTTTTCCACGGATTGCCGTGAAATAAACACAAAGGATTTAAAATACAAATTCAGCTGAACATCAGTGACCCTTCCGCCAAAGTTCCGCATAAGCATGACCGGTTGTGGCCAGCCAATATCTTCAAAAACTTTGCTTTCGCGCTTATTAACTTCGTCAACTCTGCTGTTAAAAAGGTTGTACAGCTCCATTAGTTCATTTGCGAAGATTCTCACTCTAAACAGGTTAGAGAGAAGATCATCCTGCAGATGTAGACCGGGATCGCCAGTAAATTCCATGGTGTTCTTCTTGTCACCTAACTAGAAGTAGACGGCCTAAATGTCGCTTTATAAAGCGACATAATACTGTATATCAGTGCAATATATTTTCCCGGTCGTTGATGTTTCAAGCACTCACGCGTTTTTAGTACCACCTAATAGAAAACCATCAACACAGCATGGCGTGGGGCAAGGGTTGCTGGACGGACACATTGGCTACCGTGGTGCAGGCGATATGGGCGTAAGCCGAAAAATACTCGGAAAAAATAACAGCTGCCTTGAGAGCGCGTCGCCTTTCAGGCGATCTTTCTGGCGTCATGCTGCCCGAGCAGCGCCTTGAGCTCCGGCACGCAGGAACCGCAGTTCGTCCCAGCCTTGAGGCGGGCGCCGATGTCGGTCGCGGTCGCGCACCCGGACTGGATGGCTTCGAGGATCGCCGTCTCGCCAACACCAAAACAGGCACACACCTGGCGGCCCATGTCGCGGCACCCCTTGGGCGGGATGCCGGTCAGCAGCCCGGCGCGGGTCGGAGCATCAAGCGCCTCCAGCGCGAACAGGCCGGCCAGCCAGTCGCGCGGCGGGAGTTCCGGGTTCGGTCCGATGAAGATGCAGCTTTCGAGTTTCCCTTTTGTGAGGCGCGCGGCGCGGTAGCGGCGCGCGGCCTTGTCGAAATATTCGATCCACTCGATCTTCTCGTCGTGCGCGCATAACACGGCGCGGGCCGCGCTCGCCCAGTCCTGCGGCAGTTCGTCGCCAGCCAGTTCGTAGCGCCACAGGCCCGGCCCGCGTGCGGCGGCCCAATACGTCGCCGCGCCCGGGATCAGCTGGCGACGCGACAGCAGAAAGCCGTACCACTTCGACTGCAAGGGCTCGACGCGCACCGGCGTATGCTTGAACTCCGGTTCGCCGGAGATGGGATCGGTGGCCGGGTTTACCACCGCGTCGATGCAACCGCAGTTACCGAACTGGTCATTCCAGTGCATGGGCACGAACACCGAACCACGCCGTTGCGAGTCCGTCACCCGCACGCGCGCGTTCGACTGGCCCCATTTTGACGCCACCCGCGCCAGCGCCCCATCTGCCACGCCGAAGCTCGCGGCATCCTGCGGGTGGATCTCCATACAGGGTTCGATGGTGTGTGCCGACAGCCGTGCCGCGCGGCCGGTGCGGGTCATGGTGTGCCAGTGGTCGCGTACCCGGCCGGTGTTGAGCACCAGCGGATACTGCGTATCAGTCGGGTGCGCCGGTGGTCGCGGAGTGATGGGAAGGAGGCGCGCACGGCGGCTGGGTGTGAAAAATGCGCCGTCGCCGAACAGGCGCGCCGTGCCTTTCGGCCTGGCGTGCGTCACCGGCCATTGCACCGGGGCGAGCTGCGCATAGTCCTCGTCGCTCACCCCGGCGAGACCGGAAAGATCGAAATCGCGTGTGCCGTCGTTGGCCACCGCCGAGAGCGCCGCGTGTTCGCGAAAGATGGCGGCGGCATTAGGGTAATCGAAAGCGGCGCCATGGCCGAGGCGCTTGGCCACCTCCGCCACCATCCACCAGTCCGGCTGCGCCTCGCCCAATGGTTTCAGGAACGTGCGCTGGCGCGAGATGCGCCGTTCGGAATTGGTGACCGTGCCTTCCTTCTCGCCCCAGGCGGCGGCTGGCAGCAGCACATGCGCATAGCGCGTGGTGTCGGTGTGACGCACGCAGTCGGAGACGATCACCAGCTCGCATTTTTCCAGCGCACGCCGCACCTGTTGCGCATCCGGCAGGCTCACCGCCGGGTTGGTGGCGATGATCCACAGCACCTTGATCTTGCCCTGTTCCACGGCGCGGAACAGGTCCACGGCCTTGAGGCCGGGTTGCGTGGCGATGGCCGGGGACTTCCAGAATTCCTGCACCTGGGCGCGATGCGCCGGAGAGTCGAGATCGAAGTGCGCGGCCAGCTGGTTGGCCAGCCCGCCGACCTCGCGCCCGCCCATGGCGTTCGGCTGGCCGGTGAGCGAGAACGGGCCCATGCCCGGACGGCCGATGCGGCCAGTGAGCAGGTGGCAGTTGATGATAGCGTTGACCTTGTCGGTGCCGCTCGATGTCTGGTTCACACCCTGCGAGAACAGCGTCACCACCCGCTCGGTACGCGCGAACAGATCGAAGAACTCCTCCACCTGTGCGGCGCTGAGTCCGCATTGTTCGGCCACGCTGGCGACATCCGGGCTGCTGGCGCGCGCGGCGGCCAGCGCGGCGTCCGCGCCCTCGGTGTGGTTAGCGACAAACTGCGAATGCGTTTCGTCGTGATCGTGGAGATAGACCAGCAGGCCGTTGAACAGCACGCCATCCGTGCCGGGGCGCACAGCCAGATGCAGATCGGCGAGATCGGCGCTGGCGGTGCGGCGCGGGTCGATGAGCACCACGCGCAGTTCCGGATGCTTTTCCCGGGCCTGCACCAGACGCTGGTACAACACCGGGTGGCACCAGGCGGCATTCGAGCCCACCAGCACCACGAGCTTGGCGCGTTCAAGATCTTCGTAACACCCGGGCACCGTGTCCGAGCCAAACGCGCGCTTGTGGCCGGCGACCGCCGAAGCCATGCACAGACGCGAGTTGGTGTCGATGTTGGCGCTGCCGATGAAACCCTTCATCAGCTTGTTGGCGACGTAATAATCTTCGGTCAGCAGCTGGCCGGAAACATAGAAGGCCACCGAGTCCGGGCCGTGCTTTTGCAGAGCGGTGCGGATGCCGGAGGCAACGGTATCGAGCGCCGTGTCCCAGTTCACCCGCTCGCCGTTGACTTCCGGGTGCAGCATGCGCGTCGCCGGGTCGAGGGTATCGGCCAGTGCCGCGCCCTTGGAGCACAAGCGCCCGAAGTTAGCCGGATGCTGTGGATCACCGGCAACGCTGACCGTGCCGTCGTCCGTGGCTCGCGCCAGCACGCCACAGCCGACGCCACAGTAGGGACAGGTGGTGCGGGTCTCGGTGACAGTCATGGGAAAATCAGGTGTTCGGGCAGCCTTCTTCCGGGATCAGCGAGAGGTATACCTTGCCGCCATCGATGCGCACCGGAAAGCGCGCGGCGCAGCCTTCGTCCGGCGCCACTGCCATGCCGGTATCGAGACTGATCTTCCAGTCGTGCAGCGGGCAGGCCACCTTGTTGCCGTGCACAATGCCCTGCGACAGCGGCCCACCCTTGTGCGGACATTTGTCGCGCAGCGCAAACACTTCGTCGTCGAGCGTGCGGAACACGGCGATGTCGCCGTCCGTGCGCCGCACCACGCGCGCGCCCTGGCGCGGAATGTCGTCGAGGATTCCGATTTCGATCCAGTCGTTCATTTGTTTCTTTGCCGTTGTCTGCATCGGTTCTGCTTCCTGTGTCACCAGCCCCGTTCGCCCTGAGCCCGTCGAAGGGTGAACGGCGAGACTGTTGTGTCTTGTTCGTGCTTCGACAAGCTCAGCACGAACGGTTGTTGATTCAGCTATCCCACCATCTTGAGCGGGATGAACTCGTGTTTGTCCACGCCCTTGGCGCGTTCCGCCCACGGATCGATCTGCGCGAACTGCTGCGAGTGCAGGAAGCGTTCGGAGAGTGCCTTACGCCCCGCGGCATCTTCCACCACACGCTGCTTCACGTACGCCAACCCGACGCGCTCCACCCATGGCGCGGTGCGTTCCAGATAATGCGCCTCTTCGCGATACACCTGCAGGAAGGCGGCGCAATACTCCTTCACCTCCTCCGGGGTTTTCACCGCGCACAGGAAATCGGTGGCGCGCACTTTCACGCCGCCGTTGCCGCCGACGTGCAGCTCGTAACCGGAATCAACGCACACTACGCCAAAGTCTTTAATCGTCGCTTCGGCGCAATTGCGCGGGCAGCCGGACACGGCGAGCTTGAACTTGTGCGGCGTCCATGAACCCCATGCCATCTTTTCCAGATCGATGCCCATGGTTGTCGAGTCCTGGGTACCGAAGCGGCACCAGTTCTTGCCCACACAGGTTTTGACGGTGCGGATCGCCTTGCCGTAGGCATGACCGGAAACGAACCCGGCCGCGCTCAGATCGCCCCACATCGCCGGCAGCGTTTCCTTCGGCACGCCGAGAAAATCGATGCGCTGACCGCCGGTGATGTGCACGGTCGGAACTTCGTACTTCTCAGCGATCTCAGCCAGTGCACGCAGCTCGGCGGGCGTGGTCTCGCCGCCCCAGATGCGCGGAATCACCGAATAGGTACCATCCTTCTGGATGTTGGCGTGCGCGCGCTCATTGATGAAACGCGACTGGTTGTCATCGACGTATTCGCCCGGCCACGCTACCAGCAGGTAGAAATTGAGCGCCGGGCGGCACTTGTTGCAGCCGTCCGGGGTTTTCCATTCCAGCGCCTGGAACAAGGCCGGTATGGTTTTCAGGTTCTGGGCGCGAATCGCCTGCCGTACTTCGTCGTGAGTGTGCTCGGTGCACGGGCACATCGGTTTCTTTTTCGGCGCGGTGGAATAATCGCCGCCGAGCGTCGCGGCCAGCAGGTTCTCGACCAGGCCGGTGCACGAACCGCAGGAGCTGGAGGCCTTGGTGTGGGCGCGCACCTCTTCGAGCGTGAACAGTTTCTTGTCGACGATGCTCTTTACGATCGTGCCCTTGCACACGCCGTTGCAGCCGCAGATCTCGGTGCTGTCGGCCATCGCTACCACGCGGCTCTTGATGTCGCCATGGCCGGCATCGCCGAGGTGCGCCTGGCCGAACAGCAGCTTGTCGCGCAGGTTCGAGACATCGGTGCCGTCGCGCATCAGCTGGAAGTACCAGGCGCCGTCCATGGTGTCGCCGTACATCACCGCGCCCTGGATGCGGTTGTCCTTGAGCACCACCTTCTTGTACATGCCGGCACCGGCGTCTTGCAGCACGATCTCTTCAGTCTGGTCGCCGCCGGAGAAATTGCCGGCCGAAAACAGGTCGATGCCGGTGACCTTGAGCTTGGTCGAGGTAATCGAACCCTCGTAGCGCGAGATGCCGAAGTGGGCGAGATGGTTGGCGCAGACCTTGGCCTGTTCGAACAGTGGCGCCACCAGCCCGTAGGTCTGGCCGCGATGCTGCACGCACTCGCCGACCGCGTAGATCGCCGGGTCGTAGCTTTGCATGGTGTCGCTCACCACCACGCCGCGTTCGCAATAGAGACGAGCCTTTTTGGCGAGTTCAATGTTGGGGCGAATACCGACCGC
This sequence comes from Sulfuricaulis sp., assembly GCF_041499725.1. Taxonomy (GTDB): domain Bacteria; phylum Pseudomonadota; class Gammaproteobacteria; order Acidiferrobacterales; family Sulfurifustaceae; genus Sulfuricaulis. The sequence goes on from NZ_JBGQKW010000082.1 coordinate 11,834, forward strand.
CATCACTACCAAGTCGGCGGTCAATTCACGGCCATCTTTCAAACGCACACCCTGCACCCGATTCTTGCCGATGATCTCCTGCGTCACACCCTGGAGCACGAATTCCAGACCGCGGTCTTCGAGTGATTTCTTGAGCATTTTCGCGGCCGGCGCATCCAGTTGGCGCTCCATGAGCACGTCCGGCAGGTGCACGACCGTAACCTTCATGCCCTGCTTCATCAGGCCGTTGGCCGCCTCCAGTCCCAGCAATCCACCACCGATGACCACGGCATGGCGGTATTGTTTCGCCGCCGTGAGCATGGTTTCGACGTCGGCGAAATCGCGGAAA
>NZ_JBGQKW010000083.1:0-11714 GCF_041499725.1 Sulfuricaulis sp.
CTTCCAGCCGGCGATGGCGTTGTTGTCGGCGGCCGATCCCTTGGCGTCCTCGCGGCTGACGAGGTAATCCGGAATCATGTCGCCTTCCTTCCAGCCCGCCTTGGGATCGAACGGCACGGCGTTCTTTTCGCGGATCAGGAAGTGGTCGCCCTTGCGCAACTGGTCGGCGGTGATGGATTTGTAACCGACCTTCTTCTCGTCCCACATGAACTTGGGCAGGTGAGTTTCCTTGTCGGCATTGCCGCTGAACATGTCCTTGCCGGCGTCACCGAGGCGCCACTCGAGGACATAACCGTCGTCGGCCATGCCGACCGGGTTCGACCGATGAGCGCGCCACTGGATCAGGTCGACGAAGCCGCCGGCGGCCTTGATTTTGGCGATCTCCTCGACCGACTTGCCGGTCTTCCAGTCGGACGGGTTGGTGCGGGTTTCCGGCAGGTATTTGCGTACATCGTTCTTCTTGATGGCTTGCAGCAGCGCGTTGGCCGCGACTTCCTCATTGGTGAACTGCTTCGGCATGTCGCGCTCGCCGTCGTGGCAGGTGAGCCAGCAGCCCTGCTGCGCAAAGCCCGGCACCTTGCCGTCGTCGATCATGACCGTCATCCGGTCTTCGTAGATACCGGGCTGCTTGCCTTCCTGCACCACCTTGTCGAGCTTGGGATAGCCATAGATCTTCCACTCCTTGCCGTCGAAACGCAGGTACTGATGCTCGGATCCGGGAAAGGCGTTCTGGGTCTTCCACTGGAAGCGCAGGTAGGCATTCTTGTCGTCGAACGCGGCTTGCACCTTGAGATCTTTGTAGCCGTCCTTGCCTTTGACTGGCATCGGCTCCAGGCTTCCACCCTTCACCAGCTTGTTCCCGATTTTACGTTCCTCGTCCGGTTCGTCGTGGCACTTGGTGCAGCTGTCCCCGCGCTTAACCTCTTTCATGCCGTCTTTGTGACCGTCGCTGCGCAGCCACTCGTAGGAAGACTGCCCCGGATAGAACAGCGGCACATTGACGGTGGGTATCTTCGACCAGTCGATGGTGGCTGGATCGGCGGCCAAGGCGGGCCCTGCGATCAAGGCGGCGAATGCCAGGATGAATGCTCTCTTGTTCATGATTATCTCCTCCATGAAATGGCTAAATTCCCTGCCAGCCCTGCCACGGGCCGCGCCGTTGAAACCTTGTCTTAACTGCGAGACGATCCAGTTCGCCAGATTCTTCGTCTCCTGCATGTCATTAGGTGATGTTTTAAGTGGCTAATTCTGATTCTATTCGTACTCCGCAAGCGGGGTTTATTAACCGGTTCGAAAAATCCTTACTTTGCCTGCAGCCGATAGATGTACTCGGTCAGCGCCAGAATACGTGAACGTGCAAAGTATGATCTGTCTACGTTTTCCTCGTGCAAATATTCATCATAATACTTGCTGCTTCTGTATTCCTTGCCCCAAATCGGCATTTCTCGTGTTCCGTGCGCCATTAATTCATGCGTGCCTTCGATGGTTTCAAACACATGCGCGAAAGGGAACACCCCGCCATTCCTCTTGGAAAGCGTTGTTAAGTCAGTTGCAGGTTTATTCAGCATCTTGCTGTACGCACCGTCCCCCTTGCCCAGTATGCCATGGCAAATGATGCACTTTTGTTCATACTCGGCTTTGCCGACGTCAACTTTGCGGGTGTCAGCTTTATCCGCAGGGTATCCGACCCCAGCAAAGAAAACCAAGATTGTCCCTAGGAACGCTGAAGCGACTTTTGTCGATTTCATTTGACTCTCCAAAAATATGCTGCTCTGGAAGTTATCTTAGAAAACTCGCAAAATAATCGGTAAAGTATTAGGCGAATTCGAATCAAGCCTTTTGATTTGCGTCATATATCTGCTTTTGATAAATAACTGCGACGCACGCTGTATAGTAGAGAACCGATCCGGCTATGCCAACATTGATATACATCAACTAGGGCAGAACCCATGGAGATTAGTATATCGCTTTAAGGCAGAAGCCATAACATGATGAACAATGATCTATCCTGGCTGTACAAAACTGCACGATAAGTTCGTCCTGTTTTTAAGATAAGACGTAACAGTGATGCAGTGCCAAACAGGGGAGTAATTCCATGCACATACCAAAACTTGCAGCGTGGTTAATGGCGGGGGTTATCTGCCTGACAACGGCACAGGTTATTTGGCAGACGCCAGCGAGGGCCGCGGAAGTCACCAAGAACCCTGGCGCCGGACAAACCACCCCAAAGCTGGATGATGCAGGTTGCATGACCTGCCATGACGGAAAAAAACAAGTATTTGCATTGCCCGCGGCAGACGGAAAGATCCGCCCGCTGCGAGCGATACAAAAGGACAAGTATGCAAAAAGCATCCACGGAGAAATGACTTGTGTGGCGTGTCACCAGGATATTGCCGACAACAAAGCACCGCACAAAAAAGTTGCCGCGCCCAAAGCCAATTGCGTGACCTGTCACCAGGGGCTGTGGGAAACCGTCAAGAAGGAGAATTTGACAGCAGAAAAAACCAGGCTGGGGGTGGTGGTACAGAACATCGAGGCGTACAAGAACTCCTTCCATGCCCGGCCCAAGAACGAGACAAGTGTCAAGGCCGCCTGCGACGACTGTCACGACACCCATTATTTCAATGTTCCACCACGAGGCACTTCCAAACGCACGGAATGGCACCTGACCGTGCCAAACGTTTGCGGCGCGAAGTGCCATACCGAGCAACTGGAAGAGTACACGACGTCAGTGCATGGCAAGGCCGTCACGGAGATGCACAATCCGAAGGCGGCCGTGTGCACGGATTGCCACACCACCCATAGCATCGCCAAGACGTCGGAAGACGCCACTCAGCTCCTGATCGTCGAGAATTGCGGAGGTTGCCATAAGGAGAATCTCGAGAGCTACCGCGACACCTATCACGGCCAGGTCGGCAAATTGGGCTACGCCTATACGGCCAAGTGTTTCGACTGCCATGGCAGCCATGGCATCCTCAAGGTCGATGACCCCGATTCGACAGTGCATCCCAAGAATCGCCTGAAGACATGCAAACAATGTCATGACGGAAAAAAACGCAAGGAGGCGACACCAGGGTTTGTGACTTACAGTCCGCATGCCAATGACCATGACTTCAAGCGCTATCCCCAGGTGTGGTTCGCCTCAAAATTCATGCATTGGCTGCTGGTGTTCGTGTTCGCCTACTTCTGGGCGCATTCGCTGCTGTGGTGGTATCGCGAATTCAAGCATCGCAAGGATCGCAAGGCCCAGGCGCATATTCGAACGGACGAATTGCTGCAGGGGGAAACCAGGCAAGTCCGTCGGTTTGGACTCCTGTGGCGGATCGGTCACCTGCTGTTCGCCCTGAGTGTCATGACGCTGATCCTTACCGGCATGGGATTGTTTTACTCGGACATCCCCTGGGCGCCGGTCGTCATGAAAGCGTTTGGTGGCCCGCAGGTAACGGGGATTATCCACCGGATCAGTGCGGCGATCATGCTCGGTATTTTCTTCCTGCACATGATCGCCGTCGTCGTCAATATCTTCCGCCACCGCAAAACCTTCCGCTGGTTCGGGCCCGACTCGCTGGTGCCCAACTGGAAGGACTTGAGGGATGCCGTGGGCATGTTCAAGTGGTTTGTCGGCAAGGGACCGCGGCCGGTTTTCGACCGCTGGACGTATTGGGAAAAATTCGACTATTGGGCGGTGTTCTGGGGCATGGCCGCCATCGGCGGCAGTGGCATGCTGCTGGCCTTCCCGAGCGTGACCGCGTCGATCTTCCCGGGATGGGTGTTCAACGTGGCCACGCTGGTGCACGGTGAGGAAGCCTTCCTGGCCGCCGTGTTCCTGTTCACGGTGCATTTCTTCAACAACCACTTCCGGCCGGACAAATTGCCGCCCCCGGATGTCGTGATGTTTACCGGCACCCAATCGCTGGAAGAGTTCCGGCACGAACATGCGCTTCAGTATCAACGCCTGGTCGATAGCGGACAACTGGAGAAGTATCTCGTGGACGCGCCGTCACGGCCGATGACGCTCGGATCGAAGGTATTGGGCCTTACCCTGATCACAATAGGTCTGATATTGCTGATCCTGGTGACGGTAGGTTTCTTCAGCGGTTAAACGCCACATAGCGCCGCCACGTCGCCGCGCTAGTGAGTTGGGCAAGCAAAGCCCCGAGTCTTGGATTGGGGAATTTTTGAAACACTGGAAACGGTTCCGATGGGAACGAGACGCTCCCATCGGAACCGGTGGGTGAAGGCGCGCGCTGATCCGTTCAGATCTTTCCTGAGGAACTAGACCGGTTTGCGTCCGGTGAACATGGCGCGCACCAGGTTCTCCCGGTGCACCAGGTTGCCGACGATTACGCCCGCGATGTGCAGCGCGACAAGCAGCAAGCTCAGGTTGGCGAAGAATTCGTGCAGTTCCTTCCACGTTTCCCCAGCGCCTTCGTCATCATCTACGACTGCCTTGGAGATTGCTACCGGTACCGTGACTGAAGTGCTCGCGGTGATGGCGGCAAACGGCCCCGCGCCTTCTTTTGCGCCCGGCAAGGCCAGTCCGGTGACACTGGCGGCGAGCAGCGACAACAGCAGCGCGATGATCATTATGCCTCCCAAAGGGTTGTGGCCCAGGTAGCGTTTGGATTTTCCGGTCAGGATATCCCTGACGTAGGCCAGCACCATGGACGGTCGATAGACAAAATCGCGAAAGCGTGCGTACTTTGTGCCGACGAAACCCCACGCGACGCGAATCAGCACGAGACCGATGATCACATAGCCTGCGAGCACGTGCACACGGGGTTCCTCCTCGCCGGTGAGCCAGACAATGGTATAGGCCGCCACCAGTGACCAGTGGAATATCCGCACCACGGGGTCCCACACCCTGGTTTCATTCGGGAGGGGTGCGCTTTCGGGTATATTCATCGTCGGCTCCTTGGAAAAGTACAGGACGAACGATAGCAGTCCTGGTTGAAACGAAGCTGAAAGGAGTATGGCATCGAGTGTATTATGTTACGCTTAAGTTCCAGCGGGACGGCCGCATTATCTCATGCATTAGCGATCGTTAATATTCGGAAGCCAGCATGCCGGGACTGTCTGAAAAAGATCTGCAGTACTTCAAGCAACGTCTGCAGAAGCGGCGCGAGGAACTGCGCGCGATTATCCACGCCGAACTGGTAAGTTCACAGCAGGAGGATTTCACCAAGCTCGCGGGCGAGGTGCACGATGCCGGCGATGAATCCTTTGCCGAGCTCCTGCGCGGTATCAAGCTCGCGACACACGCACGTGAACTGGAGGAGATTCAGGATGTCGAGGCGTCGCTCGAGCGCATCCGCAACGGAACCTACGGTACCTGCGTCGAATGCGGCGATCACATCGTCTACGAGCGTTTCGACGCCTATCCCACGGCCAAACGTTGTATGACCTGCCAGAGCCGTCACGAAAACCGCCGCGGCGGTCGCGACGCCACGCCGAGCCTGTAGTCCGTCACCCTTCGCGGCCTGGTTCTCGCCGCCCATGTACCCCGGAGAGCGACTCAACAGTTTCAGCCATCTGGTCGGCGCGGTGCTCGCGCTGGCGGGCATGGTGGCGCTCATCGTCATCGCCGCCCGTCAGGGAGACCCGTGGAAGATCGTGAGCTTCAGTGTTTACGGTGCGTGCCTGTTCAGCCTCTATGCATTCTCCACGCTTTATCACAGCCTGCGCCATCGCGCGAAAGCGGTCTTCCGTCGATTTGATCATCTTGCCATCTATCTGCTAATTGCCGGGACTTATACCCCTTTTACATTGGTGACGTTGCGCGGCGGCTGGGGTTGGTCGCTGTTCGGCGCCGTCTGGGGGCTGGCCGCGGCCGGGATGGCGATCGAATTCCTGCCGCGTCGCGGCGCGCGGATACTTCCGGTGGTGATTTATGTCCTCATGGGCTGGCTCGTGCTCATCGCCCTGAAGCCGTTGTTGCAGGCCCTGCCGTGGGCGGGATTTGTCTGGCTGCTGGTGGGCGGACTGCTCTACACTTTCGGCATTATTTTCTACGGTCTGGACGCGAGGTTGCGGCACGCGCACGGCGTTTGGCATTTGTTTGTGCTGGCTGGCAGCGTCAGCCATTACCTCGCTATTTACCTTTACGTGGCATAATCTTTCTGATCCCGACATTGCGCCATTCCGGCGTGCCGCGTTGGTCGCTTTAGGTTCAATGCGGGTTATTGATCTATATCAATGAAAACAGGCACGGAGAGGTTAGATTGAAAAATTGCCGAACCCGTTAATTTTGATGCGGCGCGAAAGAAGCGGAGCGAACATGATAAGGAATTTCGCCGTGCGGTACCTGGCCTGGATCTTGGCCGCATGGATCGGATCATGGTGCATGGCGCTGTCGACCGTCGGCGTTGCCACGGAGCGACCACCGGCCGGCATGATGAGCGTCGAATATCGCGCGACGGTTCTCGCCACGTCGGTGATGCCCGGCCGCGGCACCGGCGACAATGAAATAATCCTCGATGATCGGGATGCCGTGGACTCTGATGCCTCGGCCTTAACCGGCCTGGAGGACTCGCAACCCTTTACCTTTGCCTTCGATGTGCCTGGTCAACGCGACGCCGTATACGAGCGCGCTCGCGCATGGCGCAACGCGTTCTTTATGGAACCGCGTTTCCTGAGATACTCCCGCCTGCTTAATTAGTTTATTTGCCCTCGTCGTCAGTCTGGTGATTGGCACGCGATGACAGCGCCAGCGCCTATGCAGAGTTTTCCAGGTTTAATTTTTTGCTTGAGGGCATAACCATGAGATCTTTCAAAATTCATTTCCTCGCCATCACGGCGGCGATGGCCACAATGCTGTTGGGCTTCACGCCAAGCGCGTACGCGGTACCGAGCTTCGCCCGCCAGACGGGAATGGCCTGCGCCGCGTGCCACACGACCTTCCCTCAACTCACCGAGTTTGGCCGGTCATTCAAGCTCAACGGTTATATCTTGACCGGTATGCACCAGATCGAGTCGGGACAGGGGCAGGGGACAAGCGCGCCGCAGCTCAAGATCAACGAAGTACCGCCACTGTCGGCCATGTTTATGACTAGCGTCAGCAACATGAGCAAGCCGTTGCAGGATCCAGGCGACGGGTCAAATACGCAAAACGGGAATGTCGAGTTTCCGCAACAGCTCAGCTTTTTCTTTGCCGGCGAGATCAGCGAGCATATGGGCGTGTTCTCTCAAATCACTTATACCCACGACAGCGATCACTTTTCGATCGACAACACGGATTTTCGTTATGCCAAGCACGGCAAATTTGGGGATGCGGACGCCATCTACGGCCTCACCATCAACAATAATCCCACCGTCGAGGACGTCTATCAGGGTACGCCGGCCTGGGGCTTTCCGTTTATCAGCTCTCCAATCACGCCCGGACCCATCGCCGCGACTCAGATCGATGGCACCCTCGCGCAAGAAGTGGCCGGCATTGGCGGTTACACTTTTATCGCCAACCACTGGTACCTGGGCGCCACGCTTTATCGGTCCGAGCATGGAGGAGTAACGCAGCCCTTCGGCGCCAGCGCCACCAATACCATCAAGGGACTGGCGCCGTATTGGCGCCTGGCTTATCACAATGACTTCGGGAGCAACGATTTTGAAATCGGCATTTATGGCATCAGCGCCAACATCACACCGGAAGGCGTCACCGGCGCAACGGATAAGTACGTGGATAACGCGATCGACGCGTACTTCGAACACCCCTTCGGCAGTGACTCGATCGTTTTCCGCGGTACCTACATCCACGAGAAAGCCACTTTCGATGCCAGCCAGCCGTTGGGACTGGTGTCCAACTCCTCGGACAATCTCAACACCTTCAAAGTAAACGGCGAGTACCATTTCAAAAGTAACAAAGCACTGGCTTTAGGTGCTTTCCGCACCACTGGCAGCTCTGATGCGCTGCGGTATAAGGCATCGCCCGACCCGTTGACCAGCCCTCCCACTTGCGGTGTCGGGACGGGCATCGGTTGTGACCCTGCGCCAGGATTCGGCAGCGCGAACGGCAGCCCGGACACGACCGGTTGGATCCTGCAAGGGACCTATCTGCCGTGGCAGAACGTGCAGCTTGGCTTGCAGTACACCTGGTACACCAAGTTCAACGGTTCCTCGGATAACTACGACGGACTGGGACGTAAGGCCTCGGATAACAATACGCTGTTCGGCTACGCCTGGTTCATGTGGTAACCGGCGGTCGCAGCACGGCGCGGAGACAACCCCGCGCCGTTCTTTTATTGGCTGGAGGAATTTACAATGATTTTTGATGCCCCCAAGCCGAAGCGGGCCAACGCTCACAGGGCGCGAGTACCGCGTTCGCAACGACCGGTGGCAAGTTCTGCCGTGGCAAACGCGGCGCCTATCCGCGTACGGGAATCCGCCGCGATGCCACTGGTCGCCGCCCTGATGCTCGCGATGGTCGCGGCTGCGCCGGTGCGGGCCGATGAAGCCGACTACAAGGCGCTCATGGTGCAACTGCAGCGGATCGAGGCGCAGATTCGCGCGCTTGATGCCAAAGTGACCGCGCTCGAACAGGCACAGAAGACGAGCGCGCCGGCGGAGGCCACGAAGCGCTCGGGCCCCGCGGAGCCGGTAGCGACCGGCGCGCCGGTGCCGGCGATCACCACTTCGGAGGTCGCCGCCCAGGCCGCGGCCCAATTGCGTCGGGAGGACGCGGCGGTGCGTGACGGTTGGAAACAGATCGAGCGCGGTCTCAACCAGGAGGAGGTGAAGCGGCTGCTCGGCGCGCCGCAGCGGACGTTCGACCTGAGCGGCAAGAAGGTGTGGTATTACTATTATCCCGCGGACGGAAGCGGCTCGGTGCTGTTTGATCCGGGCGGTCGCGTGGTAGGTTACCAGACTCCGCCGTCTTCCGGTTTCCGCCTGTACTGAGTGGGTGGCGTGCCGCGTTGGTGGGAATCAGCCGTTAGGCGAGGCTGTGGTTTTTTGCATCCTCAGCTACGTTACCGCGCCATCCCTGGCGCACTTCTCAGGCTGGTGTATTCCCGCCAGTTCCTGCAGCAACCGCCAGTTCTTGAGGCGGTCTTCTCCGGCCTTGTGCAGCTCCGGTGACGGCTTGCCGTCCCGGTCGAAGTGCTTGGCGAAACGGCCTTCGGTGCGCGCGAAGCTGATGAAGTCGACGGTCTCGCCCTTGGGCGTGACGTACCAGTCGTCCTTGCGCGCCGGATTGCCCTGCAGGCTCAGGCGCTGCTTCATGGATTCGCCCGCGCGCGGGTCGTACACGAGCAACGGAAACGCGCGCGCGTCCACCGCGAGCTTGGCCTGGCCGAAGGCGGCGTCGTCGCCGATGCCGTGTTCCGGCATGCATGGGGTGTACGCCACCACCACCGCCGGGCCCGGGTAGGCGTTCGCCGCGATGATTGCGCGATAGAAGTGGTTGATGTGCGCCGCCGTGGTCTGGGCCACGAACACGTCCGGATGCATCATCGCGATCTGCGCCAGTTCCTTGCGGCGCTCGGATTTGCCGTGCTGCACTTTGCCGTAGCCCGACATCTTGGAATCCTGGGAAAGAAACGTGGACGTCGAGGCCTGACCGCCGGTGTTGGAATACACCTGCGTGTCGAGCACCAGCACCTTGATGTCCATCCCGCTCATGAGCATGCGCGACAGCGATTGGAACCCGATGTCGAGCATGGCGCCGTCGCCGCCCAGCACCCACAGGCGCTTGTCCCTCATGCCGCGGGCGTTCCATTCGGCGCGTATGCCCATGGCCACCGCCGGCGCGTTTTCGAACAGCGAATTGGTCCACGGCACGCGGTAGGGGTTGTACGGGTAGGTCGAGCCGAACACGGTGTTGCAGCCGGTGGCGGCGACGATACCCATCGAATTTTCACCGTGCACGAAGGCCGTGGCGGTCAGCATCATGCGGATCGCGGTGGCCTCGCCGCAACCCATGCACGAGGCCGCGCCGCCGCAGTACAGGTGCGTGGATTCCTGCAGCATCATGTCCGACAGCACCTTGTCCTGGATGTAGTCGTGCGGCGTGTCGGGGAGATCGCGGAAAAGTTTGGCAGCAGCGCGGTATTGCGCCAGATTCGCATCGGTCTTGGGGATCATCCGCAGCGCCTGATGATCGCCGCAGGCGGCGACGCACTCGCCGCAGCCTTTGCACTTGGTGGGGTCGGTGATGAGATAGAACATTCCGCCCTCCTTGCCCTTGCGCGCCGGCACGTCGAAGTATTTCGTGGTCCGGGCGAACTGACCCGCGATGAAATCGCCGTGCTCGGCCGCCTTGAGTTTTTCGGACAGCGCTGCGTGGTCGCTGGCCGGCACGACCTTGGCCAGGATAGCGGTGTCGGGGCATTGGGTGACACACTCCATGCAGCCGACGCACTTTTCCGCTTCGAGCAGCGGCAGGTCCGGCGCGATCGTCGAGAAGTCGCGCAGCGCGCCCGTGGCCGGCGGCATCCACGACCGCGCGATCGCGCGGTCCGCCGGCAGGCAGGCCTCGGCGCTGCCGTCGGCATAGGCGTGCAACACCTCGCGCTCGAAGGCGTCCTGGTCGATAAAGTTGGCGACAAAGGATTCCGGGGCAGTCATAAATTTAATTCTCAATCCACCACCCTGGCGGTGGATTTGATTTGGGTTTTGAAACGGTTGGCGACATGGCGTTACGCTCTGGCCTCGGCGGTTGCTTGAGGCTGCACAACGCGCGCGATGTCGAGCTCGCGCAGGTTGAAGTAACCCTGTTTCACCGCGGACATATTGGCCTCGATCACTTTCTCGCCGCGCCGGCCGAAGTATTTGCGCAGCGCTTTTTCCACGCCTTCGAACAGCCGCGCGTCGTTCAGGCCTTGCGCGCGCACGAACGGCGCGACCCGCAGAAAGATGCCGAGCAGCACGATGCCCTGCATGCGCAGTTGCAGGTCCGGCGTCGCGGCCAGATCGCGGGCAATTTTCACCGCATCGAGATAGAAAAGCCGCAGCCGTTTATTCAGGATGATTGCACGCGCCGCTGCCGGAATATGCGCCCAGACTTCAGCGTCGGTGCCAAAGCGGCTCTGGATGAACAGGCTCCCGTTCTCGACAAGTCCTTGCAGTGGATTGGCGACGCCGAAAGCGTTGATGTCATGGATCGGCACGAAGTCGACGTGCTCGATCTCGGAGTGCTCGCGGATCGGTTCGGCCGCCACCGTCAGGTAATAGGTGGTCGGTAGACCTTTCTTGTCCGAGCCGTACTTGGGGTAGGCCTGAACGTGGAGACCGAAGATCTCCTCGACGAGCGAGGCGATCACCTTGTTGGTCGTGACCGAGCCGTAACCGCCGACCGAATGCCCGCGCATGCTGAAGGCGCCCGCCGGGCGCACGTCCGGGTCGTGCCGGCGTTCGAGCGCCGTGGGGTGCACGATGTTGAGCGAGAAGAAAGGCTGGCCGCCTTCCACCATGTTCTGCGCCACGGCGATCAGGTCGCCGACGCGCGTGTCGCGCGCGCCCAGCCCGTACACGCCGGAAAAAATCCGCGGCATTTTTTCGACGCCGGCATAACCGGCGGCGCCCGCCATGGCATCGGCAAAGGCCGCCTTCACCTCGGTGGTGAGCGGATTGTTCTTGGCCAACGGGTTGTCCATGCGTTCGATCACGGAGATGACCCGGCAGTTTTTGAGCGCGGCGACGATCTCGCGTCCGGGAAACGGCCGGAAGCTCGTGACATGCAGCAGCCCGACTTTCCAGCCCATGTGTAGGCGCATCCAGTCCAC
>NZ_JBGQKW010000084.1:0-11709 GCF_041499725.1 Sulfuricaulis sp.
CGTCTGCGGATCGTTGCCGTCGTCGGGATAGGCGCTGATGCCAATACTGGCCCCGACGGTGTGCGTGCCGTGCTGGCTCACAACCGGCTGCGACAACATGTCGAGCAGCTTGCACGCCACGATATAGCTGCGCGAGACATCGTCGAGATCGGCGAGCAAAACACTGAATTCATCGCCTCCGATGCGGGCGACGATATCCGTCTCCCGCATCATTTGCTGCAAGCGAACGCTGAGTACCCGAAGCAGTTCGTCGCCGGCTACGTGTCCATAGGTGTCGTTGACGGGCTTGAATTTATCGAGGTCGATATACAACACCGCCAACCGATGCCCGTGACGACGCGCGCGTGCCATCGCCTCGCGGCAAAACCGCTCGAACTCCGCCCGGTTCGGCAGGCCCGTCAGCGGATCGTGGGTCGCGAGGTGTTTGAGCCGTTCCTCGTGGACCTTGTGCGGCGAAATGTCGTTGAACACCGCGATGTAGTGGCTGGCCTTTCCGCGGCGCTCGTCGTGCACGGCGCTCAGGCTCAGATGCACGGTATACAGTTCACCGTTCTTGCGCACGTTCCAAACCTCGCCTTCCCAGTGACCCGCGGTCCGCGCATCCGCCCAGATGGCATAAAGCGTCGGTCCGGGAATCTTCAGCGTCTGCGGGCGGGTGAATAGATGGCCGACAACCTCCTCGGGCGCGTAACCCGTGATCGTCGTGAATGCGTGATTGACCGCGATGATGCGTCGCCCGGCGTCCAGGATCATGATGCCGTCCGCGGTGTGCGCGATCGCGTTGGCCAGAAGACGGTAGTCTTCTTCGGCGCGCCGGATTCGGATCATGACGCGCGCTGTCAGGTAAATGCCAAGCACGACCAGAATCGAAACGATCCCGAAGACGGCCCACGTCAGCGTGGACTTCAGCCACCGCACCACCTCGCCGAGCGTGACGGTAAAGGTGTCCTCCAGCGGCTTCACGCCCACGTCGACGGCGCGCACCTGCTCGAGGATATCCTCGATGCGTTTCCGGGAGGGCGCCGCGGAGGAGATTTCGGCATGCAGGTCGTCGCCCACTCCTTGCAGCCGGGCGATGTAAGCGTCGCCTTCCTCCCATATAGACACTGCGCGCTTGAAGTAGAAATATTCCGCACAGCAACGGTAGAGGCGGACCATGCCAGGAACGTCATCGGGGTGGTTGCCGCCCCCCAGCAATCCGGCGTAGGCCTTGATGTAATCGAAGTCAGGCTTGTCCATTTCGATCCGTGCCCGATGATCGCTCAACGGTATCGAGAGAGCCTGCTGGTAACGTTCGAAATACGCCGGCTCGTGCGTCTGGGCGTACAGTGTGAGCGCGTAGACCGCATCGCGCTGGGCCTTGGTCCACAGACCCTCGCCAACCACGTAGCCGCGGGCAGCGGACAATATCTCCATCGCACCCAGCGCCAGCAACAGCGAGATAATAATGATGCCAAAAGAGAGACTGAAGACGGGAACGAACCGTCTCACGAAGCTAGCACGCCCGGAAATGTTAAGGACATCCTGCATAGCGATCCCTTGCATCCGCCGACCGGACCACCAGCACGGAATCCCGCTTGAACCGCCAATTGCCAGTGGCTTTCGGCTCTAAATTAATTCTAGTCCAGAAAATCCGAGACAGTCAGAAATGACCTAAATACACGGCAGAAAGAGAATTATCGGCGGCGGGACGCGGGGAATTTCACGCAACAAAATTGTGACTATGACGGAACTATTATCGTTTTGCCTGCTGACAATTTGTCAGGCGCATCAGGGTAACTTCACAATCGCCACCACAAACAGAATCCACGCAACAATAAATAATATTCCTCCGAAGGGTGTGACCATCCCTAACCAGCGCAGCCCGCTAATGCTCAACACGTAAAGGCTGCCGGAAAAAAGAATGATGCCGACCAGCATCAACCACCCGGACCACCGAAGATAAGCCGAGCCAGATATCTGCGTCGCCACCAGCCCCACCGCCAGCAGCCCCAGCGCGTGAAACAGATGGTAGTGAACCCCCGTCTGATACACCGCCAGCATCTCCGCCGTCATCCTTGTCTTCAGCCCATGCGCCCCGAACGCGCCAAGCAACACAACCAGCGCGGCATTAATACCACCGAGAATCAGAAACACTTTTGCGGTCTGCGGCATAAAGAAGCGAGTATACGGTCAAGCGGCCCCTGCGCACTAATCCCGCTCTCTGAAGTCCCAGAATTTTTGCATGGCCAGATAGGTAAACGACGCCGACCAGCCGATGAGCAGCAGGCCGTTCAACGCCTCGATACCTGTAATCAGGCGCAGGGGACCCAGCGGATAGATGTCGCCCAGACCGATGGTGGTATAAGTCTCGGCGGAAAAATAAAGATAGGACGCAAAATTGTCGACAAAATCGCCGCCGAAATTTCCGAGATCAAAGTGATCCTTGAGAGAATAATAAGCCAATGCGTAGAAACTGATTTCCAGAAAGTGGCCGGAGAACGTGGCAAACAGAATCACGAGTAACCTCGCCCGCGGCCGTATCCGGATTCGGGGAACGTAGGCTGACAGCAAGCGCAATACTTCGTAGTGCGTGAATGTGCTTAGAACGACCAGCAGCGCCGCAAGGATGGATGCGATTAACATGACTGGTTCATTTCTTCATCATGTGCGCCTTCATAGCTCTTTCGATAGTGGCGTTGTAAATTTTTTACTAAGACACGCCGGAACAGTATAAGTTTCTGTCCATTGCCGGTATGGGTCAGAAGTAATACGCACCTCTTAAATACACCAACTTCCCCGTGGAGGCAAAAGATGAAGTGCCCGCCACCGGCGCACCGCCATATTCCGTTCCTCTGTTCCCGGAAGGCAGATTGACTCCCGCTATCAATTGCACATTCTGCAGCCAGTCGTACATTCCGCGGAGTTGGAGATACTTGCTGCCGTCGTCCAAATTGGCGATCAGGTTAGTATACATAGGGATTTGTTCGGGAATCGGAAAAGAAACGCTTCAGGACATCAACAGCTTTTCGTACAACACCTTATCTCCTGTGCTGAAGCAGCAGGCGATGACCTCGTCGAACTTATTCTCGTACTCCCTCATGACCATCACGGCGATCTTCGCGGCCTCGTCCTTGGGATAGCCGTAGACACCGATGCTGATGCCTGGAAACGCGATGGTCTTGATACCGTGTTTATGCGCGAGTTCCAGTGAGTGGCGGTAACAATTGGCCAACAATGCCGGTTCGTGATGCTGCCCGCCGCGCCAAACCGGCCCCACCGTGTGGATCACCCACTTCGCGGGGAGTTTGAAACCGGGCGTGATTTTCGCTTCGCCGGTGGGACAACCGTCGAGCGTGCGGCACTTCGCCAGCAACTCCGGGCCGGCGGCGCGGTGTATCGCACCGTCCACGCCACCGCCACCGAGCAGCATTTCATTCGCGGCGTTGACGATAGCGTCCACCTTGAGCGTCGTGATATCGGCCTGAATCACGCGAATCATGGTGCGACAGGCTTGCTGTCAGCGACCGCCGGGTGTTTCGCCACCCTGCGGCGGCGACATGTCTTTAGGCGCCGGCATATTCAGCAACGGCGAGTCGGCGCGGGCGGGCGCAACCCGGCGCATTTTTCCGCTTTCGTCCGGACGCGGCGGTGACACGCGGATGGTCGGTGACATCTTCACGGCCTCCCGTTTTGGCCGTTCGGCGGGGTCAGACGAGCTTTGATCCTTTTGCGGTTCGACGTTTCCCGGCCGTGTTTCATCGCCGGCGCCGGTTTTGGACTCGGCCGCGCGCACGGGCAAGGGCATGAATATCACGGGAAGAATCAGAAGTAGAATAAAAACGCGCATTGTCCGTCTCCCGAATGGGTGATTATCTCTAACATAACCCAAGTACGCGGCGCCCGACACCATCACCACACCGGCGGCGCGAAATGCGCGACGTACGTGTTATTTAACAATGCGAAGCGTCGGGCCCTTGCCCGGCGGTTTGCCGTCGGGCGGTTTATCCTCGGGACCGGATTCCTTCTGTTCTCCGGCCGGCGTTTCCGGGAACGTGATGCCCTGGTTGTTTTCGCGCGCGTAGATGGCGAGCACGGCGGTGTACGGGGCCTCCACCATAAGACTCTGTCCGCCGAAACGGGCAGAGAAGCGAATGGCCTCGGCGGCGAATTCGAAATGGCCGACCGCGCGCGGATGGATGTTGAGCACGATGCGGCCATCCTGGACATAGGCCGGCGGAGCTTTCACGCCCACGGCGGTGGCGTCCACCAGCACCTGCGGCGTGAAGCCGCTGTCCACCGCCCAGTCGTAAACCGCGCGGATCAGGTAAAGCTTAAGTGGGGTCATGCGCCGTCACCAGCGCGCGAAGTGTCGGGACGCGGGGCGCGCGGTTCACCGGGGACGCGCGCGCATCGCCTTCTCCGCTTCGGTCAACGAGAGCTTGAAGGATTTGCGCGCGAAGATGCGCTCGGCGTAGTCGAGGATGGGTTTCGCCTGGCGCGGGAGTTCGACGTCCCAGCGGTCCAGGCGCCACAGCAGCGGCGCGAGCGAGCAGTCCACCAGCGAGAACTCCTCGCCGAGGGAAAACGGCTGTTCCTTGAAGATCGGCGAGATCACCGTGAGCCCGTCGCGCAGCGCGTGGCGCGCGCGCGTGGCCGCCTTCTTGTCGCCACCGGTGATGTCGTGAATCAGGGTGTACCAGTCGCGGTCGAAGCGCACCAGCATCAGGCGCGCGCGGGCGCGCGAGACGGGGTCCACCGGCATCAGCGGCGGATGCGGCAGGCGCTCGTCAAGATATTCGTTGATGATGTTCGACTCGTACAGCACCAGGTCGCGGTCGACCATGGTCGGCACCTGATTGTAGGGATTGAGCTCACCCAGTTCACGCGGTTTTTTCGTGAGGTCGATCTCGATGATCTGGCACTCGATGTCCTTCTCGAAGAGAACAATGCGCGTGCGGTGGCTGTAGGGATCGCTCATCCCCGAATAAAGCATCATGATTGGCTTGCGCGCCGCGGGCGTCGTCATCGCGTTGTCTCCGTTATGCAATGTCATACCCGGAGAGCGGCTACCGCCGTCCGGGAATCGCCCCGGTTATTGATCCGGCACGAATACTCTTGAAACGCAGATGGTACAAAAAATGCCACTGTGTGCTTGCCGTGGTGCTGTCGTGCCGGATCAATAACAAAACACTTATGATTGCCCGATTATCGAGTCGGTAAGACAATTTATCCGAAACCAACGTAGCGGATTGCCAGGCATGGCGCTTCAATAATCAGTGTACGTCCTTCCAATATTCCTTCTTCAGCAGGTAGGCAAATACCAGGAATACGGCAAGGAAGATTAACACGTACAGGCCGATCTGGTAACGGACTAGTTTGGCCGGCTCGCCGAGATAGACCAGGAAATTGGTCAGATCGCGCATGGCGTCGTCATAATCTTTCGCGCTCATGCTGCCGGGCCGCTCCAGCTCGAAACCCTCGAATTCATCAACACCGTGGGCGTCTTTCTTGAAGGCGGCGCGCTGGTCGCCCTGCCATTCGTAGAGCACGTGCGGCATGGCCACGTGCGGGAACACGACGTTGTTCCATCCGGAGGGCGACTTGGGGTCGCGGTAGAAACTGCGCAGATAGGTGTACACCCAGGCTGGTTTGCGCGCCCGCGCGATCAGCGACAAGTCGGGCGGCGCCACGCCGAACCACAGCTTGGCGTCGTCTTGCGGCATCACCGCCTTCATGAGGTCGCCCACCTTGTCCGCGGCGAACAGGAGGTTTTCCTTGACCAGTTCTTCGCTGATGCCGAGGTCATGGCCCATGCGGTTGTAACGCATGTACGAGGCGCTGTGGCAGGACAGGCAGTAGTTGACGAAGATGCGCGCGCCGCGCTGCAGCGAGGCAGTGTCGCTGAGGTCGATGTTGACGGGGTCGAGCTTCGGGCCATGTTCCGAACTGGCGAACGCTCCGGCCGGCAGGACAGCCAGAACAAGAAGGATCAGGAACTTTTTCATTTCGTCGTCACCCTTTCCGGAACCGGCTTGGTCTTGTCAATTTTGGTATACAACGGCATCAGGACGAAGAATGCAAAATAGAGCACCGTGCAGATCTGCGCAATAATGAGGTTCGGACCCGCTGCCGGTTGGGTTCCAAGATAACCCAGGGTGAGGAAGGCGACGACGAAGATCGCCAACGCCGTCTTGTATATCCAGCCGCGGTAGCGGATCGACTTGACCGAGGAGCGGTCCAGCCAGGGGAGGAAGAAGAAGAACACGATCGCGAGCCCCATGAAGATCACGCCCCAAAGCTTGGCCTCAATCCCAAAGAAGGCGAACGTGTTCGCGCGCAGGATCGAATAGTACGGCGTGAAGTACCACAGCGGCACGATTTCCGGCGGCGTGTGCAGGATGTTGGCCGGCATGAAGTTGTCGGGCTCGAGGAACCAGCCGCCTAGTTCCGGCGCGAAGAAGATGACGGCCGAGAACAGCATCAGAAACACCGTCACGCCGACGATGTCCTTCACCGTGTAATACGGATGAAACGGAATGCCGTCGAGCGGAATACCGTCCGGGCCTTTCTTTTTCTTGATCTCGACGCCGTCGGGGTTGTTCGAGCCGACCTTGTGCAGCGCCACGATGTGCACGAACACCAGCGCCGCCAGGATGAGCGGTACCGCGATCACGTGGAAGGCGAAGAAGCGGTTCAAGGTCGCGTCCGACACCACGAAGTCGCCGCGCATCCACTCGGAGAGTATCGGGCCGATCAGCGGAATCGCGTCGAACAGCGAGAGGATCACCTGCGCGCCCCAGTAGGACATGTTGCCCCACGGCAGCAGATAGCCCATGAACGCCTCGGCCATGAGCGCGACGAATATCACCATGCCGACCAGCCAGATGAGCTCGCGTGGATTGCGGTGCGACCCATAGAGCAGTGCGCGGAACATGTGCAGATACACCACGATGAAGAAGAACGAGGCGCCGACGGAATGCATGTAGCGCAGCAGCCAGCCCCAGTCCACATCGCGCATGATGTACTCGACCGAGGCGAACGCCAGTCCCGTGTCCGGCTTGTAGTGCATGGTGAGGAAAATACCGGTGACGATCTGCATCACCAGCATCAGCAGCGCGAGCGAGCCAAAGTAATACCAGAAGTTGAAATTCTTGGGCGCGTAGTATTTCGCCAGATGCTCTTCCCATACCTTGGTCAGCGGGATGCGGTCATCGATCCAGGCCAGCAGCTTTTGCATCACGCGGCTCCTTTCTGATCAACACCGATGATAAGGCGTGTGTTGGTCAGGTAACTGTATGGGGGCACCTGCAAATTGGTCGGCGCCGGGACGTTCTTGTACACCCGTCCGGCCAAATCGAACTTGGAGCCGTGACACGGACAGAAGAACCCGCCGGGCCATTCATCACCCAGGCCGGAAACGGCGCCGGCCTCCAAACGCTGGGCCGGCGAGCAACCCAAATGGGTGCAGATGCCGACGAGTACGAGATACTCGGGCTTGAGCGAACGTGTCTCGTTCTGCGCGTAGCTTGGCTGCTGATCGACCACGGAGGATTTCGGATCAGCGAGGACTTTCGTGTCTTCGGAAAGCGATTTTAGCATCTCCGGCGTGCGGCGCAGGATCCACACCGGTTTGCCGCGCCATTCCACGGTCAGCAACTGGCCGGGCTCGATCTTGCTGATATCGACCTCGACCGGCGCGCCGGCCGCCTTGGCGCGGGCGCTGGGCATCATGCTGAGGACAAAGGGGGTGGCCGCAAAAGCCGCTCCAACGATTCCTAACCCGCTGGTGATCACCAGTAAACGCCGTCGGCGCGGATTGACACCCTCTTCACTCATGTAACCCCCCTCGATCTTTAAGGCGCAAAAAATAAAAAAATCACGCGTAGCGGCGCAATTTTCTGAAATGAATCAGGCAATTGTTCAGAAGAACCCATCATGGCCTACAAAAACGGCGCATAGGATTATATAACGATTCGCCTGAGTCAAGCGCTTAAATCAAGTCGCGCAGGCAATTTTTTTCACATAAATCCGCCCACCGCCCGCCATGTCGCCCTTGGCGCAGCACGCGGGGCGACTCTTCGATAGAATTGGCATCCCATCAATCCAGCTTTCGGGTCGAATATGCGGCTGCGCCCTGTCCTGTCCTATCTAGCCCAGGCGATCGTCCTCGGACTGGCCATCGCCTTCCTCGTGACCTATTTCTGGCCGGAGATCGCCCGGCGCGAGGTCCCGACGGTCGAAATCCGCCAGACCGCGCCGGTGGCGGTGAAGCGCCCGGCGAACGGTCCGTCTTCCTATGCCGCGGCCGTGGACAAGGCCTCATCCGCCGTGGTCAACATCAACACCGCCAAGGTCGTGACGGTACGGCCGCATCCGTTCTTCGACGATCCGGTGTTTCGCCAGTTCTTCGGCGGCGCGGACGATCTGATCACGCCGCGCAAGCGCGTCGAAACCAGCCTCGGCTCCGGCGTCATCATGAGCGAACAGGGTTTCATCCTCACCAACCATCACGTCATCCAGGGCGCCGACGCAATCCAGGTCTCGCTGCAAGACGGCCGTATGGCGCAGGCGAAGCTGGTCGGCAGCGATCCGGACACGGATGTGGCGGTGCTAAAAATCGACTTGAAGAAACTACCGGTCATCACGCTCGGCCATTCCGATAATCTGCGCGTCGGCGACGTGGTGCTGGCCATCGGCAATCCATTCGGCGTCGGGCAGACGGTCACGATGGGAATCGTCTCCGCCACCGGCCGCAACAAGCTCGGCATCAACACCTTCGAGAACTTCATCCAGACCGACGCCGCGATCAATCCCGGCAACTCGGGCGGCGCGCTGGTCGACGCCGAGGGCAATCTCGTCGGGATCAATACCGCCATGTTTTCCCGCAGCGGCGGTTACCAGGGAATCGGCTTCGCCATCCCCACCAGCCTGGCCGAAGACGTGATGAAGGAAATTCTGCAACACGGCCGCCCGGTTCGCGGCTGGCTCGGGGTCGAGGCGCAGGCGATCACGCCGCAGATCGCACGCGCCCTCGAACTCGACGACACCCAAGGCGTGGTGGTGGTCGGCGTGATGCGCGGCGGGCCGGCACACCGCGCGGGCATGCAACCGGGGGACGTGATCGTCGCGATCGACGACAAGAAAATCACCGAGGCGCGCGAAGCGCTGATCGCGATTTCCAACCGCAAACCGGGAAGCCGCGTGAAACTGGAAGTGCTGCGCAACGGAAAATCGCTGACGCTGGAGGCCACGGCCATCGAACGCCCGGCACGGGCCGCGCTGACCGAGTAGAGGTCGCGCGGAAGTCACAACGCGCAGAGCCTTATTTTTTCCTGCCCCTGCCCTTGTCTGTGCCGGTGAAAGCCTTATCGTGTTTCTTGAACTCGGCCTCGATTTCTTCATCGGTCAGATTGCGCCTTCCGCTGTCCACCGCGGCGTCGGCGGCGCGTTTCAGGCGGCGCGCGACGAACAGGCCAATCTCGAAAAGCACAATCATGGGAATAGCGAGGAAGAACTGCGAGAAAATATCCGGCGGCGTGAGCACCGCCGCCACGATGAACGCCCACAGGATCACGTAGGGGCGCTTGCCGGCGAGCGTTTCAGGATTGATCACGCCCATGCGCGCCAGCAGCACCACCGCCACCGGGACTTCGAAGGAAATTCCGAAGGCGAAGAACATGGAGAACACAAAATCGAGATAGGAGCGGATGTCGGTCATCATCGTCACGCCCGGCGGCAGGGCATGCACGAAAAATCCGAAAGCCATGGGAAACACTACGAAATAGGCGAAGGCCATGCCGCCGTAGAACAGCAGGGTGCTCGAGACGAGCAGCGGCAGCACCAGTCGCCGTTCATGGCGATACAGCCCGGGGGCGACAAACGCCCACAGCTGGTACAACAGGACGGGTATCGTGATCACGATGGCGACCGCCAGCGTGAGTTTGATGGGCGTGAGAAACGGCGAGGCGACTTCGGTCGCGATCATGGTCGCACCGGCCGGCAGGACCTTCATCAGCGGCTTGGCCACGAGCGTGTACACGTCGCTGGTAAACGGCAGCAGCGCCCCGAACACCACGGCGATGGCGATCACCGCGTAGAGCAGGCGATCGCGCAGCTCGAGAAGATGGGAGATAAGGCTGCCTTCAGGGGTGCCGGGTTCTTCGCGTTCCGCCATGTTTCCTTCCAGGCCGGGATTTTTTTGTTGATTTGGCGCGCGCGCGCTTTACGGGCGGGGCAAACGCCGCCGCGTCCACGAGGGCGGTCAGTTTCGGCGGTTCGTCCGAATGGATGGTGTGGGCCGCGGAAGCCGCGGCGGTTTCCGTGAATCCCTTGATGAGGTCGCCCGAGGTACTCTGCATCAGGTTCCGGGTGCTATCGAGTTCTTCCCGGAGTTTGCGCAGCTCCGCCAGTTCATCCTGATGAATTTCGCGGTCGAGATCCTGTTTGACGTTGTTGATGAAGCGCCGCAATTGCCCCATCCACTTGCCCGCCGTCCGCGCCACCTCCGGCAAACGCTTCGGCCCCAGCACGATCAGTGCGATGAGGCCGATCACCACCAGTTCCGAGAAACCGACGTCGAACATCGCGCGCGTCCTTGGTGGTGAACAGGCTTAGGTTTTTTTCTTCTTGACCTTGGAGGTCACCTCGGCGTCGATGACGCGCCCGGATTCGCCCTTGATTTTCTTGGGTTCGGCGCCGTTACCGGATTCCGGCTCGTGACTCTCTGCGCCTTCCTTCATCGACTCCTTGAAGCTCTTGATCGCGCCGCCCAGATCGCTGCCAATGTTGCGCAACTTTTTGGTGCCGAAGATCAGCAGAACGATGATCAGTACGACAAGCCAGTGCCAGATGCTGAAAGAACCCATTGCAATCTCTCCAGAATAAATTCGTTCGTGCTGATGTTAAAACCACCCGGCCGACGTTCGCGTCCGGCGGATGACCTTCGCTAACGTCCCTGGCGCGAGGCCTTCTCGTCCAGCCCGGACACGCCAAAACGGCGGTCCAACTCAGCCAGGATATCATCCGGCTTAAGCCCGGTCTGCGCAAGCATGATCAGCGTGTGAAACCACAAATCCGCCGTTTCATGCACGATCTTCGCCCGCTCACCGCTCTTCGCCGCGAGCACCGTCTCGGTTGCTTCCTCGCCGATCTTTTTCAGGACAGCGTCGAGCCCCTTGGCGTACAGTCCCGCGACATAGGAACTCTGCGGATCGGCGCCCTTGCGCGCCTCCAGCACCGCGGCCAGCTTGTTCAGCACGTCGGACATGTCATTTCTTGCCGTAAATTTCCTGTTCGCTCTTGATCACGGGTTCTACCGTCACCCACCGGTCGCCCTGAAGCTGCTGATAGAAACAGCGCTCGCGTCCCGTGTGACAGGCGATCCCGCCCTTCTGTTCCACCACCAGCAGCACCGCATCGTTGTCGCAGTCGAGACGGATGTCCTTGACTGCCTGCACATGCCCTGACTCCTCGCCCTTGCGCCACAGTTTCCGGCGCGAGCGTGACCAGTACACCGCGCGGCCTTCCTGCGCCGTCGCCGCCAGCGCTTCGCGGTTCATCCACGCGAGCGTCAGCACCTTGCCGCTGCCGGCCTCCTGCGCGATCGCGGGCACCAGCCCGTCGCTGTTCCATTTCACCGCATCGAGCCAGGAGTCATTCATGTTTTAAACCGCCAAGAACGCCAAGTAAAGTTCAGAAATAATAACAGGAATTAGCGCCTCGCTGCTC
>NZ_JBGQKW010000085.1:0-11628 GCF_041499725.1 Sulfuricaulis sp.
GCACGTCGCACGAGCGCCTTCGCTCGAACGAGATCGCCGAGCTGCGCCATCGCGATGCCTCGAAGCGCGAGCGCCGGCGCGTCCTCGCGCAAGGCGACCCGCTTCAATGCGCCGAGGGGATCACCCGCGGCGAGTGCACGCGCCGCGGCCGTGATCATCGAGTCCATGGGAACCTCTGATTTACTCCAGACGACCTTGCGACGAATCCCGCCACACTTGTAACTCCCATCGTTTCGATATCCTGCGCTAAGTTCATCTCGTGATCAACAACCCCTGAGGAGAAACGAATGGACACTCGAACGAAGGAGACAAGCGCGATGACGACACACATGACCGGAACACGTAAAGAATGGCTGGCAGCACGGCTCGAGCTGCTCAAGGCCGAGAAGGAGCACACGCGGCGCGGCGACGAGCTGGCGCGGCGACGGCAGGAGCTGCCGTGGGTTCGGATCGACAAGGACTATCGATTCGAGACCGACGCGGGAAGCGCCTCGCTGGCAAACATTTTCCAAGGACGTTCGCAGCTGCTCGTCTATCACTTCATGTTCGGGCCCGACTACACGGCGGGCTGCCCGACCTGTTCGACGATCGCGGACGGCTTCAACGGGTTTGCGATTCATCTTGCCAACCATGACGTGATGCTGTGTGCCATTTCGCGGGCGCCGCTCGCCAAACTACAGGCATACAAGCGGCGAATGGGGTGGACGTTTCCGTGGGCGTCTTCGTTCGACGGCGACTTCAACGCTGATTTTAATGTCTCGTTCACTGAGCAACAGCAGCGCGAAGGGGGCATCGAATACAATTACCTGCGCGAGCCGCCGGCGTCGACGATACCTTTCCGGATGGGCAAGGAAGCCGGCAACGAATCGCCTCCCGTTCAGAACGCCATCATGACCGGGACCGACGTGGCCACATACCTGCGCGAGAGGCCGGGCATGAGCGCGTTCGTGCTCGAGGACGGCGTCGTCTACCAAACCTATTCCACCTATGCGCGCGGACTGGACGGCCTCTGGGGCATGTACCAGTGGCTCGACCGCGCTCCCAAGGGACGCAACGAGTCGGGTATGTGGTGGCGCCGCCACGACGAATACAACAAGGGCTGAGCGAAGCCGTGGATATCGTGGCGCACCTGCGAATGGAGATCTCACGACCCATGGCTTCCGAGCGAGCGTCGGAGCAAATCTTCTTCGGCGTCTCGGCGCTGCTCTTCGCCGCCAGCGCGGCGGTAACGATCGTCTGGTGCGCGTCCATGTCGGCGATGGGCGAGATGCCGATGCCCGGCGGCTGGACGATGTCGATGGCGTGGATGCGGATGCCCGGACAGACGTGGCCCGGCGCCGCGGCGTCGTTCCTCGGCATGTGGGTCGTGATGATGGTGGCGATGATGCTGCCGTCTTTGGTCCCCATGCTGTGGCGCTACCGCCAGGCCGTTGGCAGGACAGGCGAGACGCGCCTCGGTCGGCTGACCGCGCTCGTGGGCGTGGGTTACTTCTTCGTGTGGACCGTGTTCGGAATGGCCGCCTTTCCGCTGGGCGTCGCGCTGGCAGCGGTCGAGATGCAGCTGCCGGCGCTGGCGCGCGCCGTACCCATCGCGGTCGGTGTGGTCGTCCTGATCGCCGGCGCGCTCCAGTTCACCGCGTGGAAAGCACGCCACCTTGCCTGCTGCCGGGAGGCACCGGGGCGCGGCCGTACGTTGCCGGCGGACGCCGCCACGGCCTGGCGACACGGCCTGCGCCTCGGGCTCCACTGCAGCTACTGCTGTGCCGGCCTGACGGCGATCCTCCTGGTCATCGGGGTCATGGACCTGCGCGCAATGGCTGTCGTGACGGCAGCCATCACCGTCGAACGTCTCGTACCGGCCGGTGAGCGCGTCGCGCGAGCCATCGGAGCCGTCGTCGTCGGGGCGGGGTTGTTTCTGATCGTGCGAGCAGCCGGGCTTGGATGACGCATCCGCATCGTGCCGCGTCGTGCGGTTTCAATCGAGTCTGAACCTATTGGTTCTTGATAGGCTATTATCGATAACTAGAAAAATAAATGATCTGATTCCAATTCTCGAATTCTTTTCTTATGGGTCACTGCTAGGTTGTAATCTAGTGATGTGATCGAATGCGGCTAACTTAGCTTTATCTTGTGTATTATAATTTCTTCTGCTGTGCTGCACTGACGAATTGTCTTCACTACTTATTGTTGCAGCCCAACCACCTCCTCGCTCGTAGACCGTGATTCGGTAACCATCTGCCCGAAGCCAAGGATTGCCCTTCGCTGAAATTCGCCATTTCCTAGTTAACCACCGCTTTCTTCTACCGGCACGGTTCTTCATGCTCGTTTCACGGATACGCGCCGCTGAAATATCACCCTCCATATGACCAGCACAGATGCAACCAACCTCTAGAACTTCAGAATAGTTCGGATGCTCCATGTGGTGGATAAAGCGAATTGTCTGCGATTCACACATTTCACATTGCACCTGTGGCTCACCAAGGTCTTCGATATCTACACAGCGCCATCCACGATGAGGCACCCCCGACTGTGACCACTTACCGCGGCCTGCCGCAACTAAACTCTCTTCGTGTTCTAGGGTGTGATTCATGGTTGCTTTCATTATCTTATAGCCATTTGCTTGATCGAGCGACGCCCAAGCAAATCTGCAAGGAGTTAATCGGGGTCAGGTATTCCACCAGTGCTTGAGGGCCATCCACAAGCTGTTGAATAAACCAGGGGCCTCGGTCCGGGACGGAGCTTCATTTGGAGACAATTTCGAATGTAATGCCTTCTTGCGATTTACCGCTTCAAAGTATGTCTGCTTGGTTGCACGATCGATTGCTCGGCCACGATCGATCTGCTGTTGCGACATTTGACCAGCCCAGATCACCTTGCTTCTGCGAATCCAGTAATGCGACCGGCAGGCAAAGCTCCAGTTGCCAATGGAAGGATAAAGTGTCACAACATTACCATCCATCTGCAGCGACCAATCTGTCGAAGTCAGGGGTGTAATCACTTCCTCACCGCAGCCACAACAGCACTTGTGTGCGGCCGTGCCGTAACGCTGGGAGATGTAAAGCACCCCCTCCTCAAGTTGCTCGGGGATGAACTCGACAAATTGATGAGACAGGTCCGTTTTCCTCATGCTGGTTCTGTCTCGGTTGTCTCATCACGGGTGAGTTGGTGCGCGTTGATAGCATAGGCGGATTGATGCTCCTTGTAGCAGTCTTGGTAGAAGCCGCAGTATTTCTTCCACTTGATCACCGCCATGGCCGCGTTCAAGGCATTCAGGTCGGCCACCTGAATATTGCTCTCGTACAAGTCATCCGCGCCGCTCTCCTTAAGCGATACGTGCCGGGGGAAATGATCGGACTTCTCGGAGGTACTCAACGTAACCCGGCAAGTCCCAATCAGGCACTGCTGATCATCGATCAGCTCTAGTTCCATGCCTACATCGATGAACGGTATCTTATGTTCGTGCAGGAAGTCCGCCACTAACTTGCGCACAGCTGGTTTGTCGACACACAGGAAAACGAAGTCGAAGCCGACTAGCTGCTTGACTGATACATCGTCCAAGTACCCTTCATGCGGGAAGATCCCTCGACGCATTTGGCTATAGATTTCAGCGTAATGCGCCACCTTGGATGGCTTCTTCCTCAAGGTCTCAAGCGATACCGCCCCGGGCGCACGGAAAGCGTTGTGCTGCAGGAACTCATCACCATCGAACAGATGGATTTCTCGGGCATGGGTTTTAGCCACTAGGTCCAGCACATAAGAACCTGTACCGCCCAAACCTACGATGGCAACTTTGTCCATGGCGAGTTTTCTCGCCAGACCAGCAATGCCCGCCCGGCTGGAGGCGGAATCGGTATAAATAAAGACCGAATCCTCCTCGAATGCCACGATGGGCTTGTACGTGCACGCGGTGACTGACGGATCGATAGCCCGTGCCGGATTCGAGAGGATCTCCACGTACCGGGTCATCTTTACATAATAATCTGGGTAGCCCTCAGACGGCTTGCATGAAAACCGATGGTGGACCTCAAGCCCTTCGCAAAGAGTTTGGGTAGCAGTACGATTCCCAAGTGCCGAAATAGCGGACCCGTCCGCGTTACACGGGCATTCACCCGCAAACCATACCTGATGATCACCCGGTCGCTGGGTTTGGTCATTATTCAGGGTGACATCGGTCACGAGGGTACCCATCGCTATTTCACTTCGCGAATTGACGTAAGGGACAGAGCGGAGCAGCAAGTAGCCGCTCCGCACTTCCACTTCGTACCCCTTGTCCCGCAACTTCTGCAAATCGGGATTATGACTGATCAGTTTTTCTGACATTGAAGATTATCCCGTCTTTGATGACCACATCTTTTCCATCTACCAGCGAACCGTCCTTACCGTGAGGGTTAGAAAAGGTCACCGTGTAGACCACTGTTGCGGATGGTTGCTCACCGGGAAAGGCCAGCTGAACCACCTGAAGGTAGGTCAGTTTGTGTTCAGTCACTTCACGTGGACGACCATTGACAATGATAGAGTAAGTTTTGTTTTGACCAGGCGCCTGGTCGGAATGGCTGTTATTCATAGTTTCAAATACCTCGTAAGTTAGTTAAAGGAAAAATACAACATCTGACATCCGTGCCTCACACTTTGATCTGATTCTAATTTCCGTGCCTTACTTAGCGACGACTTTCTTGACTGATTGGGCCCGAAGCAGATTGGCAATTAAATTGAACCAGTTTTCCCGGTGGACGAGCCGATCTCGCTGGAGATTGGCGTTCAGTATTTCCGCCTTGGTCAGTATCGAAATCGCTTCCCATGAATTCTCATCTAGGACGTAGGTAGCATTGTTAACGGATCGGCATTCCAGTATGCAGAGTCCGAGGCGCGGAAACCCGAACACGACATAGCCATCAAATCCTGCGGTACCAATAGCAACAAACTCAGGCTCATAACCTCCGATCGCTTCGAATCGGGCTCGTATTACAGGTTGGTTGCCTTCTTCTGCCTTCCGAACGAACTGCTTGAGCGCTGGCTGAGCCGACGCCCACGGGTTCTTTCCAGGTGGTAGTAACTCCCAGTTCATCTGCCGCACCGGAGCCTTCTCCCAGGCGGTCATGTCATGACGCAGGACAACACATTCACCAAATATTTCGATGAAAACGTTGGCGGTATTTGTAGCTCGGTCATCGTCTTTGGCCAAAACAAAGGGTCCGACAGCGACATGAACCTCATTTTTGGACTTGCGGATTTCCAATTCCACGGCATGGGGAGGAACATGAGTACGCGGGTACCTTTCGTACGGGACATCCACAATTTTGGAGCGGTCCTCAGTGTCGTAGCGTCCGCGAAATTCCGTCCAGTGCCACTCGGCCTGCCGGTAAGCCGTTTCCATTGGCCTATCTCGATGAACGATTTCATCGCCTAGCGCATTGCGCCGACACGCAGGACCAAAGCTTGCTGCCGGTAACAGACGTTCCCCGACAATAAGTGGCACTGAGAAACCTAATTCTTTCAGTGTGCTAACGTAGATTTCGGCTGGTAATCCCATCCAATACTCTTCGCCCGGCTTGAGATGGGTTAAATATTTGGCAATGCCGCGCGTTTTACGGTTAAATTTCATACTGTTTTCTCCAATAGGTTGGTATAGCGTCTTCTATATATTTCTGGGCGCTTAATTGGTAAGACTCTCGAGAAAGCCAGCACGGACGCGCCTCTAAAAATATTTTTGGCGTAGTACGTCCACAGCAGCGCCTACGGGAGTCCGACCCAGGGAGGGCCGTCCTCAATTGCGCCGATTACCAAACGATGATTCTGACCGTCTTGCCTTGTCAGAGGTTGATGCTGCACTCCGTCTTCTTTGCGATAATCCAGCGGATTTTGCGCGCGCAAAGAGCCTGGCGCGCGCTCGAGCCGCTGGGTTGATTGATTACAGTGCTGAAGACCTGCTACAAGAAGCATTTGTCAAACTCCTGTCTGGGGAACGACGCTGGCCCCGAAACGTGCACCCGCTGGTTGTCCTGACAACGGCCATGCACGGAATTGCGAGCAATATACGCAAGCGCACTGACAAGGGGGCCATCAACCGACACGTTGCAGTCTCAGCTGCTGAGGGGGAGTTGGAGAATGGACAAGAAATTGTTGCTGTCGAACGGGTCACCCCAGTGGAGAACGCCAACGCGACAAGTGAGCTTGCGGAAATTCAACGGCTCGTTGCGGGAGACGAGGACGCAGAATTAGTTGTGCTCGCATGGGCCGATGGTCTGCGGGGCAAAGAAGCAGCGGACGAATTGGGGTTTGATATGAAAAAGTATGAAGCTGCTAGAAAACGTTTGATAAGAAAACTCGAACCTGTCCAGGCTTTAAGGAGAGAGTCATGATCTCCGATAAGTCACAAAAAACATCGATGGAGAATTTCTTGGATTCGTATCTTCAGGATTTACTTGCCATGTCTGACAAGGATGTCTTGAACGATATAGAACCGGCATCTCTAAAGGCCGAAGCCCTTCGAATGCTGGAGTCGGCCAAGACTATTGCCGGTAAACAACGATTAGCGGCCGCTAGGGAGCGGATGGCGAGTGTGCCAAGAACCGTTTCTGAACGGTTACAAAACGTTTCTATAGCGGAAGCACGTGCGTACCTAAAGAAAGCTGCGAACGACCCGAGGTTTACCTTGGCTGCTCGAGAGCTGAGCGAGATGTCAGATGAAGACGTGATCACCCTCTATCAACAGATTTGCCTTCTCGAAGAACCAGATGGCAACAACTCGGGTGGCGCGTGACACCTGGTCAAAAAGCCGAAGCTCGTATTGCCGATCTCGGTATATCTGATCCACGCGACCTCGACGTTGAAGCGATTGCGTCCGACGCGGGCGTTGCGATTGAATACCGACAACTTACTGGTTGCGACGCAACCCTAGTCGGATTTGGGTCTCGTGCGATTGCAACGATAAAGCGATCCCATAGCCGAGGTCGCGAACGGTTTTCAATCGGCCATGAACTTGGGCATTGGGAGTTGCACCGCGGCAGATCTTTTCAGTGTCGGGTCGAGAACCCCTCCGAGAATCTCGCGTCGGATGCCGGGCTTGAAAAAGAAGCCGATACGTACGCATCCCACCTTTTAATGCCGGGATCACTTTTTAGTCCAGTAATTAAACCACTTGGTACGCCAGGCTTCTGCCAGATCGGAGAAGTCTCTGAACTTTTTCAGACCAGTCTTCTGGCGACAACAATTCGACTAGCGCACGTGAATAAGCTTCCGGTGATTGTGGCCTGCTATACGCTTCAGAAACGACGTTGGCATATTCGTGCTTTGGACGTGCCAGCGAGATGGTGGCTGCGAAGTGCGCTCGACAACGACAGTTTCGCGTATGAACTGCTAACAACAGGGAAGACATATCCGGCACCGCGAAAGCAGCCTGGTGAAGTCTGGTTCGAAAACGATGATGCCGAGAAATTCGAAATCCTTGAGCATTGCCACCCGATGGCCAATGGCGAGGTGCTGGTTTTACTTTACCTGACCGATTTCGAAATGCTCGAGGCTGGTTTCGACCCTAATGTTGGGCGGCGTAAATATGCGACGGCCCGGAAGGCGAACAGGGTCTAACTCTAATTTTTCTTCTTTCCCCCTCCCATCCCCCTCTTTCCCATGCTTGGCCTTGAAAGGATAGGCGCTGCCTGTGTTACCCAGACCGGTCACCCTTTACCATGCATAAGGTATCTGAGCAACGGCGTGATCAAGAGCAGCAATACCCCGGCGCCGAGCGAGCTCCCGACGAGAAACCAATACAAGGGAATGGTGGAACCGGCCAGCAGGCTTTCCAGTAGACGGAGAAAATGGGGACGGAGGGATTATTTTTTAGGCAATTCCTGACACGAGGAACGACTGCCTATTATTTAATCCCTCCGTCCCCTTTCGTCCTTGCTATCCCGACTGTTCAGAATGATCGCTCATAGCGAATGCCCATCCAGTCCGGCCCAATGATCGGCGCCAGCTGGGTCGCCTTCTGGGGAGTTACCGTGAGCATGGCGCTGCCGTAGCCCAACGCACCGCCGGCGATGACATCGCGCCAGTGATGCTTGTCTATGTCGACACGGATATAGCTCACGGTAGCTGCCAGCACCATGGCCGGCGCGCCATACCACCAGCCGTAGCGCTCCTGCAGGAATCCTGCCTGCGCAAACGCGAAGCCGGCGTGTCCGGACGGAAAACTATTGGAATCGCCGTTCGGCCGCTTGCCAAGGCTGGTTTGGTTGAAGATGGGGACAAGGACGGTATAGAGGACCTCATGGAGAACCGTGTCGCGCAGCCACTGCTTTTCCCCTTCGCTGTCGTCCTTGAAATACGCAGTCCCGAACGCCGCCAGCGGCAAAAGTATGGTAACGATATCGCCCTGCGTCTGGAGTTTCCTGCTGTCCGCAGCGGCGGCCGTTCCGGCGTGCAGAACGAACATCGCCAGAATGGCGAATGAGTACAATCTGTTCATGAAAACACTCCTTAAAGGAAATGAGCTGGATCGGCCAAACTGCTTAAAAGTTCCGGGCTCTGCGGAAATCTCATTCAGGGACCTCCAGCGGCTTTTGATCGCCAATCCACCGCACCGGCGCAGCGTTCACGACCTCGTAGGACTGTCATGGAGGATCTGATGTGGCGTGATTTAGCGCTTGATATGATTGTACAAGAGTAAGGGGATTCGCAGGAGGAGTCCGTGCGCTGTCGAACATTGCGTGGGGGTTGGATGGAGCCGCTATCTCTCGACAGGACGTTGATCTTTCATGTTTCCTTTCTTCTGCCTTCGTAAGTAATACAAAACCGGGGTCAGAAATAATGGTTTATTGTAATATTTATCGGCGCACCAGCCGGCTGAACGGGGGAAAAAGTCCGAGCTGACTGGAAAATCATCCGGCCGAATCAGCCTTTCCCATGCATGAGGTAATTGAGCAACGGCGTGATCAAGAGCAGCAATACCCCGGCGCCGAGCGAGCTGCCGACGAGAAACCAATATAAGGGAATGCTTGAACCGGCCAGCAGGCTTTCCAGTATGCCGGCCAGGTAATTGGCGATGGCGTTCGCGGTGAACCAGATGCCCATCATGATCGCGGCGAGACGCACCGGGGCGAGCCGGGTGACCATGGAAAGGCCGATCGGCGACAGGCACAGTTCGCCCATCGTGTGCAGCAGATACACGAAGAACAGCCATTGCGGCCCGACTTTGCCCAGGGTATCCGCGCGGCCCTGAGCGATCGCCAACACGATAAAGCCGGCGCCCATGATAAGAATCCCCACGCCCATCTTGGCGGACACGGGAAGCGCGAATCGGGACTGGTCCCAGCGCGTCCACATGATGGAGAACAGCGGCCCGAGCAGCACGATCAGCAGCGGGTTGATGCCCTGGAAATAAGACGCCGGGATTTCCCAACCGAGCAGCGCGCGATCGGTCAGCCGATCGGCAAACAGGTTCATGGTGCCGCCCGCCTGCTCAAAGCCCATCCAGAAGAAAATCACGAAGACACCCACGATCACGATGGCCAGCACGCGATGCCACTCTTCGCGGGTACAGGTCCTTTGCTGCCACGCGAGAAAAGCGATGAAGGCCGCGACGGGAATACCGACCTTAAGCTCCGTGCCGAGGCGGTTCCAAAGCGGCGTGAGCGCGCTGCCCACGCCGATCACGGCGTACACCAGCGGGATCATGAGGGCGCTGACGAGCACGATATGCAACCAGGCACGGCGGTCGAGCCGGTCCTGGCCGGGCGGCAGTCCCGCGTTGCCCAGTTTGTGCTGGCCGCGCACGAACCATATCACCGCGAACAACATACCGACGCCGGCGGAGCCAAAGCCCCAATGCCAGCCGATCTTCTCGCCCAGCGTGCCGGCGATCAGCGGCGCGAGGAACGCTCCCAGATTGATGCCGATGTAGAAGATGGTGAAACCGCCGTCGCGCCGTGGATCGTGCTCGCGATAGAGCGAACCGAGCAGCGTGGAGATGTTGGGCTTGAAGAAGCCGTTGCCGATGATGATCAAGCCCAGCGCCGGCATCAGCAGCGCGGGAAACGCCATGGCAAAGTGGCCCATGGCCATGACCAGGCCGCCAATCAGGATCGCCTTGCGGTAGCCGAGATAGCGGTCGGCCAGATAGCCGCCGACGATCGGCGTGAGATACACCAGGGCGGTGTAAGTCCCGTACACGGCGAGCGCATCGCGGCGCTGGTAGCCCAGCGCGTTGACCAGGTACAGCACCAGCAGCGCACGCATGCCGTAGTAGCTGAAGCGCTCCCACATCTCGGTGAAGAACAGCGTGGGCAATGCGGTGGGATGACGCTCACCATGGGGGGCGGCGTGCGGGGGCGTGACTTCGGTGACGCGGGTGGTCATGTCCCGATTCCCGGGGGATGAGGCGCCTATGAACCGAAAGTTGCTTTGATTTCTTCTCGATACAACGCTATTAAACCGTCCGCATCAACTCCGCCCCAGATAAGCCAATGAACCAACTCATCGATGATCTCGAGCGCAGCGTCGCTGAGCTTAAACTCGGTTATTTTGTACGAATTGTTAAGCGCGCCGATCGGCTGAAGGTGATCCAGTCGAAGAATCGACTCGTCGGGTCCGCCGGCGATCGGTAGACGATCCCAAACGAATTGAGGATATTCGCAATGCCGAACGCGCTCGACGAAATCGGGCTGGTAACCCGCGCGCCGGCCATCTCTGTCCACACCATAATAAGGCGCAACCAATACCGTTGGTGCGGTGGAATTCTTCGGCGTTCCCTCGGTCAGCGTTTGGTCTACCGCTGGATTAGTGGAACCAATGACCAGACAGGGTCGCTTCTTGGCCCGATAGGCTGCCCAAACCTCCCCGTCTGGCAGCGGCATGGCGGCGACGGGCAGATCAGTTTTGTCGAGCGGCTGATTGACGCTGAGGGGAGCCACTCGAAGGATGGCGCTGTCATGCCGACTGGCGTCAGTTCGTCCGACTGGCTCAAGCGCATAAGGAACCTGGTCCACGTGGGGCGCGAAAGCAATGATCAACGCACCCCGGCAAAGTTTTTTCTCATTGTTCCTAGTCCACCAGTTGGTGGATCCAACGATCGACTGAATGCAGTCGTCAGGAAACATTGCCGCCCCTCCGGGTAGAAGATTGCCATACTTCGTCCGAGAATTCGGCGGCTTTTTCGCCAGGTGTTAATGGCTGGCCAGCAAGATCGTCAAGCCAGGCAATACCTGCTTCGTAAATCGCGTCGTACCTGGGATTCTTTACCAGAGGTACCAGCCTGAGCGCTTTCGGTTTCCTGCTTTTTTGTTTCTCTTGTAGCGCCTGCATCCGCTCTTTTAATTTTTTCTTTTTCTTCTCGGAGAGGTTGTCCATTTTCAATGGAAGCAGTTCAGGCTCGGCGCTTGACGCATCTTCTGCTGCCAAGGAAAAGTCCAGGTATTCATTCGGTGCAGCCGATAGCATGGGCTTGGTGCTATAGACGTGATCGAGCAGGCTGGGCGCATCCTGCCCAAACCGGTCGACATAGCGCTTCAAGTACAGGGTGATATCGGCTGGAAGTTTCCATTCCCGCTCCTGTAATAATCGTTCGTTTCTCACGGACCAGCGAATCCCATCGTCCTTGTCCTCGTATTTGCTGGGAACTGTTTTTTTGTCTGC
>NZ_JBGQKW010000086.1:0-11532 GCF_041499725.1 Sulfuricaulis sp.
ATCGACATCCTGCTGAGCGGCAACCAACGGCGCAGCTTTTCTCTCGCCACCGCGCCGCACGCGGATGAATTGCTCCAGTTGCATATCCGCCATGTTCCGGGCGGATTGTTCAGCGAGCAGGTCTTCAGCACGATGAAGGAAAGGGACCTGCTGCGTTTTCAGGGCCCGCTCGGGACTTTTTTTCTGCGCGAAGATTCTGATGTACAGGGAAGTACAAATGCCGCGGGAGACAGGAAGTCGGGAGCGGCGGATCGCCCGGTGATTCTGGTCGCCGGCGGCACCGGCTTTGCACCGATCAAGAGCATTCTCGAACATGCGTTTGCCACAGGCATCAAGCGGCCGCTGCATCTGTACTGGGGCGTACGCGCGCAGCGCGACTTGTACCTGCACGATCTGCCGCAGGCGTGGGCCCGTGAACAGCCACACTTCCGCTACACGCCGGTGCTTTCCGAGCCTCAGTCCGAGGACCATTGGAGCGGTCGCAGCGGCTGGGTGCACGCGGCCGTGATTGCCGATCACCCCGATCTGAGCCGGCATGAGGTGTACGCCAGCGGCCCGCCGCCCATGATCGAGGCGCTCAAAAAGGCGGTAAAAACCCATGGCCTGCCCAATGACCGGCTGTACTATGATTCATTTGAACACGCCCACGCGTCAGGTTCCTGACGCGGTCTGTCTCAAGGGGAGATCAACGATGCGAATATTTCTTACTGTGATGGCGTTGATGACGTTGCTGGCAGCGTGCGATGGGCAGAAAAAAGATGTCAAAGACACGGTGTTCGGTTCTCAAGTACAGATGAAGGACAAGGCGCGCGCCGTGGAAAACACCCTCCGACAGGGCGCGGATAAGGAGCGCGAAGCGATCGAGTCTTCCGAAAAGCCCCGCGAACCGGAACAAAAGTGAACGCCACGATCCAACTCTATGGGAAGCCGGTGCGCGTGGAACTGACTGCCGCCGCCGAGCGCGCGCTGGAGAAGCGTGCCGAGTCCCTGTACGCCGAGGTGCAACTGATCTTCGGTTGCATGGTCGCCAAGCGCGTGTGGTTCCGCGATGAGGCGAACGAGAACGCGGTTCCCGTCACTCCGAAGCTCAGTGTGTGGTTCAGGCCGGCGCGTTATGAGAAGGCGTGCAGTTTCGATGAGATCGACAATGGCGCCGTGGCCAGCGACTTCCCGATGGCCGTGGACCGGAAGGGTTTCGTTCCGGACGTGGTGCACATCGATTACCGCGCCGGGAAATATATCGGTGATTTCACGTATTCGATGGAATTTTGTCGCTCGCAGGCTAAGATGCCTAAGTGACCAGGATAAAAAAGCATTTGCCGTTTCGTTTTTTGAAATCGCTTTGTTTGTTTTCGCAATATCAGAGAATTTAAAAGGTTGAGCTTGATGGATCAGATTATACGGCGGTTTTGAAATCGAATTTATAGTTAGGACTTGTAACAACCAGAGCGAAGCATGAAGAAAATCATCGTAATACTTATCGTGCTTGCACTCGGCTGGTATGGGAACCAGAAATACCGAAGCTACAAACAGGGGCAGCTATTGGACACATCTGAAGCTGTGGCGGTGAATCTCGGTCGTACAAAATCTGAAATGCTGTCAGACAAAAGTCAGTTCAAGTGCGATGGCAGAACCTACTGTTCTCAGATGACCTCATGCGAAGAGGCTAAATTCTTTATAAAAAACTGTCCCAACACAAAAATGGACGGCAACAACGATGGAATTCCATGTGAGCGGCAGTGGTGCGGATAGCGTTCAAGACATCGCCTATATATGGCACGGCAAGCCCCCTAACCAGTCGCTCCAGCCGACGTCGCCGCTAACACGGCGACCGCGCGGTTGAGCTTGGTCGTTAGGGTTGAGAATTTATCGCACCGCGCGGAAGCGGGACGCGGGTGATCCTTGTTCGCGCGCAGGGGTGGCGCGTAGTTCATTGGCGTACATTTCCAGACCGCGCCGGTAGTAGTTGAGCGCCTTGTCTTTTTCTCCGAGACGTTCCATCAGATTGCCCAGTTCGTGGTAGGCCTCGGACGGACCGTGCAGCGTCAGGCACTGTTCGAAATAGCCGCGCGCCTTGCCGTCCTGCTTGTTATGCAGGGCGAGACGCGCGAGCGTCAGCAGCAGTTTCGGGTCACCGCGATGCGATGACAGCCAGCCTTCGGCCGTTTCAAGCTGTTCGGCCGTATTCTTTCCCGGCGCCTGGCCGTACAGTTCGACCAGGGTAGAGTCCCAGCCGTCCTCGATGGCGGCGCGCAGCACGGATTCAGCCCGCTCCATTTCACCTTGCTGGATGAGCTGGCGGGCGTAGATCGCGATCATCGAGGGATTGCGCCGCAGCGTTTTCGGTACTGCGTTCCAGGCTTTTTCCAGCACGCCCGGCTTGCCGGAGGGCAGCGAGAGCTTGAGCAACTCGCGATGCGCTTGCAGTTCGAGGGCATCGACTTCCTTCGCGGTCATGGCATAGCTTTGGCGCAGGTCCGGGAGCAGTTCGATCAGGCCGGTCCAGTCGCGTAATTCCAGATGCACCTGCGCGAGCAGTTTCAGCACCTGCCGGTGTTTCGGCGCGTTGCCCCGCAATTCATTCAGGGTCGCGAGCGACTGCTCCAGCTGACGCGCCTGGTGTTGCAGATAGGCCTGCGTCATCCCGATGGCGAGGTCGTATCGCGACGCGTTTTTGTGCGCCAGTGCCAGGTACTCGTCACGTTTCTCGCTGTTGCCCTGACCCTCGCAGGCCATGGCGGCGCCGAGATAATTCAGCAGGGGAGTGTCGCCATGCCGCATGCCGGCGAGCAGCTGCGTCTCCGCCTCCACCCAGTTTGCCTCCGCGAGATTGGTCAGTCCCTGGAGGAGCGCCATGCGCGCCCGCCGCGCCCGCCGGCGCGTGCGCCAGCGTCCGACATCGCGGGGAATACGCCAGAGGCGGAGGATAATGTACAGGGACAGATAGAACAGAAAGGACACGACGATCATCAGCGGGATGAAGAGCGTGAGCGACATCTCGATGCTCCACGGCGCGTGCGCAATGAGCACGTAGCCCGGATTGTCGAGGGCGTAAAGCGTGATCAGCGCGGCGGCAAACAGCAGCGCGATGATGAAAAACAGCAGTTTCACGGTTCGGCCTTTCGGCCGCTGAGGCGGCGCAGGGTGGTGAGCGAGGCCGTGATGTCCGGCAGATCGGTGACGATTCGCATGCCTTGCAAATTGCCGAGTTCGCTCTGTGTCGAGATCACGCTCTGTGAATTCAGATCGAAATAATCCTTGATCAGGCGTTGCGCCGATTTGAGATTCTGTTGATAGGTCGGGATGCTGCCCTGCAGCAGCGCCTGCTGCGCTCCGTACAACATCAGGCGCAAGTTCTCGCGCAGGAAATATTGCTGCTCCGGCGGCAGCAGCGGCCGTTGCGATTCCATATCGTTGCGGATGCGCACGAGGGACAGGATATCCTGCCACAGGCTGCGCGCCGTCTGCCGCCAGCCGGTGTCCGCCGCGGCTACTTGGGGGCCGCCCTGTTCGGCCCGTGCCTTGCCCGGTTCGAATTCATGCAGCCGGGTATCGGTCGCCAGCGGCAAGCGCTCCACGGTGTCGGCCAGGGTCGCGAGACGCAATGTGATGCCGCCGATATCCAGCTTGTCGAGCGACTCGAGCAGCGATATCTCGCGCGCCAGTTCGCGCCGCACCGGCAGAAGTTTCGGGCTGGCCAGCAGATGCAACTGCTGATCGGCGGCGCGCAGGGCGGCCAGGGCGGAATGCGTGTCGCGCGCAAGCTGCAGGCGGTTGTTGGCGATGACCAGCAGCTGCTCGGTCTCGGTCAGAGCCCATTCCAGCCGGTTGCGCGCGAGATCCGTGTTAACCTTCTCGAGCGCGGCGTGGAGTGTATCCTGGGTTTCTTTGAGAGCCTTGATGTCCTTTTCGGCGTTAGCGAGCAACTCCTGCTTCTGATTGGAGTCGGACTCGATGCGATCGAGCGCGCTGACCACGTCCATGGAGAACAGATCCGCATTCTGATAGAGCACGGTGTACCAGATATAGCCGCACGCGATAAGCGCGAGAGTGGCGAAGATCAGCGCCAGCCCGCCGCGGACGCGGCCGGGAGCCGTCTCGCCGGCGGATTTCTTCAGCGGGTGTTTGTTGCGCCGGGAAACGGCGTGTTGCTCGTCGGAGGTTTTCTTGGCGTCCGTGTCATTCATGGGTAACGGCCTGTATTGGTATGGTGATTATAGGGTTTTTTGCGTTCCCCGCCACGTCTTGATGGCCTCCAGGATGGCCTCGTCACTCGCCTGAGCCGCGACCAGCGGCTCGGTTTTAATGCCCAATTCGCGGCAAACCTCGGCCATGCGCGCGCTGACGACAATGACGGGGGTTCGGGCGAGCCACCGTTGCCCGGCCGGGCCCAGCATGTCGAACAGGTTGTGCAACCCGTCCACGCTGGTGAGGCTGACGATATCGATTTCGCCGCGCGCCCAGCGATGCAGCAGCGGCGTGACATCGGTGCGCGGGCGCGTGCGCCGGTAGCATTCGGCGTATTCGATATCGGCGCCGCGCGCCTTGAGCGTATCGCCGAGCAGTTCGCGTCCGCCCTCGCCGCGGAAAATGACGATTCTGTTTCCCGTAACCTGTTGCAGCTCGGGCAGCGCGAGCAGCGCCTCGCTGTCGAACCGTCCCGTCGGGACGATCACGTTTTCGGCGCCGAAGTGTTTGAGTTCACGCGCGCTTCCGCGCCCCACGCAGGCGATGCGCACGTTCCGGGGCCAGGCGTTACGGCGTGCAAGAATAAGGTTCATCGCCCGGTTGACGGCGTTGGGGCTGATGAAGATCGCGAGGCCAAACCGATCCAGCCGGTCGATCACGGTGAGCAGCGCCTGGGTGTCGTTCGGTTCCGCGATCTCGATCACCGGGAAGCGAATCGCCTCGCCGCCTTCGCCCTCGATGAGGAGCGCGAGTTTTTCCGCCTGTTCGCGCGGACGGGTGACGAGCACGCTCACACCTTGCAGCGCGTGCCCGGGGGAAGCGGATTCAGGCACGTCCGTATACCTTGTCGAGGATGTCCTTGGCGCCTTGCGCTAGCAGTTGCTGTGCGAGCTGTGCGCCCAACTGCTCGGCCTGCGCCGCCGGCCCGCGCAATTCCGCGCGCAGCAGGCGGCTGCCATCCGGTTCGCCCACGAGCCCGCGCAGAAGCAGTTGATCGCCGTGCAATTCGGCGTAACCACCGATGGGGACCTGGCATCCGCCTTCGAGGCGGGCATTCATCGCGCGCTCCGCCGCCACGCAGATTTGCGTCTCGCGGTGATTGAGCGGCGCGAGCAATTCATTGGTGGCGGCATCGCTCTCGCGGCACTCGATGCAGATCGCGCCCTGGCCCACGGCCGGGAGGCTGACGGACGGGTCGAGCCGCTGGCGGATGCGTTCCTCCATACCCAGACGTTTGATGCCGGCCACGGCGAGCAGGATGGCGTCAAATTCGCCGGCATCGAGTTTGGCCAGGCGCGTGTTGACGTTGCCGCGCAGCGTGATGATCTCGAGCTGCGGATTAGCCTCATGCAACTGGCACTGCCGGCGCAGGCTCGAGGTGCCGACGCGCGCGCCCTGGGGCAGCGCATCGAGCGTCGCGTAGCGGTTGGAGATGAAGGCGTCGCGCGGATCTTCACGCTCGCACACGACCGACAGATGCAGGCCATGCGGGAGCGTGGCCGTCACGTCCTTCATGGAATGCACGGCGATGTCGATGCGGTTTTCGAGCAGTCCCTGCTCCAGTTCCTTGATGAACAGCCCCTTGCCGCCGACTTTGGCCAGGCTGCGGTCGAGGATGCGGTCGCCCTCGGTAGTCATGGTGACGAGCTCGACGCGCAGGCCGGGGTGACGCCGCGTGAGCGCGTCGCGCACGTAATGCGCCTGCCACAGGGCCAACTGGCTTTTGCGGGTTCCGAGGCGGAGGGTTTTCAAGTGAGGTTTAAGTTCCAGAGTATTAATGCCGATTCATTCTATTACATATTTTATTTTGCTTCTTTTGGGGGATCAGCGCCCTCTGTCGAGCGGCCTGCGGCCGCGCTCAACTGCATAATTGCGGGCGGAGCCACCCGCAATTAGCTGTTCAATCGTGCGCGTAGCGCACGCTCCATCGAATCAGGCGTTCATCGGCCGGTTGCGCGCCCAGCGCCGCACCTGCGCCGTGTGGCGGCGGCTGACGTCGAGTTTCTTATCATACCCCTTGAGGCTGATCTGCCACGTGCCGGCCGGGTTCTTCTCGATGCCCTTGATGGCGCCCGTGGACACGAGCGCGTTGCGATGGATGCGCAGGAAGCGCTCGCCGAACTCCTTCTCCAGGTTCACCAGCGAGTCTTCGATCAGATGTTCTTCCGTCGGCGTGCGTATCACGACGTATTTGCTGTCGGCGAGAAAGTAAAGAATATCCGGTATCGGCACGAGGCGAATGTTGCCGCGCAGGTGCACGCTGATGTGCGTGCGCACCATGGGCTCGGGACGCGCGTGTGTGATCTCGTCGATCTGCTTCATCGTGAGTTTATGCGCCTTGGACAGTGCTTTCGCCAGCCGATCCTTGCGAATCGGCTTGAGTAGGTAATCCACGGCGTTGACGTCGAAGGCGTCGAGCGCGTGCTGATCGTAGGCCGTGGTGAAAATCACCGCTGGCGGATTTTCCATGCCCATGAGATGCATCGCGGCCTCGAGCCCGTCCATGCCCGGCATGCGGATGTCCATGAGTAGCACGTCGGGATTGAGTTCGGCGGACTTTTCGACCGCCTCGGCGCCGTTCATGGCATCGCCCACCACGGTGTAGCCACCGATGTCGTTCAGCAATTCGCGCAAACGGTCGCGCGCCAGTTTTTCGTCATCTACGATCAGCACTCTCATGGATTGTCTCCGCGCGTTGGCAGTATCACCGTGACAGTAAACAGGCCGTCATCCTCGGTGCTTTGCAGCG
Organism: Sulfuricaulis sp.; assembly: GCF_041499725.1. GTDB lineage: Bacteria > Pseudomonadota > Gammaproteobacteria > Acidiferrobacterales > Sulfurifustaceae > Sulfuricaulis. Next base: position 6,938 of record NZ_JBGQKW010000086.1, read on the forward strand.
AGGCCTGCTCGCCGTAATGGCTCTGGAATCGCTGGCGTATGTTACCCAGCGATTGCCCCGGTATTGATTTAGCCTGCTTGGGTTTGGTTTTCGGGAGTGGGTTGGATATCCGAATGTGAATCCGGTCGTTTTCCTCCCACAACCGTACATCCACGGCTCCGCCGGCTGGCAGTTCCTCGATACCGTAACGGATCGCGTTCTCGAGCAGCGGTTGCAGCGTCAGCACTGGCATCACACTCTTGCGCGGTAACTTGCCGATGTCCCAGTTGACCACGAGCCGGTTGTCGAGGCGCAGCGCCTCGAGCGCGAGGTATTTTTTCGCGACATCGATTTCATTCTTGACAGGCACTAGCATCTCGTCCTGCGAGAGCATCATGCGAAACAGGTCGGCCATGTCCTCGATCGCGGTCTCGGCCTTGTCCGGCGCGCTGCGAACCAGCGAGGAGATGATGTTCAGGCTGTTGAACACGAAATGCGGGCGGATGCGCGATTGCAGCGCCTGCAACTTGGCGCGCGTCTCGGACAGCGTGCGCTGGGTCAATTCGTGCTTGGCGAGGAACAATCGCAGCAGCAGCCCGTTGATGATGGCGCTGACGGTGAGATTGAGGATATGGAAATCGGCATACCATGCCGGGCGCGCGGTCTGGATCCGGCCGAGTGCCCACAGCAGCCAGATGGCGCACTCACTCACGAGGAAGGTGGTGAGCAGCAGCAACAGGTAGGCCATCACCAACGCGCGCAGGTTGGGCAGGCGGTTGAGGTATTTGCGCGTGTAACACAGCACGGCGGTGCCCGCGAGCGCCACCCACTGGATGAACAGCGAAATCAGCAGCAGGTCCTGCAGCACGGTGGGTGACAGGAAATTGCGCGGGATGATGAGATTGATCACGATGGCGAGCATCTCCGCGACCACCACGACGTTGAACACCACCTCGCCGGTGCAGAAGTTCGGCAGGAATTCGGCTTTCATTTCCGGCAAGGTTTCGGTCGCCGGCAGCAGACGCTCCAGGCTTTTCTCGATATTCCGTGCGCGTTCCCTGAGGCGATCGAGGAATAGCCGGCTTTTGGCGGTGAGCTCCATCGTCATCCCCGGATGATCGGCATCTTGACCTTGACGTGATACTGGCCGCCTTCCTGAATGACCTGCATGCTGGCAGCACTGCCGAATTGGGTCGCCAGGCGCTGGCGGATGTTTTCCTGCGCGAGTTTGTTGCCCTTGCTGCGTGTCTGCTTGTGCACGTCCGGCAACGGATTGCTGATCATGATATTCAGCGTCTCGCCTTCGGCCCACATCTCGATCTTGATCGTGCCGCCGGCAAACCGCGGCTCGATGCCGTGATAGATGGCATTTTCCAAAAGCGGTTGCAGGGTCAACGCCGGCATCAACGCGGAACGCGGAATATTGCTCACGTTCCATGTCACCTGCAGCCGGTCGCCAAGACGAATCTTTTCCACTTCCAGGTACTGGCGCGAGATTTCGCGCTCGGCGGTCACGGGTACGAGTTTGCGCGCATCCGCGAGCAGCACGCGGAACAGGTCCGCGAGGTCGTGCAGCACCGCCTCGGCCTTGTGAGGATCGCTGCGCGTCAGCGAGGCAACGCTGTTCAGGCTGTTGAACAGGAAATGCGGGCGTATACGCGATTGCAGCGCTTGCAGTTTGGACTCCTGCTGCAGCTTGCCATCCACTACTGAACGTTTCTGCAAGATCAGGTAGCGTATCCCCAAGACGCCGATAATGCCGGTGATCATCAGGCTGCGAATCAGGAGCGAATCTCGCCATGCCGGAATACTTTCGTCGATCAGTTCAAGATGATGGAGCAGAAAGATAATCCCGTTGGTGCCGAGCGAGGTAACCAGCAGCAATAGCAACACCGCCAGCACCGAGCCAGTTCCCGTCGAGGCCCGCTTGAACAGCGGCGAGGCGATTTTCAGCACCGCGAAACTGCACAGCGCGATGGATACCGCAAACAACGACAGCAGCGAAAAATCCTGCCAGGCCTGTTCGTTGAAGTCGGTATTGCGCCCGATGGTGATAATGATGGCGATCAGTTCGGCCAGGATGACGAACCGGATCAGCATGCTGAAGGTCCCGAAATCGGGTAGGTGATGCGACTTCTCGACGCTGGCGTTGGACATGGAATCCGTTCTGACGTACAACCTTCAAGCGTTTATCATGACCCGGTTAAACGACAGGATACGACGGCGCTTGCGCCGGAATAATGCTCCTCTCGGGCCAGGCGGTTGGTGAATGACAGGGTAGACGTAACCACCCAGTACATTTATAGCTTAATTATATATTTTTCAGCGTCTTGGTGGGCGCCACGCAGGCAAAAAACACCGGTTCATTTGAGCGACATCTCAAGTATACTTTCAACGGCGCGGCCAAAAGCCAAAAAAAACCCCCCGTTTTGAGGCGGGGGGCCTAATCCTGATTCGGAATTCGGGGTGGGGGTGCACAAAGGAGAGTCCGAACCAGGCGCTACAGAATGAAAAATAGCTGGGTTATACCGCGGTAACAACGAACGGCCGATAATCGTAGGACAGACACGGATGGGCGGGCCGGAAACCGGTATTCTGACAAGCACGACAAGGTTTTGGCGGCTGGCGAATAACGCCGTCCTGTGTCAGCTTTCTGTCCCGATCACACACTCTTGTCGCTGAACAAAGCCATGGCAAAAGAAAAACCCTGGAGCGGGCGCTTCACCGAACCCACCAACGCCATCGTCGAGACCTTCACGGCCTCGGTGTTTTTTGACCGGCGCTTGTACCTCTACGACATCATGGGCTCGATCGCGCACGCGCAGATGCTGGCGCACGTGGGCGTACTCACGAAAAAAGAACGCGGCGCGATCGTCAAGGGCCTGAAAGAAATCGAAGCCGAAATCGACGCGGACAAGTTTTCCTGGAGCGTGGCGCTCGAGGACGTGCACATGAACATCGAAGCGCGTCTGATCGAGCGCATCGGCGAGGTCGGCAAGAAGCTGCACACCGGCCGCTCGCGCAATGATCAGGTCGCGACCGACCTGCGGCTTTATTTGCGTGACGGCATCGACGTCGTGTCCGACGCCATCGCGCAACTGCAGAAAGCCATTCTCGATCTCGCCGAGCGCGAGGCGGGCACGCCCGCGCCGGGCTTTACGCATTTGCAGGTCGCACAGCCGATCACCTTTGGCCATCATCTGCTTGCGTGGTTCGAGATGCTCGTGCGCGATGCGCAGCGCCTCCGGGATTGTCGCAAGCGCGTGAACATCATGCCGCTCGGCGCCGCAGCGCTGGCTGGCACGAGCTATCCCATCGACCGCGCCTACACCGCGAAGCTGCTCGGCTTCGACGCCCCGGCGGAAAATTCGCTCGATGCCGTTTCCGACCGCGACTTCGCCATTGAATTCGTGTCAGCCGCGGCGCTGCTCATGACGCACCTCTCGCGCATGTCCGAGGAACTGGTGTTGTGGTCCTCCGCCCAGTTCGGCTTCGTCGAGCTGTCGGACGCCTACTGCACCGGCTCGTCCATCATGCCGCAGAAGAAAAACCCCGACGTGCCGGAGCTGGTGCGCGGCAAAACCGGGCGCGTGACCGGTCATCTGGTCGCGCTGCTGACGCTCATGAAGGCGCAGCCGCTGGCGTACAACAAGGACAACCAGGAAGACAAGGAGCCGGTGTTCGACACGATCGACACGGTGCTCGGCAGCCTGCGGGTATTCGCCGGCATGATTCCGGGCATGAAGGTCAAACGCGATCACCTGCTGCGCGCCGCGGTCATGGGCTTTTCCACGGCCACGGATCTCGCTGACTATCTGGTGCGCCAGGGTGTGGCCTTCCGCGACGCCCACGAAATCGTGGGCAAAGCCGTGCGCCTCGCGATCGACACCGACCGCGACCTGTCGCAGATCGATCTCGATGAGTTCAAAAAGCTCAGCACCGCCATCGGCAAGGACGTTTACGGGGTACTGACGGTGGAAGGCTCACTCGCCGCGCGCAATCATCTCGGCGGTACCGCGCCGACGCAGGTCAAGGCGGCGGTCAAGCGCGCCCGCAAGCGCCTCATCCGGCCCGGCAAGTAAATAAGTCTCCCGTTCGCCCTGAGCTTGTCGAAGGGTGAACGGGAAGTCCCGTAAGTTGGAGGCGATTCGTCCGTTCGTGGTTCGACAGGCTCACCACGAACGGACCCGATCTGAGTTTCCTCAGATCGCTTTTAGGCCCTTGGAGATTTTGTCATGGAGACTCTCGATGATCTGAAGCAGCGCCTGCGCGAATTTGCGCGCGAACGCGACTGGGAGCAGTTTCACTCGCCTAAGAATCTCTCGATGGCGCTGATCGTCGAGGCCGCCGAACTGGTGGAGCATTTCCAGTGGTTGACCGAAGCGCAGAGCAAACATCTGCCGGAGAAAACCCTGCGCGAAGTGGAGCAGGAGATGGCCGATGTCTTCATCTATCTCAACCGCATGGCCGATCTGCTGGGCGTGGACCTGATGGACGCCGCGCGGCGCAAGATCGAACTCAACGCCAAGAAATATCCGGCACATGAAGTGCGCGGGAAAGCAGATAAGAGATAACTTACTCTTTTATGGGGGAACAGCCTCTGCTTGACATGATCG
>NZ_JBGQKW010000087.1:0-11158 GCF_041499725.1 Sulfuricaulis sp.
ACCGTGAACGAGGAGTTGTAGCCGCTGTTGCGGCGGGCGATGACCATGCCCTCGAAGGCCTGGAGACGCTCGCGCTCGCCTTCCTGCACCTTCACGTGCACGGTGACCGTATCGCCCGGCGCGAACTCCGGAACTTTCTTGTCCGCCATCATCCGCATTTCCAGCTCTTGCATGATCTTGCTCATTTTTCGACTCCTGACACTTTAAGATGTTCCTGCCGGAATTCTTCCAGCAGCTGTTTTTGCTCGTTGTTCAAGGGCAGCCGTTCCAGCAAATCCGGTCGCCGCAACCACGTCCGTCCCAGCGACTGCTTCAGCCGCCAGCGGCGGATCTTGGCATGGTCGCCGGACAACAACACTTCCGGCACCTTGCGCCCCGCGTAGTCTTCCGGCCGGGTGTAGTGCCCGCAATCGAGCAGGCCCTCCACGAAGGAATCCTGCTGCGCCGAATCCTCGTCGCCGAGCGCGCCGGGAAGCTGGCGCGCAATGGCGTCAATGACAACCATCGCCGCGAGTTCACCGCCGGAGAGGACATAATCGCCGATCGACCATTCCTCGTCCACTTCGCTCTCGAGCAAGCGCTCGTCGATGCCTTCATAGCGTCCCGCGAGGAGAATCATTCCTTCGTGCCTGGACATCTCCAGCACGCCCGCGTGGTCCAACCGCCGTCCCTGCGGCGAAAGGTAAATCACCTTCGCGCCTTTTGCCTGCTCGCCGCGCGCCAATTTGATGGCACGCGCCAGCGGCTCGATCATCATCACCATCCCCGGACCGCCGCCGTAAGGCCGGTCATCCACGCTGCGATGCCGGTCTTCCGTGTAATCGCGCGGGTTCCACACCCGCAAGCTCAGCAATCCGTTCTTGATCGCCCGCCCGGTGATGCCGTAACCGGTTACGGCCTCGAACATCGGCGGAAACAGACTGATGACGTCAATTCTCATTGGCTCTAGCAGGCCGGTGAAAAACTTTTTCGCCGGCCTGCGGTACGGTATATGGACGTACCGTCATTTTTCAAACACGGTTCACATGTTTGAAAAATGCAGCAAAGCAAAAACCACGCTTTTTGCTTTGCTGGCTGAAAAAGGCCATGGAAGGACTTTTTCAGCATTCTAAAACTCCGCGTCCCAGTCCACCCGGATGACCCCTGCTTCGAGATCCACTTCGCGAATGACTTGCTTTGTTGCCGGAAGCAATCGCTCGCGTCCGTTGCGCACCACCATCACGTCGTTCGCGCCGGTATCGAACAGGTAGTCCACCTTTCCGAATTTCTCGCCGGCGAGATTCACCACCTCAAGCCCGACGAGCTGCGCCCAGTAATATTCGCCTTTCTTCAGCGGCGGCAGCTTCGCTAGCCGGATCGCGATTTCGGCGCCGACGAGAGCGCTGGCCTGATCGCGATCGGCGTAGCCGGCCAGCCTGGCGACAACACCCTTGCCCTGCGCGCGCCCTTCTTCGACCACGATCTCGCGCCAATCACCGCCGATTTTCACGAGCCAGGGCGAATAACCGATGATGGCTTCGCGCGGGCGTGCGTAGGAGAACACCTTGACCCAACCCTGCACACCGAAGAGGCCGCTGATCCGGCCGAAAAGCACCAAACCGTCAGGGCGTGACGGATCGGCCATGTGACGTCAGGAGGCGGTGGCCTGCTTCAGCAGCTGCGCCACGCGTTCAGTCGGCTTGGCCCCCTTGCTCAACCAGAACTCCACGCGCGCCATGTCGACGTGGAACTTCTGTTCCTTGGCGGACGCCAGGGGGTTGTAGAATCCGATGCGTTCGATGTTGTTGCCGTTGAGCGCGCGGCGACGGTCCGCGACGATGATGCGGTAATAAGGGCGCTTGTTCGCGCCGCCACGGGCCAGACGTATTGTCACCATTCGTGCTTCCTCTTTGCGTTTAAGACCCGGTCCGACGGACAAGGCCCTGCAAGGTTTGCGAAAGGGCGCGATTTTACCCTTGATACCGGGGGAAATGAAGGGGCCAGGCCGGAAAATCCGCTGTTATTTAGGGACCTGCGCCAAATAAAGTGCCATAAACACGGGTTTGATCCATCGCCCAGCCGCTGCCGCCAGGGCCGGAGGGCCAAGCATCCGATCAGGCTTGCAAATAAGGCCTTACAGGCAGATAAAACACAGAAGACCAACTCACCAGCTTCACAGAGGGGCGAGATATGACCGCGTCTTCATCCATCCCCGCAGGCATGACTCTCCGGGCCGAGGTACCCGCTGATTATGCAAGCATCCTGACCCCGGAGGCGCTCGGTTTCATCGCCGGCCTGGCACGCGCCTTCGAACCCGAACGGAAGCAACTGCTGGCGCGGCGTACGCAGCGACAGGCTGAGCTCGACCGTGGCGTGCGCCCGGATTTCCTGAGTGAAACCCGATCCGTGCGCGAGGGCAACTGGACCATCGCGCCCGTGCCAGCGGAACTGGCGGACCGGCGCGTGGAGATCACGGGCCCGGTCGACCGCAAGATGATCATCAACGCGCTCAATTCCAGCGCCAACGTGTTCCTCGCCGACTTCGAGGATTCGCTGACCCCGACCTGGGATAACCTGATTCGCGGGCAGATCAACCTGCGCGATGCCGTCCGGCGCACGATCAGCTTCGACAGCCCGGAGGGAAAACAATACCGGCTGAATAACTCCACGGCGGTTTTGTTCGTCCGCCCGCGTGGCTGGCATCTGGTCGAGAAACACGTGCTGGTCGACGGGAAGGCGGTCTCGGCCAGTCTCTTCGATTTCGGGTTGTACTTCTTTCACAACGCCAAGGTGCTGATCGAGAGCGGCACGGCGCCCTATTTCTATCTGCCCAAGATGGAAAGCCATCTCGAAGCTCGCTTGTGGAACGAGGTGTTCGTGTGGGCGCAGCAACGGCTGAAGATTCCGCGCGGCACGATCAAGGCGACGGTGCTGATCGAGACCATCCTCGCCGCCTTCGAGATGGACGAAATGCTGTACGAGCTGCGCGATCACTCGGCCGGACTCAACTGCGGCCGCTGGGATTATCTGTTCAGCGCCATCAAGAAATTCAGCCTCGATCCGGAATTCATCCTCGCTGACCGCGGACTGGTCACGATGACCGCGCCGTTCATGCGCGCGTATTCGCAGCTTCTGATACAAACATGCCACCGGCGCAACACACATGCGATGGGCGGCATGGCGGCACAGATACCGATCAAAACCGATCCGGCGGCGAACGAAGCCGCGCTCGCCAAGGTGCGCACCGACAAGGAGCGCGAGGCCCATGACGGCCACGACGGTACCTGGGTGGCGCACCCGGGTCTGGTGTCGCTGGCAAAGGAGGTTTTCGACCGGCTCATGCCCACGCCGAACCAGATACATCGAAAACGCGACGACGTGCACGTGAGCGCCGCCGACCTGCTGGCATTCTCGCCGCAAGCACCGATCACGGAAGCCGGGTTGCGCTACGACATCGGCGTCGGCATCGAATACCTGGGAGCGTGGCTGGCCGGCACCGGCTGCGTGCAGATTCGCAACCTCATGGAAGACGCCGCCACCGCGGAAATCTCGTGCTCGCAGACGTGGCACTGGATACACAGTCCCAAGGGCGTGCTCGCCGACGGACGCAAAGTCACGCTCAACCTGGCGCGCCGGCTGATTCCGGAAGAGCTCCAGCGCGTGCGGACTTTGCTTGGGGGAAGAACATACGCTGCCGGCAAATACGAACTCGCCGCGAAACTGTTCGACCGGTTCATCAGCACCGAACCGTTGCCGCAGTTTCTGACACTCTTGGGTTACGACTATCTCGATTGAGTCGCGCCGTTCCCGGGGCGCGGCGCCGGCGCCGGAGTGTCATCCTCGAACAGTCCCGGCGGCGGCGCTGCCTGCGGCGGGTTGCCGTCGTAAATCTGGTTGCGGCGACTCTGGCGCGAGGCTTCGCGCACGAATATATAAGGATCCTGTCCCGCCGCCTGTTCCAGAATGTCGGAAGCGTCGAGCAGTTGCGCGCGCTTGTCGATCACCTCTACTACGTACATCTTGTCGCGCGTGCCGCTATCTTTCATATGATTCGGCGGATAGGTTTCCCAGTCCACCACCAGCGCCGGGCCGTCGCGCATATTGCTCGGCCCGAAGAACGGCAGCACCAGGTAAGGCCCGTCGCCCACGCCCCACACCGCCAGGGTCTGCCCGAAATCTTCGTTGTGCCTCGGCAGCCCCAGTTTGGTCGCGACGTCGAACAGGCCCACGATCCCGCCGGTGGAGTTCACGAGCAGGCGGCCCAGATCCGAGGCGGCCTGCGCCGGCTTGCCCTGCAACAGGTTGTTCAGCATCACCATCGGTTCATGCAGGTTGCTGAAAAAGTTCGACACACTCTTGCGCACTGGCTTGGGCGTGATCGCGCGGTAGCCTTTGGCGACCGGCTTGAGCAGGTATCTGTCGAACTTGTCGTTGAAGGTATACATGGCGCGGTTGAACCCCTCAAGCGGGTCGTGCGTGTTGTCGCGATCTTCAATAGCACCTTGCGCGTCGGCCTGACCGGCACCCGTACCAGCTTGGGAGGCGGAACCGGGCGCGGCGTCATCTGCGGGACGGTTCGGCACTGTGCCGCAGGCGCTGAGCGTGATTAGGCACAGGCTGCTGAACAGCCACCGGCGAAACGGTCGGAGGGAAATTCTCCAGGACATCCTTGTTGTTCTATTTGAATCCGGTTCAGGCATAGCTTGCCGCCTAGGCTAACGGAGGCGCAGCGGAAATGTAAAGCCTGAATTGCCCGGCGGTTCAGCGCTTGCGCTGGTATCCGCCGATGAGTTCGGCCTGCGCGAGGATGTGGCCGTGCATGGCTTTTTCGAGCTTGGCCTTGGTCGGATGATTCTGGTTGGGCAGCATCGTATCCAGCGCATAAATTTTGTGGAAATAACGATGGCGGCCGACCGGCGGACAAGGGCCGCCGTAACCGGTGCGTTTCCAGTCATTGATGCCTTCGAGAGTTCCTTTGGGCAGATCCTCTGCGTCCGCGTCTTCGGCAAGGCTCGTCGTGCCCGGTGGCAGGTTGTACAACACCCAGTGAACCCAGGTCATCTTCGGCGCCTTCGGGTCCGGCGCGTCGGGATCGTCCACGATCAAAACCAGACTCTTGGCGCCGGCCGGCACGCCGGTCCACGACAGCGGCGGCGACATATCCTCGTCGTCGCAGGTGTAGCGCGCGGGAATATCCGCGTTGTGACGGAATGCAGAAGATGTGATGGTCAATGACATGGCGTGTTCCTCCGTTTCGCGGGCATTAACAGCTATAGTGGCTGCAAAGCAGGCTCCGACCATTATCAACACCGCCAATAAGATTTTTCTTTGTTTCACGGGCATTCTTTCATATCAACGGTACGCGGCAAACGTAAGGCGCGTATCACGCGCCAAATTATTACTCCAATTCACCAAAATCACTACCATCGGTTATCGCTACACTGATTCCCCAATCAGGCGGATAAATACCTTGCGCCACATGCCGATGGAACGTTGAATAAGACCAGTCACCTGCCCGCCCGACATAACCGTGTTTGACTGGATTCCAGTGGATATAATCGACATGACGTCGATAATCGTGTTCATCCCGTATCAGATGTTCCCAGTAGCGATGCTGCCAGAGCGTGCTTTGTTTGCGTTGCCTGCGTTGAACAGTCATGAGATCAGGACGATTCAGACGGGCGCCGCAGAGTTGCGTTACGGTGCGTTTGATGACCCGCCAACGCGTCGAGAAATCACGGTCATTAGGCGGCAATGTCCAGATACAATGCAGATGATCTGGTAGCAGCACCCAAGCGTTGACGGTGAAAGAATGGGATTGCCTCACCAACGCAATGCCTTCCCGCAATGCCGTTCGGACATCGTCATCCAGCAGGAAGGTTTGGCGGCTCAGCGTGTTGACAGTAAAGAAATACGTTCCACCGTCAATATTGGTGCGCCGGTAGTTCGGCATGCAGGGATTATATTTGATCGGCGCGTGATACGCGCCCTACGCTTGCTACCGCGCTAAACCACACAGCAGATTGAGCATTGGGTGCAACGCCGGGTTAGCTGGCACTTTTCAGCAACTTCAAAACTGTAGGTGGAATTGGAGCACCTATACCAACGGCACCATTTGCTTGAACCACAACACCAGCCATTACTCCATGGAACTGATTATTTTCGAGTGTGATTCCGCCAACTTGAATTGAGCGGTCCGAGACGCGCGCCGAGATTTCACCACCGTCAAGCTTGCCGAATGCTATGCTTGTTTCCGACCCAGGGCGGACCTTGTAAAGAAACTTGCCGGACATCTTATCCGTGACCGTGAGTACGCCTGTTACGTTACTCGCAACATCGGTTATCGGGTTATTTACACCTTTATTCTTTAGCACTTCAAAGATCGGCTTTCCTTCTCGCTCAATGAAAACAGAGAGCAGCACCGGGTTGCCCGGCTCTAGGACGAAGTAGCGACCATCGAACACCAGCGGAACCGAGAAGGATGAGAATTCATTACCACCAAAACGAGCCATATCAATGCTCGTTTGTGACAACAACTAAAATAATCCGTTTACCAGCTTAGCCAGATTCAATTGCCGGTACAACGAGCATAAAAAAGGGAGCCGAAGCTCCCTTTTTTAACTGCTTAAGCGCGAAATGCTCAGACAGACTCTTCTTCCAGCGCCTTCATGGACAAACGGATGCGGCCCTGTTTGTCCACTTCCAGCACCTTGACCCTGACGACTTCGCCTTCTTTTAGTTTGTCACCAACGTTCTCGACGCGCTCGCGCGAGATCTGCGAAATGTGCACCAGACCGTCCTTGCCGGGCAGGATGGTGACGAAGGCGCCGAAATCCATGAGTTTGGCGACCTTGCCCTCGTAGATCATGCCGACTTCGATATCCGCCGTGAGCTGCTTGACGCGCCGGCACGCTTCCTGCGCCGCGGCGTTGTCGGCCGAGGCGATCTTGACCGTGCCGTCGTCCTCGATGTCGATGGTGCAGCCGGTCTCCTCGCACAACGCGCGGATAACCGAGCCACCCTTGCCGATCACGTCGCGGATGCGTTCCGGATTGATCTTGATGGCGATAATGCGCGGTGCGTATTCCGAAAGCTCGGCACGCGGCGCGGAAATCACCTTGCTCATCTCGCCGAGAATATGCAGACGCCCTTCCTTGGCCTGCTTGAGGGCGGCATCCATGATTTCCTTGTTGATGCCTTCGATTTTGATGTCCATCTGCAGCGCGGTCACGCCGGTCGTGGTGCCGGCTACCTTGAAATCCATGTCGCCGAGGTGATCCTCGTCGCCGATGATGTCGGTGAGCACCGCGAAGCGCTTGTCTTCCTTGATGAGGCCCATGGCGACGCCCGCCACCGGCGCCTTGATCGGCACGCCGGCGTCCATCATCGACAGCGAGGCACCGCAGACGCTGGCCATGGAGCTGGAGCCGTTGGACTCGGTGATTTCGGACACGATGCGCAGAACATAGGGATACACCGCCATGTCCGGCAGTACCGCAATCATGGCGCGCTTGGCCAGACGTCCGTGACCGACCTCGCGGCGCTTGGGGCTGCCGACGCGGCCAACTTCACCCACCGAGTACGGCGGGAAGTTGTAATGCAGCATGAACGGTTCTTTGCGTTCGCCTTCCAGCGCGTCGATGATCTGCGCGTCACGGCCGGTGCCGAGCGTGGTCACGACCAGCGCCTGGGTCTCGCCGCGGGTGAACAGCGCCGAGCCGTGGGTACGCGGCAACACGCCGGTGCGAATGGTGATGGGACGCACAGTGCGCGTGTTGCGCCCGTCGATGCGCGGCTCACCTGACAGAATCTGATCGCGAACGGTGCGGTATTCGATATCACCAATAATTTTCTGTACCTTTTCCTTCGTGCCCGCGGGTGCGCCTTCGGCGGCATGTTTGCCGACCGCCATCTCGTGGATCTCGGCCACGCGGTCCTGACGGGCGCCCTTCTCTTTAATGCGATAGCCCTCGGCGATGAGTGGACCGAATTCGGTTTGCAGGGTGTTCTTGAGCGCGCTGTCCTCGACCGGCGGCTGCCAGGCCCAGGCTTGCACACCGGCGTCTTTCACGAGTTCGTTGATGGCCTTGATCGCCGTCTGCATCTGCTCGTGGCCAAACATGACGGCGCCGAGCATGATTTCTTCCGACAGCTCCTTGGCCTCGGATTCCACCATCAACACCGCCTTGGCGGTACCGGCGACGACGAGGTTGAGCTGCGAGTCGACGAGTTCCTTGTTACCCGGATTGAGCAGGTACTTGCCGTCCTTGTAGCCCACGCGCGCCGCGCCGATGGGGCCGTTGAACGGAGCGCCCGAGAGCTTGAGCGCCGCGGAGGCGCCGAGCATGGCGACGATATCCGCATCGATGTCCGGATCCACGGAGATCACGGTGGCGATTATCTGGACTTCGTTGGTGAATCCTTCCGGAAACAGCGGGCGGATGGGACGGTCGATGAGGCGCGAGGTGAGAATTTCTTTTTCCGAGGGGCGGCCTTCGCGCTTGAAGAACCCGCCCGGGATGCGGCCGGCGGCGAAGGTTTTTTCCTGATAGTCCACCGTCATGGGGAAGAAATCCTTGCCCGGCATTGGTTCCTTCATCGTCACCGCGGTCGCGAGCACAATGGTTTCGCCCATACTGGCCAAACATGCGCCGCTGGCCTGACGGGCGATTTCGCCGGTTTCCAGGGTAACGGTGTGACTGCCGTACTGAAATGATTTGGTAATTTTTGCCAAGACTATGTCCTCGATGTGCTTCGTTACTTGCGCAGGCCGAGCCGCTCAATGAGCGCGCGATAGCGGTCGCCGTCGGTGCTCTTCAGATACTCGAGCAGCTGGCGGCGCTTGTTGACCATCTTCAGAAGACCGATGCGCGAATGGTGATCTTTGGGATGTGTCTGAAAGTGAGCGGATAATTCTTCGATTTGGGTGGACAGCAGGGCAACCTGGACCTCCGGCGAACCGGTGTCTCCATCGTGAGTCTGGTATTCCTGCATGACCTTTGCCTTGGTCTCGCGGGGGACGGTCATCAATATTTACCTCAGTATGCTGTCAGTTACGCTTCGGGGTGGCTTGGCGGGAGGGGTCGCCCCCTCCCGCCCGCCTTAGAACCGTACGTGTGAGTTTCCACACATACGGCTCCCAGCTGATGCCTGCGCCACCTTTTAAAGGGTGGCGACTTTATCAGCGTCCGGCCAAAATTTCCAGCCGGATATACCTAAAACAGCGTTTCTGTCGGTATTTCCAACAGCTTTTGCTGTCAGGCGTACTCGACGCGATGTACACCGTCGTGGCAATGCCGGTGAACCAGCCAGAGGTTACTCGGGCGGTTATTCCGTCTGTCGCGGTCCAAATGATGCTTTTCCTGCGGATCGTTCCAGTACAGAATGCCCCGGCACCAGACACAACGGTTTCCCTGCTTGGCTATGAGCCGAGCCCGTAACGGCGACCGGCTGTTCCGTACCGCTCTTTCGGACCAGTAGGCCGCCTCCCCGTCGAAGGGCGAACGATCGCCAATCACCTTCACATGCCGGACAATTTCCGTGTCGGCGTGCTGGTGCAGTGACAATTGCTTGTCCCTGAACTCCCAGCGCGTTTTACGGTAGGACCAGTACCGATTGAAGGCCCAGTCCCCCGACTTGTTCGGGTGTCGACGCTTTGCCCAGCGGCGCAAGACCCAGTGAAGCTGGTTGTCCAGCTTCGAAAAGGCCTGCTTCGAGACCACATGCCGGTAATAGTTCGCCCAGCCCCGAATGCGGGGGTTGAGCGCCTTGATCACCTGCTCTTGCGTGGCTCCTCTCAACAACCGGAGAAGCTCGGCAAGGTTGCCCCGATGACGCTGAATGCCATTCTTCGCAGGCTTGATCAGCAGTTTCCGCCCCGCGCCCGATTTCTTCGCATAGTGCCGCACGCTAAAGCCGAGAAAGTCGAACCCCGGAGGGTTTTCCTTCAACGGCATCTTCGTGTGCACGACACGCGTCTTCTCAGGCTTCAGTTCGAGTCCTACCGATTTCAGCCATTCCTCGATGCACTGCCTAGCCTTCATCACGATGTCGAGCGACTCGTGGATGACCACGAAATCGTCCGCGTACCGGATGATGGACATGGAGGCAAGGATCCTATCCCGACCGCATTTCTGACCTTTGGCTTTACTGAACTGCCTCAGGTCTTCCAGGAGTCGTGACTTCACCTCCGTCTCCATACCGTGCAGGGCGATGTTCGCGAGCAGGGGTGAGATGACTCCCCCCTGCGGCGTCCCGCCGTGCGCCGGCATGTATACTTCTCCGTCCATTGCTCCCGCCTTGAGCCAGGCCCGGATTTGCCCGAGCATCTTGCCTTTTAGCTGAAGCTTGGCGAGCAGTGCCGCGTGGTCGATGCGGTCGAAGCATGCCGAGATATCGGCATCCAACACGTAAGCGGTCTTACCGCTGAGTGCATGGAAAATCGCTCCAATCGCATCGTGGGCGCTGCGTCCCGGCCGAAAACCGTAGGAGTGTGGCTCGAAGCGAGCCTCCCATTCCGGTTCCAGCGCGAGTTTCATCAGCGCCTGCGTCGCCCGATCCCGCAGGGTAGGGATACCCAGGGGTCGTTTCTCTTGCTTGCCCGGCTTCGGAATCCAGACGCGGCGAACCGCGTTAGCCCGGTACCGGAGTCTGAGGGTGTCGGCTAATTTCAGCCGATCCTCAGGAGCAAGATCGGCCACGCCGTCAACACCGGGCGTTGTCTTGCCCGAGTTGTCCTGCGTGACCTGCCTGACGGCGAGAAGCCTCGCCGCCTCCGAGCGCATCAGAAGCTTTTGGAGCTTCCGAATGCGCTCACTCTCATCGCGTCGCGCTGCCTGATAGATTCGCTCTTGGAGTCGGGCAACATGGAATCGAATAGATTTCCAATCGAGTTGCTCCCATGTTCCCCGTGTACCGACAGAACGCATCGCTGCGTTCTGTGTCACGGTCATTCTCCTGTTTGCATAAACCTACCAAGGATCATCGCTTGGGGTCCGTCTGCCCGTCCGCTGTATTGGACGTTCCGGCAACGAGCCGGATATCTCAGGCATTACCCTGAGCGTTCCGCTTCTGACCCCATCCTTCCAGTTACGTGCTTGCGGATTGACTGGTCCTGCTCCGTGAACCACCGGAGAGCGCGTAAATGGTTACCCCGTTCGACCTGTCCTATTTGCGTTGC
>NZ_JBGQKW010000088.1:0-11041 GCF_041499725.1 Sulfuricaulis sp.
AGACGATGCAGCAGCTCGACTCGCTCTCGGCCGGCGCCCTGGACATGACGCTCTATCCGCTCGCTTATTCCGGCGGCAAGATCCCGGAGGTGAACATCACGCTGATGCCGGCGCTGATCACCAGCTATGAGCAGGGCTATCGCTGGAAGCAGGCCCCGATCGGCAAGGAGCTCACCCGCATCCTCGACGAGCATAACGTCAAGATCGTCACCTGGATCTGGCAGGCCGGTGGCGGCGTGTCGCGCGACAAGGCGATCCTGGTGCCGGAAGACACCAAGGGCCTCAAGGTGCGCGGCGCCGGCAAGTCCATGGACGAGCTGCTCAAAGCGGCGGGTGGCTCCATCACCAACGTGCCTTCCGACGAGACCTATAGCGCGATGCAGTCCGGCGTGCTCGACGGCGTGTGGACCTCCAGCGCTTCGCTCGTCAGCTTCCGGTTGTACGAACTGGCCAAGCACGTGACCACGGCGCGCGACAAGACTTTCTGGTTCATGTTCGAGCCGCTGCTTATGTCCAAGGCCACCTACGACTCCCTGACCCCGGCGCAGCAGAAGATTGTCATGGAAGTCGGCGCGTCCCTGGAAAAGTTCGCCGTCGATTCCTGCCACGAGGACGACAAGACCCTGGCCGAAGTCTACGGCAAGGCGGGCGCGCAAGTGCACGACATGGACAATGCCACCTTCCAGAAATGGCGCAAGCTGGCCAAGGAGAGCGCCTGGAAGAACTTCGAGGACAACGTTAAGGATGGCAAGAAGCTGATGGAAATGGCGGAGGCGGTGAAGTAATCCGGCCATCGCTCCCTGTCGCGCGACAGGGGGCCTGACGGGAAGGCACCTTATGCTCAAGGCCTGGGACTGGTTCGGCGCCGTCGTCCAACGGTTCAATGTTTTTCTCGGCTACGTGGCGGCGTTGCTTATTATCGTCTCCACGCTTGCGATCTCCTACGAAGTGGTGTGGCGCTATCTGTTCCACCAGCCGCACGACTGGAACCTCGAGTTCAATATCTTCATGCTCATCGCCGCCACGTTTTTGGCGGCGGCACACACCCAGATGAAACGTGGCCACGTCGGCATCGAAGTGCTCGACGGGCTGTTGTCGGCGCGGTGGAAACGCCGCCGGCGCCTGCTGAGCGACATCCTGTCGCTGTTGTTTTGCGCTTTTGTCACTGTTTACGTCTGGAAACATTTCCACCAGGCCTGGGAGGGCGGCTGGGTCAGCAATTCCACCTGGGCGCCCAAGGAGTGGATTCCCTATGCCTTCATGGGATTCGGGATGACGACGCTCTGTCTGCAGCTGCTGGTGCAGATCGGCGACGACTTGTTGCACCCGACCGCCGCTGTCGAACACGATGTAGTAGGGGAATGACGTGACCACGTTCCAAATCGGCTTGCTCTACGTCAGTGCCGCGTTTCTGCTGTTTTTCAGCGGCGTGCCGATCGCCTTCGCCCTCGGCAGCGTCGCGCTTTTGTTCATGTTCATTTTCATGCCGGCGGCCAACATCGGCATGATCGCGCAGACGTTCTATGGCGAGCTCAACAATTTCACCCTGCTCGCGATCCCGTTGTTCGTCCTGATGGGCGCGGCTATCGGCAAGACGCGCGCCGCGGTCGATCTGTATGAATCCACGCACCGCTGGCTATACCGCCTGCCCGGCGGACTCGGCGTGGCGAACGTCGCCGGCTGCGCCATCTTCGCCGCCATGTGCGGCTCGAGCCCCGCCACCTGTGCCGCGATCGGCGGCATGGGCATCCCGGCGATGCGCCGGCGCGGATATTCACCGGAACTGGCCGCAGGTCTGATCGCCGCGGGCGGCACGCTCGGCATCCTGATCCCGCCAAGCATCACCCTGATCATCTACGGCATCATCACCGAGCAATCCATCGGCAGGCTGTTCATGGCCGGCGTGGTGCCGGGCGTCATGCTCGCGGTATTTTTTGCGCTGTGGGTGGTCTACGCCAGCGTGCGCGAGAAACGCCGGATGCTGGCCGGCATGGACCCGGCGCAGGTGGCGCAGTTGCCGCCGGAAGAGCGCTTCAGCTGGCGGGAGCGTTTCGAAACCATCCCGCGGCTGCTGCCGTTCGTCGCGCTCATCGTCGTGGTGATGGCGGCCATGTACGGCGGTTGGGCCACGCCGTCCGAAGTTGCCGGGGTGGGCGCGTTCGGCGCCTTGCTCATGGTGGTCCTGGTGTACCGCGTTTATCACTGGCGCGAGTTCAAGGACATCCTGTCGGGCGCCGCGCGTGAAAGCTGCATGATCATGATGATCATCGCCACGGCATTCCTGTTCACCTACGTGATGAGCTATCTGCACATCACCCAGAGCGCCACCGAGTGGCTGGTGAGCCTGCCGCTGTCCAAGTGGGCCTACCTGTTCTGGGTGAACGTGCTGCTGGTGGTACTGGGCTTCTTCCTGCCGCCGGTGGCGATCATCCTCATGGTCACGCCCGTGATCCTGCCGGGCCTGCAGGCACACGGTTTCGACCTGATCTGGTACGGCGTCATCATGACCATCCTCATGGAGATGGGCCTGATCCATCCGCCGGTGGGGCTCAACCTGTTCGTCATCAACGGCATCGCCCCCGATATCACCTTCAAACAAATCATTTACGGCGTGCTGCCGTTCCTCGTCATCATGCTGCTCTCGATCGTGCTGCTGGCGGTGTTCCCGCAGATCGTCATGTGGCTGCCCGACCACATGTACGGGAAATAGCACCAAAGCGTCCTGCCATTTGTCCTGCTCCAGAAAAACACGGATGAGCGAGCAGCGTATGATGGACGGAAACGTCCCGGCGGATGGTTCATGGAAACACTGACATTGATCGTGATGGGCGGCCTGGCCGGTGTCATGGCCGGCCTGCTCGGCATCGGCGGTGGGGCGCTCATCGTGCCGGTGCTGGTCATGGTGTTCGAGACCCAGCACGTCAACCCGGACGTCATCATGCAGGCGGCGCTCGGCACCTCGATGGCCACGATTGTTTTTACCGCGGTTTCCTCGGTGCTGGCGCATCAGCGCCGCGGAGCCGTGAACTGGTCCATCTTCAAAAGCATCACGCCCGGCATCGTCGTCGGCTCGCTGCTCGGCGCGGCTATCGCGCATGTACTGGCGGGGCGGACACTGCGCATCATGTTCGTGGTGTTCATGTTCCTGCTGGCGCTGCAGATGTCGCGCGGCACCATGGCGACGTCGGCGCATCGCCGCCGCCTGCCGGGCGCGGCGGGGGTGAGCGCGGTCGGCGGGGTGATCGGCCTGATGTCGGCGTTCTTCGGCATCGGCGGCGGTTCGATGTCGGTGCCGTTCATGACCTGGTACGGCGTGCCGGCGCGCCAGGCGATTGCAACCTCGGCGGCGATCGGATTTCCCATCGCGCTCAGCGCCGCCGTCGGCTATGTCGTGGCCGGATGGAACGTAGAAGGATTGCCGCCCTGGAGCGTTGGCTATGTGGTGTTGCCGGCGTTTGCCGGAATCGTGGGGGCGAGCATACTGGCCGCGCCGTTCGGCGCGCGCCTCGCCCATCGGCTTTCCGATGCCACCCTGCGGCGCATATTCGCCGCCTTTGTGACTATTCTCGGCGTGAAGATGCTGTGGAGTTTATTATAAGTACCGGCAACGACTGACCCGTCACCCGGCGCTCATATGGAAATTGATACCTTATTAATACGCGAAGTGGTGCATGCGCTCAAAAGGCAGGGGCTGATGCTGGCCACGGCCGAATCCTGCACCGGCGGCTGGGTGGCGCAGGTGATCACCTCGGTGGCGGGCAGTTCCGAGTGGTTCGAGCGTGGATTCGTCGCCTACACCAATCTCGCCAAGCGCGAGATGCTGGGCGTCAGCACCACGATCCTCTCACGCCATGGCGCCGTGAGCGAGCAGTGCGCACGTGCCATGGCCGAAGGCGCGCTCACCCATTCCCACGCGCAGGTCGCGCTCGCGATTACGGGTATTGCTGGTCCGAGCGGCGGCACGCCAGAGAAACCGGTCGGCACGGTCTGCATCGCCTGGGCCGCGAAGAAGCGCGAGTCCGTTACCGCGAAACATCTTTTTACCGGTGACCGTGAAAATGTGCGCCGGCAATCGGTCATCGCCGCACTTCAGGGCCTGCTCGAATTTATCCGCTGAAGTGGGCACAGTTACCACGCCACGGGAACGCGGGACCGTCGCCCCCGAACGCCGTAAATACACCGGATTGTTGGTGCTCTGACGCTGTTCTTGTTCTTGATCTCGCTAATTAAGTATTCCCTTATATTCATCTGCTCCTTTTAATTGCTTCTAACGCGGAGAATGCTTCATACTAAATTCAGTTCAAGATTCGGAGACACCCCATAAACGGGGACAGAAATTATATCCACGGCGACTCACGCTTCTGACTCTTGACCTTTTTATGCGGCTCAATTGTTGGGTTTTGTTTCCAAGTCTAATATTTCTGAACGGAGGAGAAAGACAATGCTAATGCAACGCATAGCGATGTGGCTTCGTTATTTTGTCACGGTTTTTGCCGTGGCGATGCTAGGAATGGCACTGCCCGCCGTCGCGGGTCCGCTCGATGGAAAGACCTTTGCCGGTGAATTCGGCAACAAGGGCAGCGTCGAACCTATCGATAAGGACGAACTGATTTTTAAGGATGGCAAGTTTGAATCGTCATTTTGCCGCAGCACGGGTTTCGGCACCGCTCCTTATACCGCAACGGCGCAGGGGAAAACCATTATCTTCGAGTCCGAGATCGCCAACGCCCAAGGCCAGAAACTCCATTGGAAAGGAACCGTCAAGGGCAACGCGCTTGAGGGAACGATAACCAGCAGTGTTCCCGGCCAGCCTCCCGCGGAACAATGGGTCAAGGCAAAGCTGAAAAAGTAGTAACAACAAAAAATTCTTTAATTACTGATAAACAAATCGCATAACCAGTGGAGGCACGAGTAAAGGAGAGACATCATGGCTACACAATGGAAAGTCGCAGGGACCTACTTTGAAGCTTGCAACTGCAACGCGGCCTGTCCGTGCGTGTTCACCGGCCCGCCGACCGACGGCGACTGTAATGTACTGCTCGCCTGGCATGTCGACCAAGGCAGCTTCGACGACACCCGGCTCGATGGTCTCAATGCCGTGCTGTTTGCGCACACGCCCGGACACATGCTGCAAACGAAATGGAAAGTCGCCTTGTACGTGGATCAGAAGGCCAACGACAAGCAACGCGACGCCTTGACCAAGATTTTCTCGGGACAGGCCGGTGGACATCTGGCGAACCTGGGGCCGTTGATCGGTGAGGTCCTGGGCGTCAAAAGCGTCGCCATCGATTACCGCGCCAACGGCAAGCAGCGCAGCCTGACGATTCCGCAGGTGGCGCAAATGGAGATCGAGGCGCTGGCCGGCCAAGGCGGACAAGACGTTACGCTCGCCAACGTCCCGTTCACGGCGGTGCCGGGCTATCCGGCGGTGGTGTGCCACTCGAAGAAGCTCAGCTATCACGATCACGGGTACAGCGTGGAGGTTTCCCAGAAGAATGGCTTCTATTCTCCCTTCAGCTACCAAGCCTGAGGGAAAGCTCGGGAGACCAGCCAGCCGCGCCGTAGTTATCGGCAGCATTGTTAGCGTCACGCTGCTCGCGTGGGTTTACCTGGTCTATCAGGCATGGGCCATGGATCACATGGACCTGGTGGACATGGCAATGCCCGGCAACCACGTCTGGGGCCCGTGGGACCTGGCGCTGGTGTTCACGATGTGGGCCATCATGATGACGGGCATGATGGCCCCGTCGGTCAGCCTCGTGGTTCTCCTGTTCGCCCGCATCCAACACCAGCGTCGTGCCCAAGGCCAATCCTTTATCGCGAGCTGGCTGTTTCTGTTTGGATATCTCATTGTATGGACCGGCTTCAGCCTGGCGGCCACCTTGGTGCAATGGGGAATGCACGCCGCGATGCTGATCTCGCCCGCGATGGTCGGTACTAGCCCGTTGCTGGGAGGCGCGGTGTTGATCGCCGCCGGCGTCTATCAGTGGACCCCCGCGAAGCACGCCTGCCTAGCCCGCTGCCGCTCGCCGCTGGCGTTTCTACTCAATGAATGGCGCGACGGGACCTCGGGCGCGCTCGTTATGGGTCTACGGCATGGACTCTACTGTACCGGCTGTTGCTGGCTGTTGATGCTGGTGTTGTTCGTCGTCGGGGTGATGAACCTGTTGTGGATCGCGCTGCTGACCGTCTTCGTGTTGTTGGAAAAGACCCTGCCGCGAGGATTATGGGTCAGCCGCGCGAGCGGTGGCGCGCTGATCACCTGGGGAGGGTGGATGGCAAGCGCGGCGTTGGTATGAGCAGCGCTGCGTGTGACTAAAAATGGAACAAGGGTTGGTGGATGATGTAGGGTTCGAACCTGCGACCCCTGCCGTGTGAATTAATTCCTGCCAACCTACGGCAACCTACTCCAGCTCATTTCTACTCACTCCAGCCTACCGCAGTAATGATTTATGGTATTGCCTCATCTTGGCTGGAGTAGGCTGGAATGAGCTGGAGAGAGGTGGCGTTGAGCACAAATTGAGCACAGTGTGTATCTATATATTGCCCTTCAAACTGAAGGAAGCGTATATTGGTATTAAGCAATGGCGATACCGCTACAGCCAGGTGTGAGCACACAACCGCACAGCGTCCTGGGGAATAGGTCGACGGCGCCGCTAGCCGTGACACCGAAACACAACTCGGTTTTTAAAGCCCGAAAACGCATTAAGCCCTAATCGGGCCGGCCAATTCCACCTAGTTCGGGTAGCTCAAAGGGGTGGGACCCGGTTTTACAACAATCAATAAATATGACTCAGAAACCATGAAACCCATGATCCTGCGACGCATTCGCGCGACGATTCCGGCCGTCCTGGCGGTGTTATTGCTGGTGGCCTGCGACTCGGGCGAGAGCAGCGGAGGCACCCCATCCACCGGCGCAACGGCCGTCTTCCCGCGTTTTGCCTATGTAACCAACCAGGGAGACAACAGCATCGCGGCCTATGCCGTCAATGCCGCGACCGGCCGCCTCACGTTCGCGGGCAAGGTCGCAACGGGGACGTTTCCCATCTCCGTCACCGTCGATCCGAGCGGGAAGTACGCCTACGTGGCGAACGCCACCAGCGCCAACGTCTCGCAGTACACGATCGGTGCGGACGGGAGCCTCACGCCGATGGCGACCCCCACGGTCGCGGCGGGGGCGGGTCCCGCCTCCGTCACCGTCGATCCGAGCGGGAAGTACGCCTACGTGGTCAACAGCGACAACACTGTCTCGCAATACACCATCGGTGCTAATGGGAGCCTCACGCCGATGGCCACCGCCACGGTCGCGGCGGGGATGAATCCCGCCTCCGTCACCGTCGATCCGAGCGGGAAGTACGCCTACGTGGCGAACGGTGGCAGTGCCAATGTCTCACAGTACACCATCGGTGCGAACGGGAGTCTCACGCCGATGGCCACTGCCACAGTTGCAACGGGGACGCAGCCCGCCTCCGTCACTGTCGATCCGAGCGGGAAATATGCTTATGTGGCGAACTCGAAGAGCGCCAACGTCTCGCAGTACACGATCGGTGCGGACGGGAGCCTCATGCCGATGGCCACCGCCACGGTCGCGGCGGGGATGGGTCCCGAATCCGTCACCGTCGATCCAAGCGGGAAGTACGCCTACGTGGCCAACCAATTTAACGACACCGTCTCGCAGTACACGATCGGCGCAAACGGTAGCCTCACGCCGATGGTGACCCCCATGGTCGGGGCGGGGCCGATTCCCTACTCCGTCACCGTCGATCCAAGCGGGAAGTATGCCTACGTGGTGAACATTCTCACCAATACCATCTCGCAGTTCACGATCGGTGCGAATGGGGGCCTCACGGCGAATGTGCCCGCCACGGTCGCCGCGCAGGTCACTCCGAATTCGTTGGCGATGAGTCATGGCGCGAGCCCGACCGCCCCGGTGCCGAAGTACGCCTACGTGGCTAACAACGACAACACCGTCTCACAGTACACCATCGGCGCGGACGGGGGCCTCACGCCGATGGCCACCGCCACGGTCGCGGCGGGGATGGGTCCTGAATCCGTCACCGTCGATCCGAGCGGGAAGTACGCCTACGTGGCGAACGACGGCAGCGCCAACGTTTCGCAGTACACGATCGGCGTGAACGGTAGCCTCATGCCGATGGCCACTGTCACGGTCGCGGCGGGGGCGAATCCCTTCTCCGTCACCGTCGATCCGAGCGGGAGGTTCGCCTACGTGGTGCACGCCAGCAGCGATAATGTCTCGCAAGACACGATCGGCGCGAACGGTAGCCTCACGCCGATGGCCACCCCCATGGTCGCGGCGGGGGCGGGTCCCTTCTCCGTCACCGTCGATCCGAGCGGGAAGTACGCCTACGTGGCGAACGATGCCAGCGCGACCATCTCGCAATACACGATCGGTGCGAATGGGGGCCTCACGCTGATAGCGACCGCCACGGTCGGGGCGGGGGCGAATCCCACCTCTGTCACCGTCGATCCGAGCGGGAAGTACGCCTACGTGGCGAACGCCAGCACCTCTAACGTCTCGCAATACACGATCGGTATGGACGGTAGCCTCACGGCGAATGTGCCCGCCACGGTCGCGGCGGGGTCGGTTCCCATATCCGTCACCGTCGATCCGAGCGGGAAGTACGCCTACGTGGCGAACTTCAACGACAACACCGTCTCGCAGTACACGATCGGTGTGGACGGGAGCCTCACGCCGATGGCCACCGCCACAGTCGCGGCGGGAACGAATCCCGCCTCCGTCACCGTCGATCCGAGCGGGAAGTACGCCTACGTGGCGAACGCCACCAGTGCTAACGTCTCGCAATACACGATCGGTGCGGACGGTAGCCTCACGCCGATGGCCACCGCCACGGTCGCGGCGGGTGCGAGTCCCGTCTCCGTCACCACCGCCGGCAGCTATCAATAGTCCGCGGAGTCACCCCGGCGCCGCAAGGCGCCGGGGTGTTGGGCACCCGGCCAACATTGTCGGCGTGGCGTGCAAAGCGAGGGGAAGACTCGAAACGGACTTCGATGTGCGCCAATCGCTCTGGCCACTGAGGGGTCTGAATGAGTGTGGGACTTTTGCATGAATAGCATCACTACGATATACAGATCGGGTGGAGAACGGTAGACGTGTGTTTCGGGCCGTCGCCAAACTACTTGTGATTGACTGCTTCTTTAATTGGGCGGCGGTGTTTTTCAAATGAGCCGCATAGACACTCCCCGTCCAAGTAACACGAGGCCTAAAAATCTAAGAATAAATCATTTCTATTTGAACCCAGTTTTAGCTGTGTTGGAAGCCCACAAAACAAATGTTTTGCTGACACGGTTTCAAGGAAGTTTTTGAATCATCCCCATTTAGCTGAATAAACTCGCCAGTTCCTGAAAACATCCCCAACGGACACCCCTTTGGAATTACCTTAACTAAGTAATGGTCTCAAACAACCTACAACCACCGCACGATATTCAGGTTCGATTCTCTTCCGTGGCTCCTGATTTCATAGCTGTAATTTCATAGCACGGTAGGGCTAGGCCGCTCCAGAGACTTGTGGAATAATCGTTTGTAACACAGCTTTTCTAAGTGCACTGAACAACCGTTTAGGCGGTTTACCGCAGGAGAACAGGCATGGATACCAACAAAACCAAGGCATTGAACATGGCCCTGGGACAGATCGATAAACAGTTCGGCAAGGGCTCGGTGATGCGCCTGGGTGACGCCGGCGTGGTGCAGCAGGTCGAGGCGGTTTCCACCGGGTCGCTGGGGCTCGATATCGCCCTCGGCATCGGCGGCTTGCCGCGCGGCCGGGTCGCGGAGATATACGGACCGGAATCCTCGGGAAAAACGACGCTGGCTCTTTCCGTGATCGCCCAGGTCCAGAAACTGGGCGGAGCGGCGGCTTTCATCGACGCGGAACACGCACTCGATCCCCTGTACGCCAAGAAGCTCGGCGTTAACATCGATGATTTGCTGGTCTCACAGCCGGATTCCGGCGAGCAGGCGCTCGAGATCACCGACATGCTGGTGCGTTCGGGCGGCGTGGATATCGTGGTGATCGACTCGGTGGCGGCGCTGACCCCCAAGGCCGAGATCGAGGGCGAAATGGGCGACTCACACATGGGTTTGCAGGCGCGATTGATGAGTCAGGCGCTGCGCAAGCTGACCGCCAACATCAAACGCTCCAATACCCTGGTGCTCTTCATTAACCAGATACGCATGAAGATCGGCGTGATGTTTGGCAATCCCGAAACTACGACCGGCGGCAACGCGCTCAAGTTCTACGCTTCGGTGCGCCTCGACATCCGCCGCATCGGCGCGATCAAGAAGGGCGAAGAAGTGATCGGCAGCCAGACGCGCGTGAAAGTGGTCAAGAACAAGGTCGCACCGCCGTTCCGCCAGACCGAGTTCGACATCATTTATAATGAAGGCATCTCGAAGGAAGGCGAACTCGTCGACATCGGGTCCGAGAGCGGCATCGTCGACAAGACCGGCGCCTGGTACAGCTTCAACAAGGAGCGCATCGGCCAGGGCAAGGACAACGCCCGCCAGTTCCTGAAGGACAATCCGGACATCGCCGCCGAGATCGAGAAACGCATCCGCGAGAAGGCCATGACGGCAATCAAGGTGGCGGCCGGTGACGAAGAGGCAGTGGAAGCCACGGCGGAGGAAGAAACCTGAAACCGGATTCGCCGGAGATCACTCCGGCGCGGGCGCGTCAGTTCGCCATGCAGTATCTCGCGCGGCGCGAACACAGCCGGAGTGAGTTGCACGACAAGCTGTTGAAAAAAGGATGCGCGGAAGCGCTTGCCGCTGAGACCGTGAAACGGTTGGAGCAGGAACATCTCGTTTCCGACGATCGTTTCATGGAAAGCCTGATCCGGGCGCGGCGCAACCGGGGCTACGGGCCGTTGCGCATACAGAAAGAATTACAGGAAAAAGGGGTGACAGCGGAGGCGATTGAAGGCTGGCTCGATGTTTCGGGCCGCGAGTGGCTTGAGGACATCCGACGCGTACAGCGCAAGAAATTCGGCGCGCGGCTGCCCA
>NZ_JBGQKW010000089.1:0-10887 GCF_041499725.1 Sulfuricaulis sp.
CCACCAGATACCAGGCCTCTTCCGGCTCGATGGGAGTAAGGATTTCTCCGATCCCCTCGGCCCAGGCCGCCTGCCCCTGGACGAAGACCGGCACATCCGTGCCTAACCTGAGCCCCAACGTCGCGAGTTCCGCGCGGGAAAGCTTCGCGTCCCACAGCTCATTCAAGGCCAGAAGGGTCGTGGCGGCATCGGAACTGCCGCCCCCGAGCCCGCCACCGGCGGGGATGCGCTTGGTCAGACGGATTTGTACACCGCGGCCGGTGCCGGTGGTCCCTTGCAGCAGGCGCGCGGCGCGTACCGCCAGGTCCTTGTCCTCGTCCACGCCGGGAAACGGCGTGGTGCGCGTGACGCGTCCATCGTCCGTCATCGTGAATTCCAGTTCATCGCCGTAATCGAGAAACTGGAAAATCGTTTGCAAGCTGTGATAACCGTCCGCGCGCCGGCCCGTGATACGCAGAAAAAGATTCAGCTTTGCCGGTGCCGGCCAGGTTTGCATCCCATGACTCCTGTTTTTATTTATTAATTAATGCCCAGCGTTCGATGACCAGCCGCACCTCGAGCGTGGCGTCTTCGGCCGGGTTGCCGTTCGTGTCACGGCCCTGTCTCTTGATGAAGAGTTTACTCGGCAAATCGAGCGAACCGTAGCGGGTGTATTCCAGAAACCGTATGTCCCAGCCGGATTGGGCCAGCGTTTTCAAGCGTCCCTGTGGGTCCAGTTCCTGGCTTGCCGCGGTATCGGGCAAGGGTAGGCCGAGCACCCAGTAATTGAGCCCATCGAGCGGCACGCGCCAGCCGGTGGTCTGGTATAAAAGTTGTTCTGGATTTTCCGCGCGCCATACGTGTCGATCGGCATCGCGCAATTCCGCGCCCTGGTCATCCCGCGTCAATCGCAGATGGCCGCGCCCCAGGGGGCCGACGAGATCGATGCGATACCGCTCACCCTCGCGCACCCAATTCAGCGACGCTTGCCATCCTTCCTCGGCCGTGCGCATCGCCAGGCGCCCCTGGATTTTCCAGGTCGTGATCGGACGCAACTCCGTTTGTCGCGCCTGCCAGGTGGCGGCGGGATTCTCGACCGGGGGAAGCGAGGGTGCGGTGGCGCACCCGGCCGCGAGTGCGGTCAGGCCAAGGAGGCCCGCCGCATATCTCATGGTTTGAATTTCTTGATGACGCCGTTAAGCGCTTCGTTGTCCGGCGTTTCGCGCAGGGCGCTGTTCCAGACGGACTCGGCCTCGCGATGATTGCCCATCACCCACAGCACCTCGCCGAGATGCGCGGCGATTTCCGCGTCGTTGCGCACATCCAGCGCGCGCTTGAGGTATTTCACCGCTTCCGTGTTATTACCGAGCCGGTATTGCAACCAGCCCATGCTGTCCATGATGTAAGCGTCGTCCGGTTTCAGCTCGATGGCCTGGTTCAACAGTTCGAGCGCCTCCTGGAAACGCGTGGTGCGATCCGTGAGCGTATAGCCCAGGGCGTTGAGCGCGTTGACGTTCTTCGGGTCATGCTTGAGGATTTCGCGCAGGTCGTGTTCGGTCACGTCGAGCATGCCGAGTTTCTCGGCCGCCAAGGATCGGGCGTAGAGCAGATCCTTGTCTCCGGGCACGGCCTGAATCGCCGTATTCAGTACTTCGAGCGCTTCACGATACAGCTTGGCCTCGCGCAGAATCGTTTCCTGGGCGAGCGCCGCTTGCACACGTTGCGGGTCGTTTTGCGCCATGATGCCATCCAGTTGCCGGCGCGCTCCGGCCAGATCGCCCTGCCTTGCCAGCACCACACCGAGCCGCAACTGCGCCTCGAAATAATATTCGCCGTCATCCACCTCGCGGTACCAACGGACGGCTTCCGCGTAACGCTTGCCCTGTTCGGCGACCTGCCCCAGGTACAGTCGCGCCTGATCGTTCTCCGGGCGGAGCTCGAGAGCGCGCTTCAGATATTTCTCGGCATCTTCCAGGAGGTTGTTCTGCAGCGAAAGCAGGCCCACGGCATAAATGGTATCGGCATCGTCCGGGGCGTCCGCGGCCACGCGCTTGAACTCCACGAGCGCTTTCTGCCATTCCTTCTGATCGATCAGGAAGCGTGCATAATTGAGCCGGACGTTGGTCGCGCGCGGGTTGCTGTCGAGGAACGATTCAAAGAAGGCGCGTGTCTTGTTCGGATCCTTCTGCGCAAGCAGAAGGCGCGCTTTGAACAGTGCCGCCTCCTCCCAGTTCGGACGCAGTTTCAGCACTTCGTCGATGGTGGCCAGGGCTTTATCCAGGTCGCCGCCACGGACCATGAGATGCGCCATGGCGAAATGCGCCGAGGCGCTGCGCGGATTCAATGCGACCAGCGATTGCATCACATCGATCGCCGCGGCACGATTGCTGGCGCGTCCCAGCACGGCGGCGGCGCGCAGATAGGCCTGATCCAGATTGCGGCGGGTTTCCTCCAGACCGAAAAGCGCCTCGAAGTGGCTTTTGGCCTCCGCGACCCGGTCAAGCTCGAGCAGCGCGCTGATCATCGCTTCTCTGGCCTCGGCATCGCCTGGTCGCAATTCAACCCACAACCGTGCCGACTGGAGCGCCTCGTCATAACGCTTGGCATAAAGTGCGGCCAGCGTCGCGCGCTCGGCCACGCGCGGGTCGCGCGTCTGCTGCGCCACCTTGCCGAGGGTCTCCGCCGCCACGCCGATCTGTCCCCGCTGACCGGCAATCTCGCCAATCAGCAGGTCATAAAGCATTTCCGGCTGCAGGCTGACCTTGGGCAGGGTTTCTTCGGCCTTGGCGGCTGGCGGAGTCGCTTCGTGCGATGGCTCGGTCTGCACCGTGCCGGCACAGGCCGTCAGCAAGGAAAAGGTCAATAAAACCGGGATGACGTTAAAACGGGAAATGATCATATATAGTAGTTCTCGAACCGCTTAAGGGTGACAGGCTGAATGTCTTTATGACCGCCGCCGCGCGCGGAGATTCGCCGCGCCATCTAAAATAGTCATTACAGTCTCTAATATCAGAAAAGCGGCGCAACCGGCGGATAGGGCTGGTAGCGGGATTTTCTTTCACATTGCGTCTGACGGCACGGACAGATCATGAATTCTCTGGTTTTGCTGATGATAGCCGTGGTGGTATTCGCCTTCGGCTACCGCTTCTACTCCAAGCTTCTGGGGTTGGGCGTTTTTCGCCTTGGGAAAGATTATTATAGTACACCCTCGCCCGACCGGCCTGCCGCAGAAAAACCCGGCACGTTCGGCCGCCACCTGATTTTCGGCCAACATGTGGCTTCGCTGGCGGCCGGCACCGCCGTTACGGGGTGCATCACTTCCTTAATATGGGGATGGGTTCCGGCATTTCTATGGGCCGTGGTCGGCACCGTGGTCGCGGCCGGCACGTACGGGCTGGGCGCGCTGTGGTTGTCCCTGCGTTATCCGGGTCGCAATCCGGCCGAAATCGCCGCGCGCCTGCTGGGCTCCCCGGCACATGCGCTCTTCGCGCTGGTCGTGTTTCTGCTGTTGCTCATCATGAACGCGGCCTGCGCCACGCTGGCGGCACAACTCCTGGCGGCGTTCCCCGCTTCGGTTCTGCCATTCTGGATCATCACCGCGATGGCGCTGTTCCTGGGGAACTTCCTGCGCGGCAGGGAGGACTTCGAGATCATCCCCGCCACCCTGATCGCGCTCACCTTGAGTCTCATGGTCGTGTGGCTGCTCGGCAATCATCCGCTGAGCTTTACCGGGGCGCTGCGCCTCGAAACGGCCGAGTCGTATTTCCCGTTCGATGCCACGGTGGTTTGGGTCATGCTTCTGTTCGCCTACGGCTATTACGTCACGCGCCTGCCGATGTGGAAACTGATGCGTCCACGCGGCTATCTCACCGCGCTGCTGCTGGGGACAGCGCTTTTCATCTTTTACACCGCGGTGATGATCGATCAGCCCAGCCTGGTGGCGCCGGAATTCCACGCGGGGCCCGGCATTCCGGATACACTCCCGTGGCTGTTCGTGACGCTCACCTCCGGCGCCGTGGCTGGATTTCACCTGCTGGCCGCCAATGCCGTCACCGTGCGCCAAATGAAACGCGAAGCCGACGCACGCTATATCGGCTACGGCGGGGCCTTGGCGCTGGGGCTGCTGGCATTGAGCGCCATCATCATCGGGAGCACCGGCCTGCCGAACGTCCAGGACTGGAACCAGCGTTACGCGTCCTGGGAAACATTCATGGATTTACACACAGTCCTCGAACTGTACATCAACGGTTTTGCGCGCCACGCCGCGGGACTGGGGCTGGACCTGGCGTTCGCGCGCTCGCTCATGGCGGTGGTGATCATCGGCCTGCTGATCGCAACCCTGGAAACCGGTCTGCGCGCGCAAAAACAGTTGCTCGCCGGCCTGACCGAGCGCTATCCCGCTTTCGTCCCGGGAAATGAAAAGGCTTTGATCGTGACAGCCGTCGGTCTCTCGGCTCTGCTTGCGCTGCATGACGGCCATGGCCGCGGCGGGCTCATGCTGTGGCCGCTCTTCGGCGTGGCCGATCAGCTCCTTGCCATTCTCGGCTTTGCCCTGCTGGCCGTAGCGCTGCGGCGCTTGGAACGACCCGTGTCGGCGGTATTCCTGCCGCTGGTTTTCCTACTGGTCACCGCCAATTGGGGGCTGGGCGTGCTGATGACGCAGTGGTGGTCGGACAATCGCTGGATATTGCTCATGCTGGGAATCCTATTAATAGCCACGGAACTCGGGGTAACATTCCTGACCCTTAACGCATTGAAATCGCCGCGGTCGCCCCAAACTTGACAGCGGACCCTGATGGGTCAAAATCGCAGGCAATAGCGGCTATTTCCCGGTTTTCTGCATGCACCTGCTCGCCTTTGGCATCAATCATCACACAGCGCCGGTCGATATCCGCGAGAAGGCGGCGTTCGCCACCGACAAGCTGGTCAACGCCTTGCATGAAGTGACCGGCAGCGGCGGCGTAGCCGAGGCGACGATTGTCTCCACCTGCAACCGCACCGAGCTCTATTGCGGGCTCGAGCCCGCGCACGACGAACAGGTCATCGAATGGTTCTGCCACTATCACCGGCTGAACCGCGGCGACATTCATCCCTATCTTTACCGGCATCCCGACCAGGAGGCGGTCAAGCATGTGTTCCGCGTCGCGGCCGGACTCGATTCCATGATCCTGGGCGAACCGCAAATCCTCGGACAGATGAAGGAGGCCTTCGCGACCGCGCACAAGGCCGGCGTCACCGGCAAAATCCTCAATCGCCTGTTCCAGCAAACCTTCACCGTGGCCAAGCAGGTGCGCACCGACACGGCGATCGGCGCGAGTGCGGTCTCGGTCGCCTCGGCCGCGGTGCGCCTGGCCGAGCAGATTTTCAACAAGCTCTCGGAACAGACGGTGCTGCTGATCGGCGCGGGCGACATGATCGAACTCTGCGCGCGCCACCTCAGGGAACACGACGCCGGTCACATGATCTTCGCCAACCGCACCGTCGAGCGCGCGCAACTGCTGGCCGGCCAGTTCGACGCCGAGGGCATTTCGCTCGCGGAAATGCCGACGCGTCTCGCCGACGCCGACATCGTCATTGCTTCCACCGCCAGCCAGTTGCCCATCCTCGGCAAGGGTGCGGTGGAACGCGCTCTGAAAGCGCGCAAGCACCGTCCGATGTTCATGCTGGACATCGCCGTGCCGCGCGATATCGAGGCCGAGGTCGGCGAACTCAATGACGTATATCTCTACACCATCGATGATCTCAAGGAAGTGGTGCAGGAGAACATGGAATCGCGCCAGGAGGCCGCGCGCGAGGCGGAAAAGATCATCGATACCCAGGTCGTGGATTTCATGCGCTGGGTGAAATCGCTCGATGCCGTGCCCACGATCCGCGCGATCCGTGAATCGGCCGATGCCCTGCGCGAGGCCGAGGTGGAACGCGCGCGCCGGCGCCTTGCGCACGGCGAGGACCCGGCGAAGGTTATCGAACAGCTCGCGCGCGCGCTGACCAACAAATTCACCCATGCCCCCACCGACGTTCTGCGCAAGGCGGATCATGATGGCAACGGCGCCCTGCTCGAGGCCGCGCGCCGCCTGTTCGGCCTCCACGAAGAGTAAGCATGAATCCCTCCATCGAAACAAGGCTCACCAGCCTTGCGCAACGCTTTGAGGAAATAGAACGGCTGCTTGCCGACCCTAAAGTCATCGGCAAGCAGGACCAGTTCCGCAAGCTGTCGCAGGAATACTCCGAAATCAATCCGGTGGTGAAGCTGTACGGCGACTACCGCGCGGCCCACGAGCAACTGGAAACCGCGCAAGCCATGCTCAAGGACAAAGATCCGTCCATCCGCGAGATGGCGCAGGAGGAAGTCGCGGAGGCACGGCGGCATATCGAAAGGCTCGAGTCCGAAATCCAGACGCTGCTGCTCCCGAAAGACCCGAACGACAACCGCAACATCTTTCTCGAAATCCGCGCCGCCGCCGGCGGTGACGAGTCGGCGATCTTCGCCGGCGACCTGTTCCGCATGTACAACTATTACGCCACCAACCACGGCTGGGACGTGGAAGTGATGAGCCAGAGCCCCGGCGAACACGGCGGCTACAAGGAAATCATCGCCCGCATCGCCGGGAAAGACGTGTACTCGCGCCTCAAGTTCGAGTCCGGCGCGCATCGCGTCCAGCGCGTCCCCGAGACCGAGGCCCAGGGACGCATCCATACCTCGACCTGCACGGTCGCGGTGCTTCCGGAAGCGGAGGAAGTGGATGCCATCGCCATCAACCCGGCGGAACTCAAGGTCGATACCTTTCGCGCCTCTGGCGCCGGCGGCCAGCACGTGAACAAGACCGACTCGGCGATCCGCATCACGCACCTGCCCACGGGCATCGTGGTTGAATGCCAGGACGAACGCTCGCAGCACAAGAACCGCTCGCGCGCGATGTCGATTCTGTCCGCGCGTTTGCTCGAGGCCGAGCGACGCAAGCAACGCGAGCAGGAAGCCGCCACGCGCAAGAGCCTGGTCGGCACCGGCGACCGTTCAGAACGCATTCGCACTTACAACTTTCCGCAGGGGCGTGTGACCGACCACCGTATCAATCTCACGCTGTACAAGCTCGATCAGGTCGTGGAAGGCAAGCTCGATGAGTTCATCGACGCGCTGCGCAGCGCCGACCAGGCCGATCTGCTGGCGACGCTGAATGCCTGAACATGAAACACGCCGTCCTGAATAATATGCCGCCGACAGTCAGCGAAGTCCTGCAAACCGCTCTACGCGAGCTGCGGGCGACAAGCCCCACGCCACGGCTCGACGCCGAAGTGCTGGTGATGCACGTCTGTGGGCTGGATCGCGGCGCGCTGAT
This sequence comes from Sulfuricaulis sp., assembly GCF_041499725.1. Classification (GTDB taxonomy): domain Bacteria; phylum Pseudomonadota; class Gammaproteobacteria; order Acidiferrobacterales; family Sulfurifustaceae; genus Sulfuricaulis. The sequence goes on from NZ_JBGQKW010000089.1 coordinate 7,317, forward strand.
AGCGCGCGGACAGGCTGTGCTGACCGACGATCAGCTAAACCGACTGGAAATAACAATCGCGCAACGACGCCAGGGTGAACCGATCGCCTATCTTACCGGCAGGCGCGAATTCTGGTCCCTGGAGTTCAACGTATCACCCGCGACCCTGATCCCGCGCTCGGAAACCGAACTGCTGGTGGAAAAGGCGCTGGCGACTATTCCACGGGGCGCCGAATGGATCATCGCCGATCTCGGCACCGGTTGCGGCGCGATTGCTTTGGCGTTGGCGAAGGAACGTCCGCGATGCCGCATCATTGCCACCGACATTTCACCGGCGGCGCTCGAAGTCGCGCGCACAAATGCCGAAAAGTTTGGCCAGACCAATATTGAATTCCGTGAAGGCAACTGGTTCGAACCTCTCGTCGATATGAAACTGGACATGATGGTGAGCAACCCGCCATACGTGCGCGCCAATGATCCGCATCTGGAACAAGGGGACGTGCGCTTCGAACCTGAACAAGCCCTGGCCGCCGGACCCGAGGGACTCGATGCCATTCGCCAGATCGCCGTGTCTGCCCGCGAGCACCTGAATCCCGCCGCCTGGTTTTTATTCGAGCACGGGTGGGATCAGGCTGCCGCCATCGGCCAGCTTTTGCATAGTCTCGGCTATCGTAATATCGTTTGCTATCCGGATCTGGGCGGGCGCGACCGTATCACGGCTTGTCGCCTGTAATACGGCCGAACCTGTTCCATTCGATTTTCCATGGATGATAAACAACTCCTGCGCTACAGCCGGCACATCCTGTTGCCGCAGATCGATGTCCGCGGACAGGAGAAGCTGCTTGCCTCGCGCGTCCTGATCGTCGGGCTCGGCGGGTTGGGCTCGCCGGTCGCGATGTATCTCGCCGCGAGCGGCGTGGGTAATCTTGTTCTTGTGGACCACGATCGCGTAGACCTCACCAATCTCCAGCGCCAGATCGTCCACGCAACGGAACGCGTCGGTCAGGACAAAACCGCCTCGGCCGCGCGTGGACTTGCTGCGCTCAATCCCGGCGTGCGTGTCACGACAATCAATCAAAAACTTGAAGGCGCCGCGCTCGAAGAGCAGGTTCAACAGGTCGATGCCGTGGTGGACACGACCGACAATTTCGCGAGCCGTTTTGCCATCAACGCGGCCTGCATGCGCGCCGGCAAACCGCTCATCTCCGGCGCGGTGGTGCGCTTCGAGGGGCAGGTCGCGGTGTTCCCGCCGGGCGGCCCCTGTTACCGGTGCCTGTACACGGAAGGCGGCGGGCCCGACGAGGCTTGCGCCACGCTCGGCGTCCTCGCCCCGGCCGCCGGTATCATCGGTTCGATCCAGGCGGTCGAGACGCTCAAGGTCTTGCTCGGCATCGGTCAGACGCTGGCTGGCCGGCTGCTGCTGTTCGATGCGCTCAATATGGAATGGCGCGAGATCCGATTGCGCAAGGACCCGCTATGCCCGGTGTGCGGAGAGATATGAGCGTTGTCCGCCTCCCGCGGAGTATCGTCAATCAGTTAATGCAGCTCGCGCAGAAAACGCCGGAAGAGGAAATCTGCGGTTTCATCTCCCGCGACCAACGTGGTTTCAAGAAATGTTATCCCGTCGTCAATGTCGCCGACGACAAAAAACACTTCTTCTCGCTCGACCCTAAAGAGCAAATCGATGCCATGCGTAGTATGCGCGAGCACGGCGAAGAGCTTGGCGCCATCTATCACTCCCATCCCGACTCCCCGCCACAGCCCTCGCTCACGGACATCGAGCGGCATGAATACCCCGGCGTGCTTTACCTTATTATTTCACTCGGCGCGAAGGGGGGGCTCGAAATGCGCGGATTTGACATCCACGGCCGTGAGGTCAGGGAAGTCGCCATCGCCCTGCTGGACGACACGCCCCAGGGAAGCTCTGAGTAAGCTCGAATCCGTTCGCCCTGAGCCCTGCGACTATGCTCAGGACAGGCTTGTCGAAGGGAAACGGATTCGAGCGTAATTAATAGATTTGCCTTCATGCTTCGACAGGCTCGGCACGAACGGGAATTGTTCAGCGCTTCCCTAGCAGCCGCCACCTCGGCGGCTATACTCCATTTTAAAGCCGCCTGCCGGCTGACGAAGGAGAAATCATGTCGATCGCCACTTTTGTCTTTTTGGGCATTTTTGCCGCGCTGTTCCTGTATGCCGTCACGATGTACAACAATTTCGTCCGGCTCAAGAATAACGTCGCCCAGGCGTGGTCGAACATCGACGTGCTGCTCAAGCAGCGCCACGACGAACTGCCGAAACTGGTCGAGGCGTGCAAGCAATACATGCAGCACGAACGCGGCGTGCTGGAAAAAGTCACGCAGGCGCGCGCCGCCGTGCACAGCGCGCGCGAAGCGGGAGACGTAGCTGCCGTCGGGGCCGCCGAGACCCAGCTGCGGGCGGGGCTCATGAATCTCTTCGCGGTGGCGGAGAATTATCCGGAATTGCGCGCCAATGAGAACTTCCAGCACCTGCAAGACCGCATCTCACAGCTCGAGGCGCAGATCGCCGACCGGCGCGAGTTCTACAACGATTCGGTCAACGCCAACAATATACGCATCGAGCAATTCCCCGACAACGTGATCGCCACGCTGTTCCGGTTCGAGCCGAAGTCGCTGCTTAAATTCACGGTAAGCGAAACCCGGGACGTGAACGTCAAGGCGCTGTTCAACACCTAGCCAGACATGGCTTCCCCCGGCCCGCTGGCCCAGTGGTTTGCCGGGCTGGCTCACAGCATCCATCAAAGCGATCCGGCCGTCGTCGGTATCGCCGTGGCCGTGCTGACCGCCGGATCCGCCTATTGCTCCTGGCGCACGTGGCGCCATGTGAGCAACATCCGCCTCATCGAAGACACGCCCACCTGCAAAATCCGTTCAGCCCCACAGGGATACGTGGAACTCGAAGGTCTCGGCAAGCTCATGGATGGCCCGCCGATCATCGCCAGGCTCTCAGGGCTGCCCTGCGTCTGGTACCGCTACAAAATCGAGGAATACGTGGCCACCGGCAAGGGCAACGAGCATCGCTGGGAGACCATCGACAAGGGCGAAAGCACGGAAACCTTCTGGCTGCAGGACGACACGGGACGGGTGGTCATCGATCCCGAGGGAGCGGAGGTCACGCCACGACACAAGGACAGCTGGCGATCCGGCTCCTCGCTGAGCGGCATCGCCCACGTCACTTACGTCACAGGCTTTCTCAACACCCACTCCGGTGGCAGCACCTATCGCTTCACCGAGGAACGCATCAACTCCGGCGAGCGGCTCTATGCGCTCGGGCTTTTGAAAAGCGTGAGCAGCTACACCAGCATGCCATCGGTGGATGAGGACGTGCGTGCGCTGCTCGGCGAATGGAAAAAGGACCAACCGAAGCTGATCGGGCGTTTCGATCTAGACAAGGACGGAAAAATCGACGAGAAGGAATGGATGCTCGCGCGTTCTCAGGCGCGGCGCGATGTCATGAAAAACCGTCAGGAACAGGTTATCAATTCCGCCGACGGCCTCAACGTCCTCGGCCCGACGCGCGATGGTTCACGGCCGTATATTCTGTCGGCTTTCAC
>NZ_JBGQKW010000090.1:0-10786 GCF_041499725.1 Sulfuricaulis sp.
AATTCCATTTTCTCCAGATCGCCGAGCACATAGGTGGCCGGTGTGCTCACGCCGCCCACGGTGCCGGGATCGATACGCAGCGTCTCTCCACCCTTGATGTTTGCAATCCGTTCGATGACGGCGCGATGCTCGTGGCCGTTGCACACCAGATCGTAATCCCCGGTGAGCGCCATAGCCTTGGCGTAATGCGGGTAGTGGACGATGAAGATGCGCCTGCCGGCAAGGGCGATGCTCCCGTCCTGGCCATAATAATGCACGCGGTTTTCAGGTTTGTGTGCCAGCTTCGACAGATGGAAGAGGTCACCCGTGTTATTGCCATGCACGATGTACACCGGCAGTCCCAGCGGGATGATGGCATGCAGCGTGGAAGGCGCCACCAGATCGCCGCAGTGCAACACGACCCGCGCGCCCAGTTGCTTGGCTTCGGTGACGGCCGCGGCCAGACGCTCGCGATGATCGTGGCTGTCGGAAACGATGCATATCTTCATAGGTACTATTGTACTAAAACAAAATAAATCAGGATTTACAGGGCGAGCCGGAAACAGACGAAGACACTTAACATTGTGGCCCAGGGTGCAACAACAATCGTTGCACCCGTTCGACGGCGCCGAGGCACATTAAGTGCCTCGGCGACAACCCCGTCTCACCTTCGTCCCGGTGAGCGTCCCGCCACGGACGGCGGGGCCGGGATATTTCGAAGTCTTCATGGCTGCGCCAGGGATGGCAGGCACGCTCTCGCTCACCCTGCTAATCCTGTGAATTCAAAACAAAGGGCCGGTTATGCCGGCCCTTGTTGCTGAGGTTGCCCTCTCCCCTTGCCCTCTCCCGCTGAGGCGGGAGAGGGGGAGTTGGTGAGAATCTTCTATAAGAGTGGAACGATCAGCAGCGCCACGATGTTGATGATCTTGATCATGGGATTGATCGCCGGGCCCGCGGTGTCCTTGTAGGGATCACCCACGGTGTCGCCGGTCACTGCGGCCTTGTGAGCGTCCGAACCCTTGCCACCGAATTTGCCGTTTTCGATGTACTTCTTGGCGTTATCCCAGGCGCCGCCACCGGTGGTCATGGAGATGGCGACAAAGATGCCCGTGACGATGGAGCCGAGCAGCACGCCGCCCAAGGCCTCGCGTCCGAGGGTGAAGCCGATGACGATGGGCACCAGCACCGGCAATATTGACGGGATGATCATTTCCTTGATCGCGGCTTTGGTCAGCATGTCCACGGCCTTCGAATAGTCCGGTTTGGCCTTGCCTTCCATGATGCCCTTGATGGTCTTGAACTGGCGGCGCACTTCCACCACCACCGAGCCAGCCGCTCGGCCCACGGCCTCCATGGCGAGGGCGCCGAAGAGGTAAGGGATCAGACCGCCGATGAAGAGACCGATGATCACGTTGGGGTTGGTGAGGCTGAATTCCACTGCCTTGCCGGCGTGTTTGAGCGCGTCGGTGTAGTCAGCGAACAGCACCAGCGCCGCCAGACCCGCCGAGGCGATGGCGTAGCCCTTGGTGACGGCCTTGGTGGTGTTGCCCACGGCATCCAGCGGATCGGTGACGTCACGCACCTTTTTCGGCAGCCCCGCCATTTCAGCGATCCCACCGGCATTGTCGGTGACCGGGCCGTAAGCATCGAGCGCCACGATGACACCGGTCATCGAGAGCATCGAGGTCGCGGCGATGGCGATGCCGTAGAGATGGGCGAGTTCATAGGCGCCCCAGATGCTGGCGCACACCGCAAGGACCGGTAGTGCCGTGGCCTTCATGGACAGGCCGAGTCCCGCGATGACGTTGGTGCCATGGCCCGTGGTCGAGGCCTGCGCGATCTTCTGCACCGGGCTGTACTCGGTCGCGGTGTAGTACTCGGTGATGACAACCATGGCGGTGGTGAGCGCGAGCCCGATGAGCGCTGCGCCGTAAATCTGCATGGTGCTGTAGGAGCCGTTGCCGACCATCATTTTGTCCGTCACGAAATAGAAGGCGATGGCGGCCAGCACCCCGGAAACGATCACGGCCCGGTACAGGCCGTTCATGATTTTTTCACTCTTGCCGACCTTGACGAAGAATGTGCCGATGATGGAGGCGATGATGGACACGCCGCCGAGGACCAGGGGATACAGCACGGCATTGCCGAAGTTGGGCAGCACCAGGCTGCCGAGCAGCATCGTCGCGATGATGGTCACCGCATAGGTTTCGAACAGATCGGCGGCCATGCCGGCGCAGTCGCCGACGTTGTCCCCGACGTTGTCCGCGATCACCGCCGGGTTGCGCGGGTCATCCTCGGGGATGCCGGCCTCGACCTTGCCCACCAGGTCCGCGCCCACGTCCGCGCCCTTGGTGAAGATGCCGCCGCCGAGACGCGCGAAGATCGAAATCAGCGAGCCGCCGAAGGCGAGTCCCACCAGCGGCGCGATCAGGCTGGATTGAGCGGCGTCGGGGGAAAGATGCTGAAGAATAGCGTAGTAACCGGCGACTCCTAGGAGTCCGAGGCCCACCACCAGCAGTCCGGTGATGGCCCCCGAGCGGAACGCGACCTGCAGCGCCGCATTAAGTCCATCCTTCGCCGCCTCGGTCGTACGCACGTTGGCGCGCACCGAGATGTTCATGCCGATATAGCCGGTGGCAGCGGAGAGGATGGCGCCGATAGCGAAGCCGATGGCCGTGAGTGCGCCGAGAAAGTAGTAGATGACGCCGAACAGGATGACGCCCACCACGCCGATCGTGGTGTACTGGCGGTTGAGATAGGCCGACGCGCCTTCCTGGATCGCGGCGGCGATTTCGCGCATGCGATCGCTGCCGGTGGGCTTGCTCAGGACCCAGTTGATGGACACCACGCCATAGATAATGGCCGCGGCGGCGCAGGCAAGTGCAAAGATCAGACTGTCAGACATGTGTTTTCTCCTGCAAGTTGGACGTTGCTGCGCAGCTTGGCGCGTTGTTTGAGAAAGAATACTGAAAGTAACTGAATCGTACGAATCGCAGCATTGATAAAAATCAACCTCGACAAAACTTTCACTTTTTAATCACCAGTCCACCCTCGAAATGCATTCCCGCTTCGAAGCCGAACACCTTGTCGAGGTTCAATTCGCGGACCAACCGGTCCACCGCCGCCTGGCCGTGTTCGCGGCTGACTTCGGCGAGTATCAGCTTGGCCGAATTGGCGTTGTAAAACCCGCCGAAATCGGCCTGAACCTTGAGCAATTCTGTTGCCTTTTCCAATGTCATAAAAACTTTTACCGCCGGGAGAAAACAAAATTTATATATGCCTTTCCCGGCGTCCCTGGCGCTTCAAAAAAAATCACAACTTGAACTCGCCGAGTTTCTTCTTCGCGGCGACGTTCTTGAGCCGCACGTACTGCGGCATGCCGTTTTTGTACGGCGGATAATCTTCGCCCTGAATGAGCGGTTCGAGGTATTGGCGGCATTTCGCCGTGATGCCGAAGCCGTCGTCGGTGATAAAGTCCTTGGGCATCATTTTCTCGACGTTGGCTACCTTGTTGAGCGGTGCCTGACCCACTTTCCACTTGTAGGGCTTGCTGGATACGCGCACGACCGTGGGCATTACGGAATTGTGGCCCTTCACCGCCAGCTCCACCGCGGCCTTGCCCATGGCATAGGCCTGGTCCACGTCGCTCTTCGAGGCGATGTGGCGTGCCGCGCGTTGCAGGTAATCGGCGACGCCCCAGTGATATTTGAGTCCGAGGCCATCCTTGATGATGCCTGCCACCACCGGCGCGACGCCGCCGAGTTGTGCGTGACCGAAGGCGTCTTTGAGCCCCTGGTCGGCGAGGAATTTGCCATCCGGGCTTTTCACGCCCTCGGACACGACGACGGTGCAGTAACCGTATTTCTTGACGTTGGCGTCGACCTTGGTGAGGAATTTTTCCTTGTCGAAAGAAACTTCGGGAAACAGGATCACGATCGGAATTTCGGTGTCCGGGGTAGAAGCGAGGCCGCCGGCGGCGGCGATCCAGCCGGCGTGCCGGCCCATGACCTCCAGAATGAACACCTTGGTCGAAGTTTTGGCCATGGACGCCACGTCGAAGCTCGCTTCGCGCGTGCTGACGGCGATGTATTTGGCCACGGAGCCGAAGCCCGGACAGTTGTCGGTGATCGGCAGATCGTTATCCACGGTCTTGGGCACGTGGATCGCCTGGATCGGGTAGCTCATGGTTTCGGACAGTTGCGACACCTTGAGGCAGGTGTCGGCCGAGTCGCCGCCGCCGTTGTAAAAGAAGTAGCCGATGTCGTGCGCCTTGAACACCTCGATCAAACGCTGATACTCGGCCTTGTTCTGCTCCAGACTCTTAAGCTTGAAGCGGCAGGAGCCGAAGGCGCCCGAAGGTGTGTGGCGCAGCGCCTTGATGGCGGCGGCGGATTCCTTGCTGGTGTCGATCAGGTCTTCGGTAAGCGCGCCGATGATGCCGTTGCGGCCGGCGTAGACCTTGCCGATCTTGTTCGGATACTTGCGCGCGGTTTCCAGCAAGCCGCAGGCCGAGGCGTTGATCACGGCGGTTACGCCGCCCGACTGGGCGTAGAACGCATTTTTGGATTTGCTTTTTGCCATACGTCTTAGTCTCCCCAGAAGAACGGTGATGTATCCGGTTTGTCCGGCGCGGCCTCGTCGGTCTTCGCCGGATTGTGATCGTTGCTGATTTTTTGCTTGCGGACATGATCGGCTTCCACCTGCAGTACGCTGACCATGCAGTCGCCGATATTATCGTGGCTGTCGATGCCGGTCCCGAGCTGGTAATCCGGATGATAATAGAAATAGGCCCGGTAGCGCTCGGCGCCGAGTTTCACGATGGCAAAGTTGGCGCCCTTGGCGCTCCAGAACAGGGCCGGGCACCAGGCCATGCCGCCGACCTCGCCGCCGAGCATCACCTCGGTATCGGCGAGTTGCGGCTCGACCTCCTTGCCATAGCGCTCTTTCAGCGTGCTTCGCACCGCCCAAAGTTCGCTGTCTGTGAAATCCGGAATATTCATCGGGCTGGATTACAAATGAAGCCCTGCTTCGCTCGTCTTGTCATAATAGAGGGCCATCTCCCCGGTTTTTTCGAACATGAGGCACTCTGGAGAAACGAGCTTAACCAACTTTCCCTCCTTGGAACATTTGGAAACATCAATCGGGCGATAGGCCCCATTTATAGGGGGGCCATTGACGCCGGGGTAGGCAAAATTGTAGTTTACGCGCCCCTGTGATTAAACTAGGGAAAAATTCGAGGATCACGCCATCCACCAGGAACTTAAAGCGAGAGAACCATGAGAATCGTACTATTGGGAGCGCCGGGTTCCGGCAAGGGAACGCAAGCTAAGTTATTGGTTGAGAAGTATAAAATTCCGCAAATGTCTACCGGTGATCTGCTGCGGGCCGAAGTCGCGGCCGGCACTGACCTGGGCAAACGGGCCAAGGCAGCCATGGACGCCGGGCAACTCGTCACTGACGAGGTCGTGCTGGGCATGATCCAGGCGCGCCTGGCCAAGCCCGATGCCAAGAGCGGTTTCATTCTCGACGGTTTTCCGCGCAATATCCCGCAGGCCCAGTCGCTCGATGCGATGCTCGCGCGCCTCGGCCAGCCGCTGCAGCTCGCGCTGCTGGTGGACGTGGATACCGACGTGTTGCTGAAGCGCCTGACCGGCCGGCGTACCTGCGGATCCTGTGGCGCGATCTACAATATCTACTTCTCGTCGCCGAAAACCGCCAACAAGTGTGACAAGTGCGGCAGTGCGCTGACGCACCGCTCCGACGATAACGAGCAAACGGTTGCCAACCGTCTCAAGGTCTACCAACAGCAGACGGCGCCGCTCGTCAACTATTACAAGGCCCAGGGCAAGCTGCGCACCGTCCGCGGTGTGGGAGCGGTGAGCGCCATCTTCAAGAATGTTACGGATATCATCGAATCCCAGATCCGGCCGCTCGCGGATGTGATGGGCAAGATCGAGTCGGCCGCGGCCAGGCAAGCGGCCAAGACCAAGGCTGCGGCGGTGGCCAAGGCCGCCGCCGCCAAGGCCGCGGCTAAAATCGCAAAGGCACTTCCCTCAGCCAAGGCCAAGGCGGTGGTTCCGGCGGCGAAGCCCAAGCCCGTGGTAAAAAAAGCCATGCCCAAGAAAACGGCGGTGAAAAAAGCCGCTCCCAAGGCAAAACCGAAGAAAGCGTCCAAACCGACCACCAAGGCCAAAAAGGTCAAGTAATTCCTGGTCAGGTAACGACACATGGGCCCGTCCGCTGGCCCATGCGCTTTAGTTTCTTGAGCGACGTCCGCCATTTCACCCGGCTGACGACTAGGCTAGCATTAGGCAAAACTCTCCAGCGGCGGCAAGCGGCATCATGACAAGCGAAACAGGAAAATTTCCGCGCACCCGCATGCGGCGCATGCGGCGCGATGATTTTTCGCGCCGGCTCATGCGCGAGACGCGCCTCACCGCGGACGACCTCATCCAGCCCGTGTTTGTCATGGAAGGCAAGAACCGTTCGGAACCGATTCCGAGCATGCCGGGCATCAGCCGTGTCACGCCGGATTTGCTGCTCAAGCAGGCGGAAAAACTCCTGAAACTGGGCGTACCGGCCATCGCACTTTTTCCGGTGGTGCCGGCGTCGAAGAAAGACACCAAGGCCAAGGAGGCGTACAACCCCAAGGGCCTCGTGCCGCACACGGTCAGCACGCTCAAGAAAAAATTTCCTGAGCTTGGCGTCATTACCGATATCGCCCTCGATCCTTATACCTCGCATGGTCAGGACGGGCTCATCGATGGCACGGGGTATGTATTGAACGACGCCACCGTGACGGTGCTGGTCAGGCAGGCGTTGTCGCACGCGGAGGCGGGAGCCGACGTGGTCGCGCCTTCGGACATGATGGACGGGCGTATCGGCGCGATTCGCGACGCGCTCGAAAAGGCCGGTCATGTTCATACCCGCATCCTCGCCTACGCCGCCAAGTATGCCTCGAATTTCTACGGCCCGTTTCGCGACGCCGTGGGTTCGGCCGCCAACCTGGGCCAGGGCAATAAGTACAGCTACCAGATGGATCCGGCTAATGCGAACGAAGCGCTGCGCGAAGTCGCGCTCGACATCGAGGAAGGCGCGGACATGGTGATGGTGAAGCCGGGGATGCCTTACCTCGATATCGTGCGAAGTGTAAAGGACCGGTTCGGGGTGCCGACCTTCGTCTATCAGGTCAGCGGCGAATACGCCATGCTTATGGCCGCCGCAAAAAATGGCTGGCTCGATGAGCGCGCCTGCATGCTGGAATCCCTGCTCTGTATCAAGCGCGCCGGGGCCGACGCCATTCTGACTTATTTCGCCGAACGCGCGGCTGGGTGGCTGAAGGAAGGCGCCCGCTAACCGGCGCCCATCCGCGATTCGCGGTCTTCTCTCCTGATGAATTACCGCCATGCCTTCCACGCCGGCAATTTTTCCGACGTCTTCAAGCACATTGTGCTTACCCTGTTGCTCAAGTCCTTGCACCGGAAAGACACACCGTTCTGCTACTTGGATACGCATGCCGGCGCGGGCCGATACGATCTGAATAGCGAGGCGGCGCAGAAAACCGGCGAGTACCGTGACGGCATTCGGCGCTTGTGGGACATGAACCCGCTGCCCGAACTGGCGGATTATCTCGCCGCCGTGCGCGCGAGCAATGCCGATGGTACGCTGCATTATTACCCCGGGTCACCCGCGATCGCGCGTTTTTTCCTGCGGCCAAATGACCGCATGATGCTCTTGGAACTGCAGGCGGATGAGTGCTCGCTGTTGCAAGCCAGGTTTTCCGGCGACCGGCAGGTCGTGGTGCAGCGGCAGGACGGTTACGCCGGCCTCAAGGCGTTTCTGCCACCGAAGGAAAGACGCGGTCTGGTCCTGATCGATCCGCCGTACGAATCAGACAGGGAATACGAACAGGTGACGGAAGGTCTGAAAGTAGCCCATGATCGCTGGTCCTCCGGCATCTACGCCCTGTGGTACCCCATCAAAGCTCGCCCCCCGATCGAACGATTTCATCGAGGGCTGGTGGCCACCGGAATTCGCAAGATGCTGCTGATGGAATTCGCCCCTTATCCTGAAGATTCCAGTTTCCGTCTGAACGGCTGCGGCATAGTCGTGGTCAATCCACCCTGGAAGCTGGAGGAGACGCTGCGCCGGTTGTTGCCGGAACTTCTCGGTGTGCTGCGGCAGCATCCGGCCGCACGCACGGGCCTGTCCTGGCTGGTTCCGGAATAGGGGTGTTTTAACAACCAGATGCCGCTGACCGGTGGTAAAAGTGTAACGTTAGCGACCTGTTACATGCCGCCGTCGACAGCCGTGGCCTAAACGGGTATTTTATAGGCGTTAAATACAGGTTTTTAATAACAAAACCGCCACGGCCGCACGCCAGTTGGGAGACTCCGGCGTCGAAAGGCCCACCGGTTACGCAAGGGGGAGTGTAGTCAGACAATGAACGAAAGACGCGACAGCCAACGGGTACCGGTAGTAATCGATGCCGTGCTGAACTACCAGGCGCAGGTGATGATATGCACGGTGCGTGACATCAGCCTGAATGGCGCCTTTATCGAAGGTATGCCTCAAGGACTGCCTTATTTCAATGCCCCCGTGGAATTGGGGATTACCCTGACCGCCGGTGGCGAGACCAAGCAGCATCGTATCCCCGCCAAGATCCGCCGCATTACAGACAGCGGCGCTGGAGTGAGTTTCGGCGATGTCGGCATGGACGCCTATTTCAGCCTGGTCAATCTGGTCTATAACGCCTGAACCGTTCTGGTTCCCCGGCGAAAATTCCGGGCTATTTGGGAATTAACAGACAGTAAGCGACAGGTGTCGGCGTGCGCCGGCGCTGTATGGCCTTTTCCATGGTGCCGTGAGCCGTGTCCTATTCGTCACGCTCCGTAAATTATTCTTTTCTTTCAACGTTCTGTTTCCCGAGTTTATACACAAAAACCACATTGCTGGCATGTCTCTTGCAGCTTTCTTGCCACAAAGGGAAGAGGACAACAGCTTGATTTGGCGCGATTTGCGCGAAATGACGCCGGCCAGAATCGCCGGAGCCAGCGCGCCGTTTAACGTTGTCAGCGAATAACCTGAACAAGAACCGAACGCACGCCCGGATTTATTGATGACTCGTCACAATTCCAAGTACCTCATCGCTTCGGGGTTCGTTCTGATGTTGGCGCTCATGGTGGCGTTGACGGCCGTGGGCCTCACGCGCATGACCGCGATCAATCAGCACATGGAACTGATTGCCCACAAGCACAACGCCAAAATAGATCTGCTGTTATCGATGCGCAATATCGTGCGCGAGCGCTCCCTCAGCATGTACGCGATGTATCACATGGATGATCCGTTTCAGAGGGAGGAGGAGTTCACCCGTTTCACTAGTATGGCGGGCGAGTTCATCCAGTTGCGGGAACAGCTGGCGCTGATTGGCCTGGACGAGAAAGAACAGGGCATTCTGGAGAAAATTCTGGCGCTGATTCGCAAGACTCAGCCCATGCAGGTGAGCCTCGTGGACAAGATCATCCGCGAGGATCTAGCCGGGGTGAAGGAGGAAATGCATCAGAAGGATCTGCCGCTCGAGAGACAAATACTGTTGTATTTCGACGAGGTCACCGATCACGAGCGTCAGGCGACCCGCGAGGCAGTGGCCTTGGCGTCGCAGGAATACCAGCAGGCACTGAAGATGATGCTGCTGCTCGGGTTTTCCGTCATTGTGTGCGGTGTTTTGATCGCTTGGTATGTGATCTACCGCACGCGCCTTATTGAAAGCGCGCTGGCGCAGGAAAAGGAACATGCCGAGATCACCCTGCATTCCGTGGGTGATGCCGTGATCGCCGCCGATGCACAAGGCAAGGTGAGCTACCTCAATCCCGCGGCCGAGCAGATGACGGGTTGGCGCAGTGAAGAGGCGCGCGGCCATCCATTGAGCAAGATTTACCATATCATTAACGAAACCACGCGCAAGCCGCTCGAACATCCGGCGATGCTCGGTGTCCTCGACAGCCATATCGTCGGCCTGGACAAGCATACCCTGCTGGTCAGCCGGTCCGGCAAGGAGTTGGCCATCGAGGATACGGCCGCGCCGATCCGCAACAGCGACGGCGAGGACGTCGGCGCGATTCTGGTGTTCCGCGACGTCACTGAACAGCGCAGTATGCAGAACCAGCTCAGCTGGCAGGCGAGCCATGATCCGCTGACCGGGCTAGTCAACCGGCGCGAACTCGAGGTGCTGCTCGAACGGCTGCTCGCGAGTGCCGAGGAGCAGAACAAGCGCCACGCATTGCTCTACCTCGATCTCGACCAGTTCAAGGTGATCAACGACACCTGCGGCCACATCGCGGGAGATGAACTCCTGCGACAGGTCGCCGGGCTCATGCACCCCCTGATCCGCGACAGCGATACGCTGGCGCGCCTTGGCGGCGATGAATTCGGTATCCTGCTTGAAGGCTGTTCCCTCCGGCAGGCTGAACAGATTGCGCACAAGTTGCTTCAGTCGCTGGAGGAATTCCGCTTTGCCTGGCAGGACAAGACCTTCCGCGTGGGGGTTTCCATCGGTCTTGTCGGTATCCACGCCGGCAGCGGCACGCTCTCCACGGTGCTGAGCGCCGCCGACGGCGCCTGTTACATGGCCAAGGAGAAGGGCCGCAATCGTATCTGGCTGCATCAGGACGACGATCGCGAGATAGCGAACCGGCAGGGGGAAATGGAATGGGTATCCCGCATCATGCAGGCGTTCGATGAAAACCGCTTCGTGCTTTATTTCCAACGCGTGATACCGCTAACCGTCTCATCCGGGACTCCTCCGTAT
>NZ_JBGQKW010000091.1:0-10542 GCF_041499725.1 Sulfuricaulis sp.
CTCGAGCAATGGCTCAAGAAACTGCCGCACAATCAGGAGATCGTTGCCTACTGCCGTGGTCCCCATTGCGTTCTCGCCTTCGAAGCCGTGGCAAAGTTGCGCGAAAAGGGATTCCAGGCGCGACGGCTTGAGGACGGTTTTCCGGAGTGGCGCGAAGCGGGATTGCCCGTCGAGAAAAGCGTTGTGAAGGAGTCGAGGAACAGCAAAGGCTAGACGTTATCGCTCGCGGCGCACCCGCGAGTAAACCAAGGTCCCTTTGGGTATTATGGCGGGATGTCCGATTCCGCCCAACAACCGTTCGATGCGGCACTTACGGCGGTTCCCGAACCGCTGCGTCAGCAAGTATCCGCACGCTGGCAGGAGCTGGCGTCGTCGCTCGCAACGCTCCCGCCGGAGAAATGGCTTGAGACCTTGCCACGGGTATTCGCCACCAGCGATTTTGTCGCGCGCAGTTGCGTGCAGCAACCGGCGCTGTTGCAGGATCTCATCGTCTCCGGCGATCTTTCACGTTGCTACCCGTCGGGCGAGCTGGGCCGGCGCGTCACCCAGGCGCTTGCCGATATCACCGATGAACCGGCACTAAAGGCACGACTGCGCCAGTTGCGCCGGCGCGAGATGGTGCGCATCGCCTGGCGCGACCTCGCCGGCTGGGCCGGTCTCAACGAAACCATGGCATCGCTGTCGGAATTCGCCGATGCCTGTGTCGACGGCGCGCTCGCGCGGCTGCATGTCTGGGCGGTGGAAAAAAACGGCGCGCCACGCGGCGAACAAAGCGGTGAGGCGCAGCGGCTGGTGGTGCTGGGCCTGGGCAAGCTCGGGGGACAGGAACTCAATTTTTCCTCCGACATCGATCTCATCTTCTCCTACCCGGAAGACGGCGAAACGCAAGGCGCGCGCCGCCTCAGCAACCACGAATTTTTCATCCGCCTCGGCCAGTCGCTCATCAACGCGCTCAACGAAACCACCGCCGACGGTTTCGTGTTCCGCGTGGACATGCGCCTGCGGCCGAACGGCGCGAGCGGCCCCCTCGCGCTTTCCTTCGCGGCGATGGAGTACTACTACCAGACGCACGGGCGCGACTGGGAACGTTATGCCTTCATCAAGGCGCGGGTGATTGCCGGCGATCGCGCGGCCGGCGCGGAACTGCTGAAGACACTGAAGCCCTTCGTGTACCGCAAGTACCTCGATTACGGAACGATCGAGGCGATTCGCAGCATGAAGGGGATGATCGCGCGCGAGATGGCGCGCAAGGGCATGCACGGCAACGTCAAGCTCGGACACGGCGGTATCCGCGAGATCGAATTCCTCGTCCAGACGCAGCAGCTCATTCGCGGCGGGCGCGAGCCGCAACTACAGGATCGCCGCCTGCTCAGCGTACTGCCGCGCCTGGTGGCCGCCGGACATCTGAACCCCGAGACCGGGACCGCGCTGACGCAGGCCTACATTTTTCTGCGCAACGTCGAACATCATCTGCAGATGGCGACCGATCAACAGACTCAATCGTTGCCGGCCGATGAGAGGTCACAACTGCAGCTGGCTTTCGCGAGCGGCTTCGCCGACCTCAAGACGTTTGCGGATGAACTCGAACGCCAACGCGACGAGGTGCATCGGCATTTCACGCAGCTTTTCCATACCGAGGCCGAACCGGCTGAGGGCCACGATCCCGGCGCGCTGGCGGCGGTATGGCAAGGAATGATGGATGCCGAGGCCGCGAAAAAGGCCCTGCGCGACAGCGGTTATACCCAGCCCGAGGAGGCGCTGAATCTGGTGAATGCCCTGCGCGAGGGGCCGATGGTCAGCGCGTTTTCCACCGGTGCCCGCGCGCGCATGGACCGGGTGGCGCCGCTAGTGCTCAAAGCGGCCGCGGCCAGTGACGATCCCCTGACGACCTTGCAGCGGCTGGTGCATCTGCTCGAGGCGGTCGGCCGGCGTACCGTCTATTTCGCGCTCATGAGCGAAAACCCGCAGGTGCTCACGCAGCTCGTGCGGCTGGGGAGCGCCAGCCCGTGGATCGCGAACTGGATCGCGCAGCATCCCATTCTGCTCGATGAACTGCTCGACCCATCGCTGTATGAATTGCCGACGCCGGACACGCTGCGGGATGAACTGCGGCAACGCCTGGCGCATATCCCCGAAGAGGATTTGGAACTGCAGATGGAAGTATTACGCGAGTTTCGTCACGGTCACGTGCTGCGCGTGGCCGCCGTGGATGTGGGTCCGGGCCTTGCCCCCGAACAGACTGGCGCCGCGCTCGCCACGGTGGCGGAGAGCGTGATTGCAGCGGGACTCGAGCTTGCGACGCGCGATCTCGAGCGCCGGCATGGCGCGCCGGCTTGTCCGGACCGGGAAACACCCCCCGGTTTCGCCGTCATCGGTTACGGCAAGTTGGGAAGCCGGGAACTCGGTTACGGGTCCGACCTCGACATGATTTTCCTTTACGAAGGATGTGAGGAAGGTTCTACCCACGGCTCGCGGCCGTTACCCAACGAAGCGTTCTTTGCCCGACTCGGCCAGCGGTTGATCCACATCCTTACCGCCCGCACCCCGGGCGGCATTCTTTATGCGGTGGACATGCGCCTGCGGCCGAGCGGCCAGAGCGGCCCGCTGGTGACCAGCCTTGCGGCCTTGCGCGATTATCAGCGCCGCCACGCCTGGACCTGGGAGCACCAGGCCCTGGTGCGGGCGCGCCCGGTGGCCGGCAGCCCGGTGTTGACGCGCGACTTTGCCAAAGTCCGCGAGGAAATCCTGTGCCTGCCGCGCGAACCCGCGAAGCTCAAGGCCGAGGTGCGCGAGATGCGGGAAAAGATGGCCGCGGCGCAACCGCCGCATGATGCCGGGCAGACGGACGTCAAGCACGACCCGGGTGGTATCGTCGATATCGAATTTATGGTGCAATACTGGGTCCTGCGGTGGGCGCACGAACATCCCGGACTGACCCGCCATACGGAGAATATTCATATCCTGGAAGCCCTCAAGGCAGAGGGCCTGCTGGAATCGGAGCGGGCGCGGCTGCTGACGGAGGCTTACCGCCGCTACCTTTCCGTGGAGCATCGATTGAAGCTGATGGAGCGCGGGTCGCTCGCCGATGCCGCGGAACTCGGCGACTGGCCGGCCAAGGTGCGACAGGTGTGGGATGAAACGTTTGAATAGTGACTGACGGGGAGTAGAGCAACATGTCGATGGCGGATCGTGATGGCTTTATCTGGTACGACGGCAAGCTCGTACCGTGGCGCGAGGCCACTACCCATGTGCTGACCCATACCCTGCATTACGGCATGGGCGTATTCGAAGGCGTGCGCGCGTACAAGGCCGCCAAGGGCACGGCGATCTTCCGCCTGCAGGCGCACACTGACCGCCTGTTCCGCTCGGCGCATATCCTCGGCATGGCCATGCCGTACGACAAGAAAACGATCAACGAGGCCACGCGCGCCGCGGTGCGCGAGAACAAACTCGAGTCCGGCTATATCCGGCCGATGTGCTTCTACGGCGCCGAAGGCATGGGCCTGCGCGCCGAGGGTCTTAAGGTGCACGTCATCGTCGCGGCCTGGACCTGGGGTTCGTATATGGGTGACGACGGCATCACCAACGGTATCCGCGTGCGCACCGCGTCGCTCAATCGCCATCACGTGAACATCAACATGTGCCGTGCCAAGGCCAACGGCAATTACATGAATTCGATGCTGGCCTTGCGCGAGGCGCTGTCCGCCGGCTGTGACGAGGCCATGCTGCTCGATACCGAAGGCTATGTCTCCGAGGGCAGCGGCGAGAACATTTTCATCGTGCGCGACAGCGTGATATTCACGCCGGATCTTACGTCCGCGCTCGACGGCATCACGCGCATGACCATCATGCAGCTGGCCGGCGAACTCGGCATCAAGGTGGTCGAGAAGCGCATCACGCGTGACGAGGTGTACATCGCCGACGAGGCGTTTTTCACCGGCACGGCGGCGGAAGTCACGCCGATCCGCGAGGTCGACGGCCGCGCCATCGGCACCGGCAAACGCGGACCGGTCACCGAAAAGCTTCAGACCCTTTATTTCGACGTGGTGCACGGCCGCAGCCACCAGCACGCCGAATGGCTGACGCCGGTAGCGTGACAGGAGATTGCCGCGATGTCTGTAAACGTTAATCCGGAAGAACTGATCGAACCCAACGCGCAGAACCGCTACGAAGTCACGCGCGCCGATCTTCCCCTGCACTGCCCGATGAAGGGCATGAGCCTGTGGAATTCCCATCCGCGGGTGTATCTGCCGATCGAGGCGAGCGGCGAGGAACGCTGCCCCTACTGCGGGGCGGTGTACGTATTGAAAGACTGATGAACCGCCAAGGCGCCAAGGACGGCGAGAGAAAACGTTAGGATGACTGTCACGGTACTTGCTCACGGTTCCTTGGCGCTCTTGACGTCTTGGCGGTGAACAATCATATAGAGAAACTTCTCATCGTCGGCCCGGCCTGGGTCGGCGACATGGTGCTGGCGCAAAGCCTGTTCAAGGTTCTCAAGCAGCGGCATCCCGATTCGACGCTCGACGTGCTCGCGCCGCGCTGGACGCTGCCGCTGCTCGAACGCATGCCCGAAGTGGACGAGGCGATCGCGCTGGACGTCGGGCACGGCGAACTCCGGCTCGGCGAGCGTTTGCGGCTCGGGCGCGAACTACGCGCGCGCGGTTACGACCGCGCCATCGTCCTGCCCAATTCACTCAAATCCGCGATTGTTCCATATGCCGCGCGCATCCGCGTGCGTACCGGGTTTGTCGGTGAACTGCGCTATGGCCTGCTCAACGACATCCGCCCACTCGACAAGCAAAAACTCCCGCGCACCGTGGAACGGTTCGTCGCGCTCGGCATCGAGCCGGGTGCCGCGCTGCCGGAGATTCCCCCGCCGCGCATCCGCGCGGACATGGAGAAGGCGCGCATGGCGCTGGCACGCTTGGGCCGCGGTCTGCCGGCGGCGCCGGTACTGGGCTTGTGCCCCGGTGCCGAGTACGGTCCGGCCAAACGCTGGCCGGCGGAATATTTCGCCGACGTGGCTCAGGCGAAACTCGCCGAAGGCTGGGAGGTGTGGCTGTTCGGTTCGGACAATGACTCGCCCGTGACCGGAGCGATTCAGTCCATGACCGGAAAGCGCTGTCTTGACCTCGGCGGCCGGACCACGCTCGAGGAGGCGATCGATCTGCTGTCGCTGACCGCCGCCGTGGCGACCAACGACTCGGGGCTGATGCACGTGGCCGCGGCGCTCGACCGTCAGGTGATCGCGCTCTACGGTTCCTCCGATCCGCGGCACACGCCGCCGCTGAGCGACAAGGCCAGCGTGCTCTACCTCGGTCTCTCGTGCAGCCCGTGTTTCAAACGCGAGTGCCCGCTCAAGCATCTCAAATGCCTGCGCGACCTCCCGCCCGAGCGGGTGCTGGCCGCGCTCAAGGAGTAAGGCCGGAAAAAATCTGCTATGGTTGCCGCGATGCTCAAGGACGCCGTTGACCTCTCCACCCTGCACCGCGTGCTGGTGGTCAAACTCCGCCACCTGGGCGACGTGCTGCTGACCTCGCCCGTTTTCACCGTTCTCAAGAACCACGTTCCGCACGCCGAGATCGACGCGCTGGTGTATCGCGACACCGAGCCCATGCTTTTCGGGCACCCGGCGATCAGCAATATATTCACGGTCGATCGCGAATGGAAAAAGGACGATTGGACCAGGCGCATGGCGAACGAGTGGCGTCTGTTCCGGTCCCTGCGCGCGCGGCATTACGACCTGATCGTCCATCTCACTGAGAATCCCCGTGGCGCGGTGCTGACGCTGCTGCTGGGGGCGCATCACAGCGTCGCGCGCGAATATCCCTCCAAACGCGGGCGGTTGTGGCGCAACAGCTTCACGCACCTTTACCAGGTGCCGTCCAAACCGCGGCACACGGTGGAAACCCATCTCGACGCCCTGCGGCGCCTCGGCATCTATCCCGAGATCGACGAGCGTCAACTGGTTCTTAAAGTTAGTGACGAGGCCGAGACCTCGGTGCGCGCGCTCATGGCGCGTCATGGAATCGAGGCGAAGCAGTTCATTCATATCCATCCGACCTCGCGCTGGCTGTTCAAATGCTGGGAGCTGGACAAGTATGTCGCGCTGATTCAGTCCTTGCAGGAGATGGGCGAGCAGGTGGTGGTGACGGCCGCGCCCGCCGAGCATGAGCTGCAATTCGCCGCCAGTATCACCTCGCAGCTCAAGCGCCCGGTTGTGGACCTGTGCGGCAAACTCAATCTCAAGCAACTGGCGGCGCTCACGCGCCAGGCGAAGTGTTTCGTCGGTGTGGACTCGGTGCCGATGCACATCGCCAGCGCGATGCAGACGCCGGTGGTGGTTCTGTTCGGCCCGAGCGGCGATCTCGAATGGGGGCCGTGGCAGGTAAAATCGCGCGTGCTCACCTCGGACCATTCCTGCCGCCCCTGCGGGCTGGACGGCTGTGGCAACAGCAAGGTATCCGAATGTCTGACCACCATCCCGGTGGACGATGTTTTGAGCGCGATACGGCAGATTCTCGCCCCGGCATGACTTCACCCCGCGTTGCCCTGATCCGCCAACGCTATGCGCACGATGGCGGTGCCGAACGTTTTGTGTCGCGCGCCCTGGACGCGCTCAAATCGCACGCCGTGCAGTTGACCCTGGTCACGCGCGAGTGGCACGGCGCCGAGGGCTTCGATGTCATCCGCTGCGATCCGTTTTATATCGGCCGGTTGTGGCGCGACTGGTCATTCGCGCGCGCCGCGTGCCGCGCCGTGAAACGCGGATCGTTCGACCTGGTGCAGTCGCACGAACGCATCGCCTGCTGCGACATCTACCGCGCCGGCGACGGCGTGCACCGCGAATGGCTCAAGCAGCGCGCCCGGGCGCAGGGGCCGCTGGTGCGGTTTGCCACGGCGCTCAATCCCTATCATTACTATGTGAAGGCGGCCGAAAAGAAACTGTTCCAAAGCCCGCGCCTCAAGGTGGTCATCTGCAACTCGCGCATGGTCCGGGACGAAATCCGGCAGTATTTTAACGTGCCGGTCAGCCGGCTGCAGGTGATCTACAGCGGCGTGGATACACACGCCTACCATCCCGACTTGAAGCAGCATCGTGCCCAGGTCCGTTCGCGTCACGGTATTCCCGACGATGCCATCCTGTTTCTGTTCGTCGGTTCCGGTTTCGAGCGCAAGGGCATGACGGCGTTGCTGGAAGCCATGGCCGCGCTGCCCGCGAATACATTTCTGCTGGTGGTGGGCCGGGACCGCCACGCCGGCCGGTTTCAGGCCGCTTCCGAAAAACGCGGTATGGCACAACGCGTGATTTTTCTCGGCGCGCAGCAAGACGTGAAGCCGTATTACGGCGCGGCCGATGCGCTGGTGTTGCCGACGCTCTACGATCCGTTTCCCAACGTGGCGCTCGAGGCCATGGCCAGCGGTTTGCCCGTCATCACCAGCCTCAAATCGGGCGCGGCCGAGCTGATCGAGAATGGCCGCAACGGCTTTGTGTGCGACGCCCTTGATGTGCCGACGCTCATCACCCAACTGCGCGCGGTGACACCGACGAGCGCGCGGACCATGGGCGAGCGCGCCCGCGCCACCGTCGAGCCGATGAGCCTCGAGCGCATGAGCCTGGCGCTGCTCGACCTGTACAATAGCCTTTTGCGTACCTGAGATCCGGCGTGTGGCTCGATCATGGATAACGGAAGGCTGACAGTCCTGCACACCGAGGCCTCGCTCGGTTTCGGCGGTCAGGAGCGGCGCATCCTGCGTGAACTCGAGGGTCTCGACCGCACGCGTTTCCGCGGGCTGCTGCTATGCCAGCCTGGCTCCCGACTCGGGCACGTCACCGAAGAACGCAAGATTCCGACGATATGGTTCAAGATGCGCTCGGCCTACGATCCGGTGGCGTTCGTGAAAATCCTGCAGTTGCTCAAACGCGAGCGCGTGGACATCATTCACGCCCACAGTTCGCGCGATGCCTGGCTGGCGGGCGCCGCCGGCAAGCTGCGCGGCGTCCCGGTGTTCCGCACGCGCCACCTGCTCACGCCGATCGGCGGTCCGTATGTGTATGCGCGTCTGACCGACCGGGTGCTGACCGTGAGCGAGGACGTGCGCCGGTATCTGATTTCCGCGGGCGTGCCGGGCGAGAAAATCGTTGCCGTGCCGACCGGCATCAACCTCAAGCGTTTCGATCCCGCGCGCCCCGACCTCGTGGACATGCGCGCCCGCTTCAATCTTTCACGCGATGCCTATGTCATCGGCCTCGTCGCGGTATTGCGCAAGGCCAAGGGCCATCGCTTTCTGCTGCAGGCGGTCAAGCGGTTGGCGCCCGAGTTTCCACAAGTGAAATTGCTGATCGCCGGTACCGGACCGCAGGAGCAGAACATCAACAATCTCATCAAGGAACTGGGTCTGGGAGAACAGGTGCTGATGCTCGGACAGCAGGATGACATACCCAGCCTCCTCAAGGCGCTCGATGTTTTTGTATTGCCGGCGCAGGAAGAGGCGTTGGGTACGGCGCTGATCGAGGCCACGGCCATGGGCGTGCCGGTGATCGCCACCCGCATCGGCGGCATTCCCGAAGTGGTGGGCGAGACCGGCCTGCTGTTCGAATCGGAAGACGTGGAGGCGCTGGTGAACCACCTGCGCACGCTCATCCGCTCGCCCGAGTTGGCTGCGCGCCTGCGCGTGCAGGGCGCGGCGCGGGCGCGCGAACTGTATGATGAGAATCTTATGATAAGGCGTACGGAAGAACTGTATCTCAAGGCCGCGGCGGTGGGCACATGACGCGCGCGGTGCCGGTGCTGATGTATCACCACGTGTCGCCCAACCCGGGTCTGGTGACGGTGAGCCCCGAAACCTTCGAGGAACACATCGCGTACCTGGCGCGTAAAAAATATCACGCGCTCGCGGCCGATGAGTTCCTGGAATTTCTGCAAGGCAAGCGCACGCTCAGCGGGCGCCAGGTATTGATCACCTTCGACGACGGTTATCTCGACAACTACGTCTATGCCTATCCGATACTCCGGCGCTACGGCCTCAAGGCGACGATCTTCGCCATCACCGGCCTGATCGGCGATGGCGCGGCACGCACTTACCTGGGCGCGGCCAAAGTGTTGCCGGCGACGCCGGACCACCGCGCCTGCAAGGCGGCGGTGGCCGCAGGTCGCGCCGACGAAGTGATGCTGCGCTGGTCGGAGATCGAGACGATGGAAACCAGCGGCGCGGTGGAAATCCATTCGCATACGCACACGCATCAGCGTTGGGACCAGCTGCATCCCGAAAAAACGCAACGGCTCGCGGCCGTCGAAGCGGACCTCAAGGCCGCGCGCGCGGCGCTGAAAACCCGTCTCGGCAAGGACTCGCGCCATTTGTGCTGGCCGTGGGGCTATTTCGAACCGGAATACCAGTCCATCGCCTCCGATCTGGGTTTCACGGCACAATACGCGACCGCGAAGGGAGTCAATACCGTTGGCACGGATGTCCGGTCTATTCCGCGCATCGTCGTCAAGGACAAAGACACCCGTTGGTTAGCCACGCGTGCATGGATTTATAGCCATCCCCAGGCGGCTAGACTCTACAGCCGGTGGCGTGGAGCTTAGTTCTGTGTAATTCATGGTTCCGACAAACCTTAACATCCTCGTTATCAATGTTGCGCGTATCGGCGACACGCTCATGACGACGCCGGTGCTGCGTGCGCTCAAAGAGGCCCTTCCGGGTTGCCGCATCACTTGCCTCGCTCATCCCAAGCGCGCCGACGTGCTTCGGGGTTTGCCATGGATCGACGAACTGGGCGTCGTGACGCCACGGCGCGCGGTTTGGCGGGGACGTTTCGGGCATCGGCAACGGGACTACGATTACGCGCTGGTATACGGTCACGACGCCCAGCTCATCCACTACGCGGCGCGGGTCGCGCAACGGGTGGTGGCGTTTGCGCAGCCGGAGGAGACCTTGAACCGGCTGCTGTGGAAATGTATCGCCTTGCCACCGGTACGCGAAAAATTGGCTGCCGTGGAAGAGCACCTGTTACTCCCGGCGGCGCTCGGTGCGCGCACCTCTGACCATCGGCTTGCCTATGCGCCACTCGCCTCGGAGCTCGACGCCGCGCGCGCGTGGTTGACGAAGCACGCGCGCCCCGGAGCAAAGCCGCTCATCGGGTTTCAGGTATCGAGTTTTCCGACGAAAGCTTACCGTGACTGGCCGCTTGAATACTTCGTGGAACTTGGCAGGCTCATTCTTAATGTCTGGCCCGAGGCTGAGATCGTCGTGTTCGGCGGCGACGAAAGCCACGGCAAGGCGCTAGGCCTGAGACGCCAGCTTGGAGAACATGTACTTGTCGCCGCGGGGAAACTTGATCTGCGCATGTCCGCCGCCGTCATGACGCAACTCGCGCTCTATGTAGGCGTGGATACCGGGCCGACGCATCTTGCCGGCGCGCTTGGCGTCCCCATGGTCGCTCTGTACCATTGCCGTCATCGCAGCCGGCGCTTTGCGCCCGTCAGGCATCCGAAGCTTCGCGTCGTGGAACATCCGCGCCCCGATAACCGCTGC
>NZ_JBGQKW010000092.1:0-10414 GCF_041499725.1 Sulfuricaulis sp.
AAGGATGGCTGACAACAACCATACGGGCAGGGGCGATGGAAAGAGTGAAAAGCTCCTGTACTGTTCTTTCTGCGGCAAGAGCCAGCACGAGGTGCGCAAGCTGATTGCGGGGCCTTCCGTGTTTGTCTGCGACGAGTGCGTGGAGTTGTGCAACGACATCATCCGCGAAGAAGTCCAGGAAGAAAAAAACGCCGCCAACTCGAAGAAGAAATTCCCCACTCCGCGCGAGATCCATCAGATACTCGACGAGTACGTGATCGGCCAGACCGACGCGAAGAAAGTGCTGTCGGTCGCGGTCTACAACCACTACAAGCGCATCGAACACGAAGGCAAGATCGGCGAGGTCGAGCTTTCCAAGAGCAATATCCTGATGATCGGCCCCACGGGTTCCGGCAAAACGCTGCTGGCCGAGACCTTGGCGCGACTGCTCAACGTGCCGTTCACGATCGCCGACGCCACGACCCTGACCGAAGCGGGCTATGTCGGTGAGGACGTCGAAAACATCATTCAGAAACTCCTTCAGAAGTGCGACTACGACGTCGAAAAAGCGCAGAAGGGCATCGTCTACATAGACGAGATCGACAAGATTTCGCGCAAGTCCGAGAACCCCTCGATTACACGCGATGTGTCGGGTGAGGGTGTGCAGCAGGCATTGCTCAAGCTGATCGAAGGCACGATCGCCTCTGTGCCGCCGCAGGGTGGTCGCAAGCACCCGCAACAGGAGTTCCTGCAGGTGGACACGCGCAATATCCTGTTCATCTGCGGCGGCGCGTTCTCGGGCCTGGAGAAAGTGATTCAGGGCCGCAGCGAGAGAGCCGGTATCGGCTTCCACGCCGAGATTCGCAGCAAGGCCAACGCCAGGAAAGCGGGCGAGGTTCTGCGCATGGTTGAACCGGAAGATCTCATCAAGTACGGACTGATCCCGGAATTTGTCGGTCGTCTGCCAGTGATTGCTATCCTCGACGAGCTCGACGAGCGAGCGCTGATCCAAATCCTGACGGAACCCAAAAATGCCCTGGCCAAGCAGTATCAGAAACTGCTCAAGTTGGAAGGGGTTGAACTGGAAATTCGCGAAGACGCGCTACTGGCAGTGGCCAAGCGCGCCATGGAGCGCAAGACCGGCGCGCGCGGCCTGCGATCCATTCTTGAGCGCGCCTTGCTCGATGTAATGTTTGATCTGCCTTCCGTGGAGAACGTTAAGAAGGTTGTGATCGAATCAGCTGTGATCACGGATGGCGCCAAGCCATTGGTGATTTACGCCGATAACGATGAGCAGGACAAGCGGCGGGCATCGATCAGCCAATAAGTGAAATCCATGGCTTTACATCTGAAACCCCGCCCCACGCGGGGTTTCTTTTTTACAGCTGGTGCAGTTTGTACGGTTATGTGCGCCATTCGTCGCCGGACCGATGAGTTTGGGTTTTTTTTCAAAAATATCTTGGTCATATGATTGAAATTGGGCCATTTAGGCCCCAAACTTGAACTAACCCACCCACTTTCACTGATTACAGGAATTTCAGGCGGAAATGCAAGAAACCAAACCCCCCGTGGTCGTTCCAGGATCGGAAACGAACATCCCCGTGCTGCCGTTGCGCGATGTCGTGGTGTTCCCGCACATGGTCATCCCGCTATTTGTCGGCCGACGCAAGTCCATACGCGCGCTCGAGCAGGCCATGGAGTCCGGCAAGCAGATCATGCTGGTGGCGCAGAAGAGCGCCTCCGATGACGATCCGACACCGGAAAGCATCCATACCATCGGAACCATCGCCAGCATTCTGCAGCTGCTGAAATTGCCCGATGGCACCGTGAAGGTGCTGGTGGAAGGCGAGCGCCGGGCCGTGGTCCAGAATTATCTGGATACGGAAGATTACTTTTCCGCGCAGGTGGCGCTGCTTGAAGCCTTGCCGCTCACCGACAAGGAGGGCGAGGCGCTGATGCGTTCCGTCCTGAATGAATTCGATCAGTACGTCAAACTCAACATGAAGATCCCGCCGGAGATTCTTACCTCGCTGGCGGGGATTGACGACCCGGGCCGGCTCGCCGACACGGTGGCCGCGCACCTGTCACTCAAGATCGAGGACAAGCAGCAGATCCTCATGGTGCAGGATGTGCGCGAACGGCTAGAGAAAATTCTCACCGTACTCGAGAGCGAGATCGACCTGCTGCAGGTCGAGAAGCGCATTCGTGGCCGCGTGAAACGCCAGATGGAGAAAAGCCAGCGCGAGTACTATCTCAACGAGCAGATGAAGGCGATCCAGAAGGAACTGGGCGAGCTCGAAGAGGGCCCGAACGAGGCCGAAGAGCTGGCGAAGAAGATCGAGAAAGCGGGCATGAGCAAGGAGGCCCGCGAAAAGGCCGAATCGGAACTGAAGAAGCTCAAGATGATGTCGCCGATGTCGGCCGAGGCCACGGTCGTGCGCAACTATATCGATTGGCTGGTAAACGTCCCGTGGAAGAAGCGCAACAAGATCCAGAAAGATCTTTTGAAGGCCGAGGAAATTCTCGAGAAGGATCACTATGGCCTTGAAAAGGTCAAGGAACGCATCCTCGAATATCTTGCCGTGCAGCAGCGGGTGAACAAGCTCAAGGGTCCGATTCTGTGCCTGGTGGGTCCGCCGGGCGTCGGCAAGACTTCGCTCGGTCAGTCCATCGCACGCGCCACGAATCGCAAGTTCGTGCGCATGTCGCTGGGTGGCGTGCGTGACGAGGCCGAGATCCGCGGCCATCGCCGTACCTATATCGGCTCATTGCCCGGCAAGATCATCCAGAATCTGTCCAAGGCGAAAGTTCGCAACCCGCTCTTTATGCTGGATGAGGTCGACAAGATGGCCATGGATTTCCGCGGCGACCCGTCTTCGGCGCTGCTGGAAGTGCTCGACCCGGAGCAGAACCACGCGTTCAACGATCATTATCTCGAGGTCGATTACGACCTTTCGGATGTCATGTTCGTCGCCACAGCGAACACGCTGAATATCCCTCCGCCGCTGCTTGACCGCATGGAGGTGATTCGTCTCTCGGGTTACACCGATGATGAGAAGATCGGCATCGCCATGCGCTATCTGATTCCCAAGCAGCTCAAGAACAACGGGCTCAAGGATAACGAACTGCATCTGTCCGAGAAGACCATTCGCGATATCACCCGTTATTACACGCGTGAAGCGGGGGTGCGCAATCTTGAACGTGAGATCGCCAAAATCTGCCGCAAGGTGACGAAGGAACTCCTGCTCAACAAGGCCAAGACGGAAAAGACAATCACCGTCACGCCCAAGAGCCTGGAGAAGTACCTCGGTGTGCGGCGCTACCGTTACGGTACGGCCGAGGTGACCAACCAGGTCGGTCAGGTCACAGGCCTGGCATGGACCGAAGTGGGCGGTGAATTGCTCACCATCGAAGCGGTTATCGTGCCCGGGAAGGGCAAGCTGACCATCACCGGCAAGCTCGGCGATGTCATGCAGGAGTCCATCCAGGCGGCCATGAGCGTGGTGCGTTCGCGCGCGGCCAAGCTCGGGATCATGCCCGATTTCTACCAGAAGCATGACTTCCACCTGCACGTGCCTGAAGGCGCCACGCCGAAGGATGGCCCCAGCGCCGGCATTGCGATGTGCACCGCCATGGTCTCGGCATTGACAAAAATACCGGTGCGCGCCGAGGTGGCCATGACGGGCGAAATCACGCTGCGTGGCGAGGTGCTGCCGATCGGCGGACTCAAGGAAAAGCTGCTCGCGGCGCACCGTGGTAACCTCAAGGTGGTGCTGATTCCGGAAGAGAACCGCAAGGACCTGGCTGAGATTCCGAAAAACGTCCGCGACAGCCTCGATATCCGTCCCGTGCGCTGGGTCGATCAGGTGCTGGAGGCGGCGCTTGAGCGCCTGCCTGAGCCGCTGGACGAATCGAAGCTCGCCGAGGCTGCCAAGCCGCCGGAGCCACACGACGCCGTCAACCCGATCACGACGCATTGACGGGTACGGCCTGACTTGCCCTCGCCCGAGGGCATCGCTCCTTTTGTCTCCGCTCACATGACACGGTGCCCCACGGCCCGTGTCGTGTGTCTGTTTTTCTTGACAAGAATTTCCCGCAACTGTATATAACCTGCGACGCGTCTATGATTTTTCATGGAGCGTCGTTTCTGTTTCAGCAGCAATTGTTTTCGGGAATCCTGTTCACCACATCCAGCAAGAGGACCTAACGTGAATAAAACCGATCTGATTGACAAAGTTGCTGTAACCACCGAGCTGAACAAAGCCTCCGCTACACGCGCCGTGGAAGCGGTGCTCGAGATCATCGCCGGTACCTTGCGCGAGGGCGATACCGTTACGCTCTCCGGCTTCGGTACATTCTCCGTGAGCAACCGGTCCGCGCGCACCGGACGCAATCCGCGAACCGGCGAAATGATCGCCATCCCGGCTTCCAAGGCGCCTAAATTCAAGTCTGGCAAAGGCCTGAAGGATGCCTTAAACTAGCCGGCCTTTTGGGGGGGGAAGTCTTAGTTCGACTTCAGGGTGCTTAGCTCAGCTGGTAGAGCGTCGCCCTTACAAGGCGAATGTCGGGGGTTCGAACCCCTCAGCACCCACCAAAGACCGGGAGCGGTAGTTCAGTTGGTTAGAATACCGGCCTGTCACGCCGGGGGTCGCGGGTTCGAGTCCCGTCCGCTCCGCCACTACACGCGCAGGGCGAGGAGTCATCCTCACCCTTTGTTTTTTAGAGTCTGTTCCGGGAATTGATGTGCCTGCAAACCCGCTGTAGAGTAGCCGCCCAATGCTTTCCAAGATCCGCGATAAAACCCAGGGCATCTTCGCTACTTTCATCCTGATCCTGGTTGTCGTCCCGTTTGCGTTGTGGGGCATCAATTCCTATTTCGACAGCGGTTCCAAGATCAATGTCGCCAAGGCCGGCGACACCGATATCAGCCAGATTAAATACCGGCGCGAGATCGACCGGCTGCGTGGCCGCGTGGAGCCGGCAACTCTGGATAACCCCCAATTCAAGCAACGGATTCTCGACAGCCTGATCGATCAGGCATTACTCACGCACGATGCCGAGGCGCAGGGTTACCGCCTCAGCGACGCGCGGCTGGCCCAAACGATCCGCGATCTGCCGTATTTTCAGCGCGAGGGACGTTTCGATTCCGCGCTGTACGAGGCCACGCTGCGTCGCGAAGGCTTGAATCCGCATGAATTCGAGACTGGCGTGCGCGAGGAAAGTCTTGCCATGCAGATTCAGACCGGCTTGAGCGAAAGCGGCTTTGTCACACGCTCAGACGTGGCAGCACTGGTTCGCTTGCTGGCGCAGGAGCGGGAGGTGGCCTACGCCGTGATTAGTCCCGACGCCGTGATGCCCACGGGGCCCGTCAACAGTCAGGAGATCGAACAGTACTATTCATCTCATACCGAGCTTTTCCAGATACCCGAGCAGGTCCGTGTCGAGTACCTGCGATTCTCCGCCGGCGACTTGAATACGGGCGACCAACCGACGGAAGAGGATCTCAAAAAGGCTTATACCGAGGAGGCGGCCCGATACGTCACTCCCGAGAAGCGCCGTGCCAGTCACATCTTGATTTCGCTTCCTGCCCAGGCCACGGATGAGCAGACCAAAGAGGCGCTGACGAAAATTCAGGACATCGCCAAACAGGCCCGCGCCGGGGCTGATTTCGGTACGCTCGCGAAAAAATATTCCACGGACAGCGCGACATCCCCTGGCGGTGGCGATCTTGGCGAGATTCGCCGTGGGGCGATTCCGAAGGAACTGGAAGCGGCGGCCTTCGCATTAAAATCAGGTGAAATCAGCCAGCCGGTTCGCAGCACCTACGGCTATCACCTGATCAAGCTCACCGCCCTGACCCCCGAGAAGCGCAAACCTTTTGCGGATGTGCGCAAGGAATTGATGGAAGTCGTGCGCAGGCGCAAAGGAGAAGAAAAGTTTTTCGAGTTGTCGGAAAAATTCCGCAATATTGTCTATGAGCAGCCAGACAGTCTTGCGCCCGCGTCCAAGGCCCTGGGACTCCCGATTCAGAAAAGCGACTGGTTCACGCGCGCCGGCGGTCCCGGCATCGCCGCCAACCCCAAGGTGGCACAGGCCGCGTTCGAGCCGGATGTGCTGGCTCAGGCTCGCAACAGCGATGCGATCGAGATCAGCAGCGATACCCTTGTGGCCGTCCGCGTCGCCGACAAGCAGCCGGCCGGACGCAAGCCCTTGGCTGAGGTGCGTGCGCAGATCGAGCGAGTACTGAAGCAGGAACAAGCAAAACAGGAAGCCGGAAAATTGGGTGAAGCCTGGTTGCGTGAACTGCGGGCGGGTGGATCGCTCGAGGTGCTCGCCAAAAAGCGTGGTTTCAAATACCAGTCACCGAAGGCGTTTACACGCCAATCGCCGCCAGGCGTTGAATCGCGCATCGCCGAAGCCGCGTTCCGGGCAGCGCGACCGGAGGGTGGAAAGCCGGTGTACGATCTGGTTGACTTGGGCCCCCAGGGTTATGCGGTGCTGGCCCTGCAGCGCGTGCGCGACACGTCAGACAAGGCGGAAAGCGGCGCGCAGGAGAAGGCCCGGTCGTTGCTGATAAAGCGTCGCGGTCCGGACTACTATGCCAATTACCGTGCGGGATTGCGGCAGAAGACGAGCGTCAAGATTTACGCCGACCAGTTATAAGCCTATTCCAGCAGTTTGCCGTAATCCAGGCCGATCGCCACAGTGTTGAATCCACCGTCGACATAGGTGATCTCGCCGGTCACGGCGGAGGCAAGATCGGAGCACAGGAAGGCCGCCACATTTCCCACCTCGTCGATGGTCACGCCGCGCCCGAGCGGCGCCATCTTGTCGTTGTAATCCAGCAGCTTTTTAAAGTCGCTAATGCCGGCGGCCGCCAACGTGCGGATTGGTCCGGCTGAGATCGCGTTGACGCGGATGCCCTCCGGGCCGAACGCCTGCGCCAGATAGCGCACGTTTGCCTCGAGGCTCGCCTTGGCCAGTCCCATGATGTTGTAGTTGGGTACTGAGCGGTCGGCGCCGATGTAGGTGAGTGTCAGCAACGCTCCCTGGCGACCCTGCATCATGGACCGGCCGGCCTTGGCCAGTGCGGTCAGGCTGTAAGAGCTGATCTCGTGCGCGATGCGGAATCCCTCGCGCGTCGTAACATCCACGAAGTTGCCGGACAACTGTTCGCGCAGCGCGAAAGCGACTGAATGAACGATGATGTCGAGCCCGTCCCAGTAGTCGTCGAGGTGCGAGAACACCGCCTCGATCTGCTCGTCGCTGGAGACATCGCAGGGAATCATGATATCCGACTTGGTCTGGGCCGCCAGCTTCTCGACCCGTTCCTTGAGCTTCTCGTTCTGGTAGGTATAGGCGATCTCGGCGCCCTCCCGGTGCATGGCCTTGGCGATCCCCCAGGCGATGGACCGGTCCCCGGCCACGCCCACGATCAACGCACGCTTGCCTGCCAGAAATCCCATATAACAATCTCCACCTGTTATTTGAATTGTGAGCCTGACGCCATGTTGTTTTACCGGGCGTCCGGGTGAAATCAGTCGCTACAGTAGCGAAAATTCACGCCCGCGGGAAGAGGGATGAATGGATGGAATTTGATATATTGGAGCCGTAACCGGCTTGCTTAATACGTCAAGACGAGCGAGCGTAGCGAGCAGGGCTACATTTAACCGGCATGACGGAACTACTGGAGAACGGACTCAGGCAGCATGAAATGCCCCGGCGCGACGCGGACTGTCTTGTTGGCGATTTTGATCCTTTTCTCCGCTGCCGTGGCGGCTTCCTGGAACAATCCCTATCCGGCGGCGGACGCGGAAAAGAACATTCTGTATTCCGCCTTCCGTGAGCGCCCCAAGACGCTCGACCCGGCGCGCGCCTACAGCTCCAACGAATATCAATTCATCGCCCAGATCTACGAACCGCCGTTCCAATACCATTACCTCAAACGGCCGTATACGCTGGTTCCGCTGAGCGCCACCGGCGTTCCAACGCCTGTCTTTTTCGACAAGCAGGGACGCCGCCTGCCGCACAATGTCCCGGTTGCGCGCATCGCCTACAGCGTATATGAGATCCATATCCGTCCGGGCATTTATTTCCAGCCGCACCCGGCGTTCGCACGCGATGCTTCTGGCAGGTTGCTGTATCACGCCCTGGGTCTCGGTGACCTCACGGAGATCAATGCCATCGGAGATTTTGCGCAAACCGGCACGCGCGAGCTGACGGCCGCCGACTACATCTACCAGATCAAGCGTCTGGCGCATCCCAAGCTGCATTCGCCGATCCAGAGTCTCATGAACGATTACATCATAGGAATCCGGGAATATGCCGTCACGCTCAAGAAGGCCTACGATGCCATCTCCGGCGGACGCGAGGAGGGCGTTTATCTCGATCTCACGCAATACCCGCTGCCCGGCGTCGAGGAGGTGGACCGCTACACCTACCGCGTGAGGATCAAGGGCAAGTATCCGCAGTTCCTGTACTGGATGGCCATGCCATTTTTTTCTCCATTGCCACCCGAAGCGGATCATTTCTTCTCGCAGCCGGGCATGGCGGAAAAGAATCTCACGCTCGACTGGTATCCCGTCGGCAGCGGCGCCTATATGCTGACGGTCAACAATCCCAACCGCCAGATGGTGCTGGAGCGCAACCCCCATTATCACGAAGAACTTTATCCCGCCGAGGGCGAGCCCGGTGACGGCCCGGCTGGTTTGTTGGCCGATGCCGGCAAGCCTCTGCCCTTCATCGACAAGGTGGTATTCAGCCTCGAAAAGGAGGGCATCCCGTACTGGAACAAGTTTCTACAGGGATATTACGACCGCTCCGGTGTGCTGGCCGAAAGTTTCGATCAGGCGATCCGCTTCACCGGCGAGGGCGACACCGAAGTAAGCGAGGCGATGAAACAGAAGGGCATACAGCTGCTGACCAGCGTGCAGACCTCGACCTATTACCTCGGTTTCAACATGCTCGATCCGGTGATTGGCGGCTACACGGAGCGCGCCAGCAAGCTGCGTCACGCGATCTCCATCGCCATCGATTTTGAGGAACGGATATCGATTTTTGACAACGGCCGCGGCATCGCCGCCCAAGGCCCGCTGGCGCCGGGTATCTTCGGCTACCGCGAGGGCAAGGCGGGCATCAATCCCTACGTCTACGACTGGGTCGATGGAAAACCGCAGCGCAAGCCGATTGAATATGCGCACCAGCTGCTGGCCGAGGCCGGCTATCTGGGCGGCGTCGATCCTGATACCGGCAAGCCGCTCATGATCAATTTCGAAACTCCGGCGACCGGGCCCGAGCGCAAGGCCGAGCTCGACTGGATGCGCAAACAATTGCAGAAACTCAACATCGACCTGGTCGTGCGCGCGACGGATTACAACCGTTTCCAGGAAAAGATGCGCAAGGGCGACGCGCAGCTCTACGACTGGGGCTGGAACGCGGATTATCCCGACCCGGAGAATTTCCTGTTCCTGCTGTACGGGCCGAACAAGAAGGTTGGCCATGACGGCGAGAATGCATCGAACTACGACAATTCAGAGTTCAACTGCCTGTTCGAACGCATGAAGAACATGGACAACACGCCAGAGCGCCAGG
This sequence comes from Sulfuricaulis sp., assembly GCF_041499725.1. Lineage (GTDB taxonomy): Bacteria > Pseudomonadota > Gammaproteobacteria > Acidiferrobacterales > Sulfurifustaceae > Sulfuricaulis. Next base: position 9,571 of record NZ_JBGQKW010000092.1, read on the forward strand.
TAATCATCGACCGGATGGTCGACATCGCCCGCCGCGACGCGCCCTGGGTCTGGGGCATGCATCCTAAGCAGTTCACCCTGCAGCACGCCTGGGTATATAACACCAAGCCCGGCCAAATGGCGAACAACACCCTCAAATACACCCGGCTCGATCCCACGATGCGTGTCGAGCGGCGTGCGGCCTGGAATCGCCCCGTGATCTGGCCCATGGTGGCCGTGCTGGCGGTGCTCGCGGCAAGCGCGGTGCCGGCCGTCGTAACCTACCGCCGGCGCGAGAGGGGGACACGCCGTTGATCGCCTACATCATTCGCCGCCTGCTGTACGCGATACCGATCCTGATCGGCGTGAATCTGCTCACCTTTGCGTTATTTTTTTTCGTCAACAGTCCCGACGACATGGCGCGCGTGCATCTGGGCGGCAAGCGCGTCACGCCCGAGGCGATCGCCAAGTGGAAAGAGGACCGCGGTTACAACAAGCCGTTGCTGTACAACGCCCTCGGCACCGGCACGAAAAAGCTCACTGACACCATCTTTTACAAACATTCGTTGCGACTGTTCGCGCTCGAATTCGGCCGCTCCGACAACGGCCGCAACATCGGTTACGACATCCGCCAACGCATGTGGCCGAGTCTCGCCATCGCCCTGCCGATTTTTCTGGTCGGCATTCTGGTGGATATCACGTTTGCCATGCTGATCGCGTTTTTTCGCGGTAGTTATCTCGACACCGCCGGCGTGGTGCTGTGCGTCATCATGATGTCCATCTCCGCGCTGTTTTACGTCATCGGCGGGCAATACCTGGTCAGCATGCTGCTGCGCCTGGTGCCGGTCTCGGGTTATGACATCGGC
>NZ_JBGQKW010000093.1:0-10309 GCF_041499725.1 Sulfuricaulis sp.
CCCAGCATGTTGATCGCCCCGTGCACGCTGGTCTTGGTCGTCTGCACCGGATCGAACTGGTAATGAATCGGCGAGGCCGGACAGGCCAGGTTGTAGATTTCATCCACTTCCACATAAAGCGGGAACGTAACATCGTGCCGAAGCACCTCGAAATGCGGATTGCCCATGAGATGCACGATATTATCTTTGGTGCCGGTGAAGAAATTGTCCACGCACAGCACGTCGTGACCGTCAGCCAGGAGGCGTTCGCACAGGTGCGAACCCAAAAAACCAGCGCCTCCGGTGACGAGGATGCGTTTTCGGATCGAATGTCTCATTATTCTGTTTTAGGCGGCCTTGAGGACGTTTTTCAAGTAATCCGCATAGGCCTTGACGATGCCTTCGCGGAAACCGGTTTTAGCCTGCCAGCCCAGCGCCTGAAAACGCGATACATCCAGCAGTTTCCGCGGCGTGCCATCGGGCTTTGAGCTGTCGAAGACGAACTTGCCGCGGAAACCGACAATCTCGGCGATCAGCTCCGCCAGTTCACGGATAGTGATTTCCTTGCCTGCGCCGATATTAATGAACTCGCCGATATCGGTGGCGTTGCATCGCTCCATCAGGAACACGCAGGCATCGGCTACGTCGTCACTGTAGAGAAATTCACGTTTCGGGGCACCACTGCCCCACACCACCACTTCCTTGGCGCCCTGCATCTTAGCCTCGTGCATCCGGCGGATCAGCGCCGGCAGTACGTGTGAATTCTTCAGATCGTAGTTGTCACCGGGGCCATAGAGATTGGTCGGCATGGCACTCATGAAGTTGGTGCCGTACTGGCGGTTGTACGCGTTGCACATCTTGATGCCGGCAATTTTGGCGATGGCATAGGGTTCGTTGGTCGGTTCGAGCAACCCCGTCAGCAGGTGCTCCTCTTTCATCGGCTGGGGCGCGAGCTTGGGATAAATGCAGCTCGATCCCAGAAACAGGAGTTTCTTCACGCCATGACGGTAGGAGGCATGGATGAGATTGGATTCGATCATCAGGTTCTGATAGAGGAAATCGGCGCGATAGGTGTTGTTCGCGTAAATTCCGCCAACCTTCGCCGCGGCGACAAACACGAACTGCGGCTTTTCATTCCCGAAGAATTCATTCACCGCTCGCTGATCGGTCAGATCGAGCTCGGCATGTGTACGCCGGATAATATCGGAGTATCCCCCTGCCTGCAGCCGGCGGACAATCGCGGAACCTACCAAACCACGGTGACCGGCGACATAAACTTTTTTATCCGGTTTCATAGTCTATTCGTGATAATCGTAGGCGGAATAACCATGTCGCTTCACCAGCTCATCGCGCTCGGACGCCTTCAGGTCTTCGCGCACCATCTCGGCCACCAGTTCCTTGAATTTGATTTTCGGTTTCCAGCCGAGTTTCTTGCGCGCCTTGGTGGCGTCGCCGAGCAGCGTTTCGACTTCCGTGGGACGGAAATAGCGCGGATCGACCCGCACAACAGTCTGGCTCTTTTTGGGGCCATTCTTTTCATTGCCTTCGATTCGGCCAACAATGCCAACTTCCTTCAATCCCTTGCCGCGCCATTCAATCGTCATGCCCAGATCTTTAGCGGCGGCGTTTACAAAATCGCGTACACTGTACTGTTCGCCGGTGGCAATGACAAAATCTTCCGGATTTTTCTGCTGTAGTACCAGCCACTGGGCCTCGACAAAATCGCGGGCATGGCCCCAGTCACGCTTGGCGTCCAGGTTGCCGAGGTAAAGGCAATCCTGCAGGCCCAGTTTGATGCGCGCCAAGGCGCGGGTAATTTTGCGGGTTACGAAGGTCTCACCACGAACCGGACTTTCGTGATTGAACAAAATGCCGTTGCAGGCATACATGCCATAGGCCTCGCGGTAGTTGACCGTGATCCAATAGGCGTACAGCTTTGCTACGGCGTAGGGCGAACGCGGATAAAATGGCGTGGTCTCGCGCTGGGGAATCTCCTGAACCTTGCCGTATAGTTCCGAGGTGGAAGCCTGATAAAAGCGGGTTTTCTTTTCCAGCCCCAGGATCCGGATGGCTTCCAGCAGACGCAACGCACCCAAGGCATCGGAATCCGCGGTATATTCCGGTTCCTCGAACGACACGGCCACGTGACTCTGGGCGGCAAGATTATATATCTCAGCTGGCTGAACCTGTTGCACAATGCGTATCAGACTGCTGGAATCGGTCATATCGCCATAGTGCAGGACGAACTTGCGGCCCTTCATGTGCGGGTCTTGGTACAGATGATCGATGCGGTCCGTGTTGAACAGCGAGGTCCGGCGCTTGATGCCGTGCACCTCGTAACCTTTTTTCAGCAGAAATTCGGCGAGGTAAGCCCCATCCTGCCCGGTGATGCCCGTGATAAGCGCTCTTTTTTCCATATTCATTTAGCCCGGTTGTATTTGTCCTCGAAGCGCACGATATCATCCTCGCCGAGATAGCTTCCGGATTGCACTTCTATGATTTCAAGCGGGATGTTGCCTGGATTTTCCAGCCGGTGCGTCGTGCCCAGCGGAATGTAGGTGGACTGGTTTTCCGTGAGCATGAATACTTCCTCCCCCTTCGTCACCCGCGCCGTTCCCTTGACCACCACCCAGTGCTCGGCGCGGTGATGATGCATCTGCAATGACAGCGCCGCGCCGGGTTTGACCATCAGGCGTTTCACCTGAAACCGCGGTCCGGCGTCAATGCCCTCGTAATATCCCCAGGGGCGGTATACCCGACGATGCGTCTGATACTCGCTGCGCTTCTCCTGCTTGAGGCGATTGACCACCTCTTTGACGTTCTGCGCATGGTCCTTGTGCACGACCAGCACGGCGTCGGGAGTTTCCACGACGATAATATCATCAAGTCCCACCGCCGCGAGAAACCGGTGCTGGGAAATCAACAGCGCGTTCCGCGTTTCATGCGCATAAACGTCGCCTTGGATGACGTTTCCCTGCTCGTCCCTCACCGAGGCTTCCCATAAAGACGACCAGGCGCCGATATCGGACCAGCCGGCATTCAACGACACCACGGCGGCACGGTCGGTTTCCTCCATGACGGCGTAATCGATCGAGTTGGACAGGCAGCTGCCGAACGCCTGGGCATTCACCCGGTAAAAATCGCCATCGCGCCGGCCTTGTTCGTATGCCGCTTTGCATGCCTCGAACATGGCCGGATGAAACCTCTTCAGTTCATCGAGCCAGACCGAGGCAAGCATCATGAACATGCCGCTGTTCCATAAATAGTCACCGGATCGCACGTAATGACCGGCGGTTTCGGCGTCAGGCTTTTCCACAAATGCCTCGACCTTGTGATCATCGCCTTTCTTGATATACCCATATCCGGTTTCCGGGGTCGTGGGTACAATCCCGAAAGTGACCAAGCGCCCTTTCTCAGCCAGGATGGCTCCCGCTTTGACGGCGGAATGAAATTCGCCGACGTTCTGTATGACATGATCGGCCGGCATCACCAGCATCAGCGCCTCGTCTGGCGCGCTCTTCTGGAGCGCGAGCGCCGCCAGCGTCAGGGCCGGCGCGGTATTGCGCCCGACCGGCTCGAGAATGATATCGGCCGGCGTCTTGTCAAGCGCTCGCAGTTGCTCGGCGATCAGAAAACGATGCTCCTCGTTGCACACCAGCAGGGAGTCAGCGACATGCTCCATGCCATCCAGACGCGAAACTGTCTGCTGCAACAATGTCTTTTCGCCCATGAGACTGAGCAGCTGTTTGGGATACTGCTCGCGCGAAAGCGGCCATAGGCGCGTACCCGAACCGCCTGAGAGAATGACTGGATTGATTTTCATAAATTGCTTGCTGGTTTATACAAAACAGGGATTGAAGAGATGAATCAGGAAATGCGGTGGTATGATTTGTACCACTCTACAAAGCGCGCCACTCCCTGCTCTACAGACGTGCGCGGCCGGAAACCCACGTCATTTTCGAGGCTCTCGACATTGGCGGATGTCGCCGGCACATCTCCCTCTTGCATCGGCAGCATTTGAAGTTTTGCCTTTTTTCCCAGGCTTTTTTCCAGGACTTCAATATAGCGCATCAACTCCACCGGCTGGTTGTTGCCTATATTATAGATACGGTACCGGACATAGCTCGTGGCTGGATCAGGGGTTTTGCCCGACCAGCCCGGATTAGGCGAAGCCGGGCGGTCGATCACACGGACAATCCCCTCGACAATATCATCGATATAGGTGAAATCGCGGATCATTTTCCCGTGGTTGAAGACGGGGATGGGTTCGCCTTCCAGTATTCCCTTGGTAAATTTGAACAGCGCCATGTCCGGACGGCCCCATGGCCCGTATACCGTAAAGAATCGCAAACCGGTACAGGGCAGATCGTAAAGATGGGAGTAACAATGCGCCATTAACTCATTGGCCTTCTTGGTGGCGGCATAAAGCGATACGGGATGGTCGACATTGTCATGCTCGGAAAACGGCAGCTTGGTGTTCGCGCCGTAGACCGAACTTGAGGAGGCGAACACTAGGTGCTTCACTCCGCTGTGCCGGCATCCCTCGAGAATGTTGCCGAATCCGACCAGGTTGGAATCGATGTAGGACTGGGGATGGGTGATCGAGTATCTCACCCCTGCCTGCGCCGCCAGATGCATCACGGCATCGAACTTTTGTTTTTGAAAAAGCTCCGCCATGGCTTCCCGATCGATGATATCGAGCTTCTGAAATTCGAAATGGCGATGGTCCTTGGTGCGCTGGAGGCGCGTTTCCTTCAGCCGGACATCGTAATAATCATTCATATTATCGATGCCGCACACCGTATCGCCCCGCTCCAGCAACCTGAGCGCGAGCGCGGAACCGATAAATCCGGCGGCCCCTGTGACAAGTATTTTCATTTTCTGTGAATTTCTATGTTAAAACCTGTATTTTGACACGCTACCGCCATGCAGAACATATAGTTCCACACATCTTGTGGCATCCCGTCACGGCGCGGGGCGGGATCGCTCAATTCCTGACCGGACAAAAACTATTCGAGCCGCAAAATATCCGGAACCAGCACGCGTTCTTTATCGATTTCCTTCATTAACTGCGCGTAGCTGACCAGGGGTGAATTCAGTTCAGTCAGCACGCAGACATCAAAGGGTCCGGCCTGATCTAAATTCCGCCACACCGGTAATCCGGCGAATCGGCGTCGCTCGGTATGAGGGTCGAGAATCCCGACGATCTGAACGTCACGTTCATGTGCCCGCAGCGTGGCGATTTCGGCAAGATCCGACATGCCGTACAGCAGAATCCTGCGCCAGCCCTGCGCCTCGCATTTCTGAAAAACATCCATGCAGGAATCGCCGGCCTTGCGGTAAAAGGCAAAGGATGAGGACAGGTATTTCGCGGTGAGCCGGCTTTTTTCGGCGAAGCCTTTGGGTGTCAGATAGTAAAGGTAGCGATTAGCCGGAGCCTCGCTGATCTTAATGAACCCCTTACGAATGCAGCGCTTGAGATAGGAATTGGCCAGCCCCAGGGCGATGCCCATGTCGCTGGCCAGATGACGCTGACTGACGTTGCTTTGCTTGCCGACCGCGTCCAGCAGCTCCAAAACCAGCGCTTCTTCCCTGTCGGCTCTTGTGTTCATGATATGAACACTATAACCCCTCGTGCCATCCGGTCAAGAATTATTGACCCGGCACATTTGTTCTTGAACACAGACCGCCGTCACGGTATTCCCTGGGTCAGTGATGGCGGGAGGTGCCGGGTCAATAATGAAAATCATATGGATTCCACGATTATTGAGGCGATAAGACGACTTTAATAAGGGCCAAGAGAGGAAACCGATCGGATGGCTTAAGAGTGCCGTGTCGCCTCAATAATCGGTTTCCTCAGGCCGGTTCGATCGAGGCGGTATCGACGGTGGTGCGGGCGTCGCGGCCGAGGATATCGAGCAGCACGGTGACACGGTCACGGCCGCTGGCCGCCTGAAAAATCCCTTCATATCCGGCAAAACTGCCTTGGGTGATCCGCACCCGGCTACCTGGCTTGTATTCCTCGATCGGGAGAATCTGGATACCCTGCCTATCCTCCCGGGATCGCAACGCTGCCATCAGACCGTCCGGGACCCGCGCCGCCTCGCGACCGAAACGTACAATGGAAACCACGCCGAGCGTGGAGCGAATCGGCCCCCAGTTGTCGGTCCGGCTGCTCAGGTGGATAAACAGATAGCGGGGAAACATCGGGGCGATGACAGCGACGCGCCTCCCCTGGCGGCGCCGTGCATCGCGCATGATCGGCAGATAGGTTTCGTAACCCTGGCGCGCGAGATTTTCCCGGGCAACGGTTTCCTGCCGTGGTTTGCAGTAAACCAGATACCAGTGACGGGAAGCCGTGTCGCGGTTCGCCTCGTTCAACGTCGGATCAAAGCCTCCATACTTGTACGCCGGCGGAAGCCAAGGCTTTGACGTCGAAACGCGATTTGACGTCTATGAAACTGCCGCCCTTTTCGAGCTTCTTGAGCATCTCGTCCATCCCTTTTTTAAGAAACTCCTTGTGCGCCACCGCCGCCACAATGGCCTTGGCCTTCGGCAGTTTCTCCCAGGGATGCAGCTCCAGGCCGTATTCATGCCGCGCTTCCTCTGCATCGGCCACGGGATCATGAACCCAGACGTTCACTCCGTACGTTTTGAGCTCGTTTACCACGTCAACCACGCGGGTGTTGCGGGAATCGGGACAATCTTCCTTAAAGGTAATACCCAGCACGATCACGTGACTCCCGTTAACCGAGTGTCCCGCCTGAATGATCTGCTTGATGGTCTGCTCGGCCACGTATTTGCCCATGCTGTCGTTGATACGCCGGCCGGCAAGTATGACCTCCGGGTGGTAACCCATCCGCTCCGCTTTCTGGGTCAGATAATAAGGATCGACGCCGATGCAGTGGCCGCCCACCAGACCGGGCCGAAAGGGCAGGAAGTTCCACTTGGTGCCGGCCGCTTCGAGCACTTCCAGCGTATCGATGCCCAGCTTGTGAAAAATAATAGCCAGTTCATTCATCAGTGCGATATTGAGATCGCGCTGGGTATTCTCGATGACCTTGGCCGCCTCGGCCGCCTTGATGCTGGAGGTACGGCAGACACCGGCCTTGACGACGAGTTCATACAATTGCGCGACGGCTTCGAGAGTTGCTGCATCGTCACCGGAAACCACCTTGGTAATGGTAGTCAACGTATGCTCGTGATCGCCCGGGTTGATCCGCTCCGGCGAATAACCGACATGAAAATCCTTTTTCCAGCGCATCCCGGAGTCTTTTTCCAGTACCGGGATGCAGACCTCTTCCGTGGCGCCCGGATACACCGTGGATTCGAAAATGATGATCGCCCCTTTCTTCATGTGCCGCGAGATGCATTCACAGGCGGAACGCAGCGGCGAAAAATCGGGTTGATGCGCATCGTCCACCGGCGTGGGCACGGCCACGATGATGAAATCCGCTTGGGCGAGTTCGCGCGGGTCGCTCGTGTATTTCAGCCGGGTGGCAGCACGCAGGTCGCTCTCGAGCACCCCGCCGGTCGGATCCTGGCCGCGCCGGTAGTGGTCCAGTTTGGCCTCGCTCAGATCGTACCCGATCGCCGCCAGGCGCTTTCCGAATTCCACCGCCAACGGCAAACCGACATAACCGAGTCCCACGACGGCAACCGTTTTATTTTCCAACGATAATTTTTGCATGCGTTCTTGCGTATTTCGATATAAATTGAAAAACCGTTTACGGACCGGAGACAGGGCCTTCTTTTTTGGCCAGACGGGCCATGTACCGCCCCACTCCCTCCTCAACGGTCATGAAGGACTTCTTGTAGCCGGCGCGGCGCAGCGTTGCAATGTCCGCCTGCGTGAAACTTTGATACTTGCCTTTTAACGCGTCGGGGAAATTGATGTAGGCAATCTGACCCTCTTTTTGCAGGCTTTTCAGGTCCGCGGACGCTTTGCCGGACATCCGCCGAAAACTGTTGATGACCGCCGCCGCCACGTCATTAAAGGTCTGCGCCCGGCCGGTGCCGACATTGAAGATTCCGCTCTTCTGCGGGTGATCCAGGAAAAACAGGTTCACCGCCGCCACGTCTTCCACTGAGATGAAATCGCGCCGCTGTTCGCCGTTACCGTAACCGTCGCAACCTTCGAACAGCTTTACCTTGCCGGACTCGCGGTACTGGTTGAAATGATGAAATGCCACCGAGGCCATGCGGCCCTTGTGTTGTTCGCGGTCGCCGTAGACATTGAAATAACGGAATCCGACGATCTGCGCCGTTCGTTTCGGGAACAGACGGCGCACATATTGATCGAACTGCCACTTGGAGTAGCCGTATACGTTGAGCGGCCCCTCGCACTCGCGTGACTCGCGGAAGACCTTGCCGGTGCCGTAAACCGCCGCCGACGACGCATACAAATAAGGAATGCGTCTGGTCTGGCAGTAATGCAGCAAGGCCTTGGAGTATTCATAATTGTTGCCCATCATGAAGACGCCGTTATGCTCCATGGTGTCGGAACAGGCGCCTTCATGCAGGATCGCCTTGAACTTCTTCTTGAATTCCCCGCTGGTGATCCGCTCGAGAAAATCGCGTTTATCCAGGTAATCCGCGATTTCGCAATCCACAAGATTTTTGAATTTATCGCCGTGTTCCAGATCGTCCACGACGAGAATATTCTTCTCGCCGCGCTCATTGAGCGCCTTGACCAGATTGGCGCCGATAAAGCCCGCTCCACCCGTGACGACGTACATCATTCCTCCTGTGCGGACAGTTCATACATGATTTCCGCGGGGCTCGCGGTCGCCGCGCCCAGTTTGCCGACGACAATCCCAGCGGCGATATTGGCCAGATGCAGTGCGTCTTCCAGTTTGCTGTCCACAGCCCAAGCGCAGCCAATGGACGCAATCACAGTATCGCCTGCGCCGGTCACGTCGAATACCTCGCGCTTGTGCGCCGGAATGTGAAGCACGCGCCCATCCTGTTCCACAAGACTCATGCCGTCTTCACCGCGCGTCACCAGCACGCCGCTCAGATCGAGTTCCTTGGTCATAGCCAAGGCCTTGCGCTCGAGCTCGGCGTTGTCGCGGAAACGGCCGGCGACATGCTCGAACTCCTTGCGGTTCGGTGTGATCAGGTTCGCGCCCCGATAACCGCTGTAGTCGTCCCCCTTGGGATCCACCACCACCGGACGCGAAGCCGCACGCGCCGCCTGGATCATCTCCTGAATGTATCCCAGACCGCCCTTGCCATAATCCGAAATGATCACGGCGTCATATTCCGAAAGATGCTTGAGATAGCTGTCGAGCAGCTTCACGCGCGCATCCTTGCTGACGGGACAGTCGAAATCGATGCGCAACAGCTGCTGATGCCGTGAAATGACGCGCAGCTTGACGGTGGTGTTGAGCAGCTTGTCCCGGTGCAGCTGGCATCGGATGCCCGCCTCGCCGAGCATCCGTTCGAGCCCGTCGGCCTCGCGGTCATCGCCACTGATGGAAAACAGGGTGCACGCGGCGCCCAGCGTCCGCACATTTTGCGCCACGTTGGCCGCGCCGCCGGGCAACTCCTTCGCCTGCTTCACCGCCACCACGGGTACCGGCGCCTCGGGCGAGATGCGTTCGACATCGCCGTACCAGTAACGATCCAGCATGACATCCCCCACCACCAGTACCTTGGCGTGGGCGATTTCTTCAAGGAGTTGCGGCAACACTTTGTTTATTTATCCTGGTCTGAAGGCGCGTTTCGGGATGCGCCGGACGTCGCTGGCCGCTATTATCCGGGCATTTTCCGTTACTGTCGATTGGTGCCGTTCCAACCGATTTTGGTCGCCTATCTGTTTCGCGCGCTTATGGCTTTCGTGGAATCCAAGCTGCCCGCTAGGAAAACAAGTTTGGAACGGCATTGGCGGCCCATCCGGAGGATTTCTCAAGCCTGAATTTCGCGATTGATCGCCGCGAGTACCGCTACCGGGTCCGCCGCCCGTGTGATCGGCCGTCCAATCACCAGATAATCGGAACCATCGGCCACGGCATCGGCCGGCGTACGCGTGCGGCTCTGATCGTCGGTGGCGGCACCGGCCGGCCGTACCCCGGGTGTCACCAGAAGAAAATCCTTGCCGAAACGACGGCGTAATTGGGCCGTCTCCTGCGGTGAGCAGACGACGCCGTCCAGACCGGCAGCCTGCGCGAGCCCCGCCAAGCGCTCTACGTGGCGCGCAACATCGTCCCGTCCCCACCCCAGGTCGGCGACATCGTCTCCGTCGTGGCTCGTCAGCAACGTCACGCCGATCAGCAACGGGCGGCGGGCCAGACGGTCAACCGCCTCGCGCGCCGCCAGCAGCATTTTC
>NZ_JBGQKW010000094.1:0-10203 GCF_041499725.1 Sulfuricaulis sp.
GCCCTTTACCGTGCGCGCCGGGGCGATCTACTTCGTCACCCCCGCCGGCACCGGCAACGGCGACTATGCCACGCCGATGTCGCCGAGCGCCGCCTACACCCAGATGGGGCCGGGGAAGACGTTTTATTTCCGCGGCGGGACGTACGACCAGAACTACAGCGGCGGCGGGCTATACGGCTATCGCAATTACTCGCTCGACCAGGCGCACGGCGGAACCGCGGGCTCGCCGATGGCGATGGTCGGATATCCGGGCGAAACCGCCGTATTTCAGTACTTGGACATTACCCGCAGCAACATCGGCATGAATAACGGCGGTTCGCCAGCCAATTACGTGACGTTCGCCAATTTCACGCTTCATGGCGGATCGGCGTGTTTCGAGGACGGCGGATTCTACTCGAATCCAAAAAGCGGTGGAGTGGGCATCCGGCTGATCGGCAGCGTCATGGACGCCGCTTACGGAACCTCCAATACGATGACCGGCGTGATCCTGATTCAGAACGACTATTGGAAAGTGCTTGGAAACGAGCTCAAGAATACCGGTTCGGGCACGCCGATCAACAACAACCACGGCATCTACAATCAGGCCGCGGCCAGTTACACCGAGATCGCCTGGAACTATTTCCACGACCTGCGCATAGGGCACGTGATCCAGGTGCATACCGACCCGTACTATTCATACTACGACGTCCGTATTCACGACAACGTGATCGCCAAGGGCGCCAACGGCGACAGCCGCGCCATCAACGTCGGCAATGCCAACGGCGACAGCTACGGCAGCATCTACAACAACATCATCGACGATGTCGGCGGTGATTTCAGCGCCATTGCCATCTGGTCGGGCAGTTGGAAGATTTACAACAACACGATGAACAATATCCACACGCCGAATTCGGACATGATATTCGTGACCAATGCCGCGTACGCGAGTTTTGGTGCGCCAAGCTCGTGGCTGCCGGCGCCGCGCGTCGATATCAAAGACAATATCTTTTACTCGGACGGCAGTTCTTCGTATTTCTCGGCGTCCACCAGCACCCCGGCGCCGGCGATCACGATGGATCACAATCTATACTACAACTTCGGCGCCGCGCCGTCCCAGGACACGGCGCCGATCACCGGCAACCCGCTGTTCGTCAACGCCGCGGCCGGGAACTTCCACCTGCAAAGCGGCAGTCCCGCGACGAATACGGGCACCACCAGCGTCAGCACCGTCGTGACCATGGATCACGATGGTGTGAACCGTCCGCAGGGCGGTGGGTATGATGTCGGAGCGTACGAACAGTAGCTTTTAGAAGCGGGCGCTTGAGGTGACGGATGTCTCCGCGTGGATGACCGCCGCGGAAAACATGCCCGGAGGCAGCAGGCGATTCAAGTGTGCCCCAAGTAATCGCAAGCACCCCGGGAACCCGCCAGACCGGCCCCGCGTTCAGCAGATCCGCGGCAGCGGATCGTCTTCCAGTTCGTCGAGCATGCGCTCGCCGCCGAGCGCGGTTTGCATCACCACAAAACGTTTGGTTTTATCCACTTTGCCAATAACGGCGGCGTCGCGGCCCATGGGCAGGGCGCGCCACGCGGCGAGCGCCGCCGGTGCCTGGTCCAAGGCCACCACCGCGACCACTCTTCCCTCGCAGGCGAGATACAGCGGATCGTAACCGAGCATTTCACATACCGAGGCCACCGCCTCGCGCACCGGAATCGCATTTTCATCCATATATATGCCGAAGCCCGTGGCGCGGCGGATTTCATGCGCGATCATCGCCAGTCCGCCGCGGGTAGGGTCGCGCATGAAGCGCAGGCCGGGGAAGGGAAGCAGCGCCTGCGTCAGCGGCAACACGCTCGCGCAATCGGACTGCAGATCGCCGCGCATGCCGAATTCCTCGCGCGCCAGCATCACGGCGATGCCGTGATCGCCCACCGGGCCGCTGACGAGGATGACGTCGCCGTTGGTTATCCGGTCCATCCCCAGGCGTATTTTTTTGTCACGCACGCCCACGCCGGTGGTGGCGAGATAGAGCCCGCCACCCTCGCCGCGCGGCACCACCTTGGTGTCGCCGGCCGCGATGCGCACACCGGCCGCTTTCGCGGCGCGCCCGAGGCTCGCGATGACACGCTCCAGTTGCGCCACCTCCAGGCCTTCCTCGATGAAAGCATTGAGGCTGAAATAAAGCGGTGTCGCGCCCGCCACGGCGAGATCGTTTACCGTGCCGTGCACCGCCAGCGAACCGATGTCGCCGCCGGGAAATTCCAACGGCTTCACGGTGAAGCCGTCGGTGGTGAACATAATCTCGCCATCCGGTGTCGGCAGCGGGACGGCGTCGGCCTGGACATCCAGAAGCGAATTGGCCAGATGCGGCGCGAACACAAGTTCGATCAGTTCGCGCATCAGGCGTCCACCATTGCCATGAGCGAGCGTGATGTATTTGGCGTCGAGCGTTTCCGGTTTGGCATTCATTTCTGTTTCATTCCAGCCTCGACGATCTGGCCGAAGCTGATACCGGCGTCGTTGCAGGGGATTTCATGCGTTAGCCGCACGTCGAATCCGCTGGCGCGCAGGAGCATCAGCGTATGTTCTGTCAGCACGCGATTCTGGAACACGCCGCCGCTCAGCCCCACGGTCAGTTCACCGTGTTCCTCGCGCGCCGCGTTCGCCTGTGCCACGATGGCCTGGGCCAAACTGGCGTGGAATCCGTCGGCGCGTTCTGCGAGAGAATGTTTTTCATTCATCAGGAACGGCAGCAACGGGGCCCAGTCGGATTCGCGGATTCCCTCACGGTTGAGCGCCATCGGCAGTGGAATCGCTTGAGCCTTTTCGTCTGCACACGCCGCTTCGAGCATCATCGGCCCCTGACCTTCGTAGCTGGAGCGGTGATTCAATCCCGTCAACGCCGCGGCCGCATCGAACAACCTCCCGACCGCCGTGGTTTGTGGACAGTTCAGCCGGCGCTGCCAAGCGTGATGTGCCAGCATCGGGTCTTCGGGACACTGTTTCCATTCGATACCGGCCTCCCAGCACAGCGACAGCGCCGAGCGCCACGGCTCGCGCCCGGCCTTTTCCCCGCCGGGCACATGAAACGGCCGCAGGCTGCCGACGCGTTGCCACGCGCCGGGCGAACCCAGCAGCGTTTCGCCGCCCCACAGCGTGCCATCGCCGCCGTAACCCACGCCGTCCCAGGTGAACACCAGCCAGTTTTTCACGTCCAGATGTTCGCCGGCGAGCGCGGAGGCGTGTGCGTAATGATGCAGCACCGGGATCACCGGAACGCCGGCGCGCCGCGCCCAGCGCGAGCTGACATACACGGGATGCACGTCGCAGACAATGGACCGGGCGCGCACGCCATAGAGCGTCTGCAGGTCAGCGATGACCTGCTCGAACACGGCCAGACTGCGCGGCGCATCGAGGTCGCCGATGTGCGGAGAGATCACGGCGCGGTCGTCCCAGGCGAGCGCCACCGTATTTTTCATGTGTCCGCCGACGGCAAGCAGCGGCTGGTCCAGCCGGAAAGGCAAAGTGAGTTCCAGCGGCGCGCTGCCGCGCCCGAGACGCAACGGGCGCGCATGTCCGGCGATGACGCGGAAAACGGGATCGTCCGCCGGCCGTTGGATCGGGCGGTCGTGATGCAGAAACGCCTCAGCGACGTGCACGAGCCGTTCATTTACTTCATTGTTTTGCGTCAATACCGGTTCGCCGCTGATATTGGCCGAGGTGGCGACCAGCGGCCCGCCGAAGTCCTCGAGCAGCAGATGATGCAGGGGACTGTACGGCAGCATCGCGCCGATTTCTTTCAGTCCCGGCGCCACGCGCGGCGACAGCGGCGCGTGCGCTTTTTTGCTCACCAGCACGATCGGTCGCATGGGATCGCGCAGCCAGCGCTCGTGTTCCGGTGTCAATTCCGCAACCGCGCGTACGGCGTCCAGCCCATCCGCGCCCTGCACCGGAAACATGACGGCGAGCGGCTTGTGCGGACGCGGTTTTTTCGCGCGCAGCCGCGCGATGGCGATGTCGTTACGCGCATCGCACATCAGGTGATAGCCGCCGATGCCTTTGACGGCGATGATCTTGCCTGCGCGCAGCGCCGCGACGGCTTCCGCGTGTGCCGCGGCGTTATCCTTGATATCGGCACCCGCCGGGGAGGCAAAATGCAGCACCGGGCCGCATGCGGGACAGGCGACCGGTTCCGCATGAAATCGCCGGTCGAGCGGGTTCTCGTATTCCTGTTGGCACTCCGGACACCTCGCGAATTCCGACATCGTGGTGTTGATGCGGTCGTAAGGCAGTTTTCGGATGAGCGTGTAGCGTGGCCCGCACTGGGTGCAGTTGATGAACGGATAGCGGTACCGACGATTGCTCGGATCGCGCAACTCACGCAGGCAATCGTCGCAGGCGAAATAATCCGGTGGCACGTGGATATCGGCACGCGCATTTTTCTCACTCGGCAAAATAGCGAAAGCATCGAGAGATTGTGCTTCGACTGTGTGGCGTGTGACGATTTCAGGCCGCGCCAGCGGCGGGGCTTCAGCGATGAGTGCGTGGGAAAACTGCGCCAAAGCGCCCGGTTCGCCTTGCGCGAAGATTTCCACCTGACCCATCTGATTTTTCACCCAGCCGTTCAGTCCATAACGGTACGCCAGGCGGAAGATAAAAGGGCGGAAACCCACGCCCTGTACGCGCCCGGCGACAAGCCATTTTTGCGCCTGGGTGAGGGTAATCAGATCCATGGGGTTGGACACGGGCATATCGCTGTATCTATGTTCGCACCATGCTGCCTGGCACTGCAAAAAAACACCAAGAATATATTACTGTATTACTGTGTTTAGAGTCATCGGCCAAGCATGTCGTCCGTTTTCCGCGCGAATACACACGATACCGCCTGATTTAGCTGAAACAACAACCTGGGCATGGTTATTACCCTATAGTTAGTTTAAACCAATTATTAACCCGCAGTCTCAGCCATGAGCATGGACCGCAATTTTGCAGCGCTTGTATTAGGAATGCTGTGTCTGGTGGCTGCTCAGGCTGAAGACCGTACCGCCGGCGGGGAGGCGATTCTTTTCCAGGATATTCCCACGGTGTACGGCGCGTCGAAGTACGAACAGAAGCGGAACGAAGCGCCCGCTGCGGTCAGCATCGTCACCTCTGAAGAAATCGACAAGTACGGCTACCGCACGCTGGCGGATATCCTGCGCAGCGTGCCCGGCTTTTTCACTTCCTCCGACCGTGCCTATACCTACGCGGGCGTACGCGGCTTCGAGCGGCCCGGGGATTTCAATAGCCGCATCCTGCTGCTTGTGGACGGCTTCCGCCTCAACGACAACATATTCGATCAGGCCTTTCTCGGTAACGATTCCATTATCGATGTGGATACCATCGATCGCGTTGAGATTATCCGCGGTCCGGGCTCCTCGCTATACGGCACAAATGCGTTTTTCGCCACCATCAACGTCATCACCAAACGCGGTCGTGACTTGAAAGGCGGCGAGGTGACGGGCGAAGCCGGAAGTTTCCATACCTACAAGGGTCGCCTGGCGTATGGCGACAAGCTGGAAAATGGCGTGGAGATGCTGTTCGCGGTTTCCCGTTACGACAGCCGCGGCCAGTCGTTTTTCTTTCCTGAGTTCAACAGTCCCGCCACCAATAACGGCATCGCGCAAGGCGTCGACCGTGAACAGTACAAGAATTTGTTCGCCAAAGTATCGCTCCGCGACCTCAGCTTGACCGCTGGTTATGTTTCCCGCGACAAGGTTTTGCCCACGGCCCCTTTTGGAACGGTCTTTAACGATCCCGGCACGCGTATTACCGATCCTCAACTGGGCTTCGTCAATCTCAAGTACGAGCACGATCTCGCCGTGGCGTCCCGGATCATGGTGCGCGTGGGATATAGCTCCTATTACTACGAAGGAAATTATCTTTATCCCGCCGGGGTTACACGCGATCAGGACTATGGACGATGGTGGGATACTGAGGCGCAGCTTACGCAAACGCTGAATGACCGCCACAAACTTGTCGTCGGCGTGGAGCGGCAGAACAACACCCGGCAGGATCAGAACACCTACGATTACGGCACCAACTCCGCGCTTCTCGCGGATCACCGCAACTCCACCCGTCACGCCTTGTATGTCCAGGATGAGTATCGCGCGCGCGACGACCTGCGTGTAAACGCCGGCGCACGGTACGACAAGTATGAATCGTTTGGTGGCACCTTCAGTCCGCGGCTCGGCGTGATCTTCAGCGCCACCGACAACACCACGCTGAAGTTTCTCTATGGCCGGGCGTTCCGCGCGCCCAACGTCTTTGAGACTTACTTTAACGATGCGGGTCTCACACAAAAAGGTAATCCGAATCTGAAGCCTGAAACAATCGATACCTACGAGTTTGTGGCCGAGCAGTCCTTGGCACCCGGGCTGCGCGGCGCGGTTTCGGTCTACCATTACGAAATCAAGGAGTTGATCACCCAACAGACCGATCCGGCGGATGGGCTGACGGTCTTTAACAACGTTAACAAAATCAGCGCCAACGGTGTTGAATTCGAGATGGAAGGGAAGTTTACGCCGCGCCTGGATGGGCGCGCGAGCTACGCCATCCAGCAAAGCAAAGACGCGGATACCGATCAGGCGCTGACCAATTCACCGCAGCATCTGGCGAAGCTCAATCTCAACACTCCACTTGTCGGGCAAAAAATATTCGCCGGCCTCGAAGTGCAGGCGACCAGCCGGCGCAAGACGCTGGCTGGCAATTATGCCGCGGGGTTCGCCACCGTGAACGCCACGCTTTTTAGCCGTAAGTGGCTCAGAGACTTCGAAGCGTCCGTGGGCGTGTACAACCTGTTCGATCGGCGTTATGGGGACCCTGTCAGCGTGGACTACACCCAAGACACGATCGAGCAGGACGGTCGGACCTACCGTCTGAAAGTGAAGTATGGGTTTTGATCCGGCTTATGAAATCATTCATTGTTCGCCGGTCAGTCGTTGTCCTGTTCGTTGTTCTCGCCCTGATGCCTGGTTGCGCCGGTGCGGCCGTACCTGAGAAGGAATCCCGTATCGGCGTTCTGCTGAGCCAGGACGCGGGTCCCTACCAGGAAACACTGGACGGTTTCAAACGCTACCTCGAACAACAGGGCGTCCGGGTCAGGCTCGAGGTGGTGTCGCTCCAGGGCGACGCCGCGCAAGCTGGAGCGGCCATGCAGCAACTGCGCGCGCAACCGCTCAATCTGCTGTTTACCCTCGGCTCGCTCGCGACCCAGAGCGCGGTCCGTGAGAATTCCAGCACACCGATTATCGCCAGCCTGATCCTCAAGAAGACCGATCTCGGCAATGCGCCCAACGTCACCGGCGTGGTGCTGCAGTTTCCCGTGGAGCTCGAGTTGCGCTGGATGCAGCGTCTCCTTCCCGGCCAGCACAATGTCGGCGTGCTGTACAACCCGTCGGAAAATCAGCAGCGTATTGACGACGCGGCGGAAGCGGCCAAAACCCTGGGGCTCACGTTACAGGCGCGCAAGGTCGAATCCCCGCGGGATCTTCCCGACGAGTTGGAAAGTATGGCCCAGCGCGCGGATGTCCTGTGGGGCCTGGCGGATCAGATGATCATGACGCCGCAGACGGCCAAGCCCATTCTGCTGTTTTCATTCCGCAATCGCATACCCGTGGTCGGGCTGTCGCAGTCTTGGGTCAAGGCTGGCGCGTTGTATGCGCTTGACCGTGACTACGGCGATATCGGTATGCAATGCGGCGAGATGGCGCTCAAGTTGTTGCGGGGAACGCCGGTGAGTGCGCTGCCGCCGACGCCGCCGCGCAAGGTGACTTATTCGATCAATCTCAAAACTGCAACCCACATGAAACTCGACATTCCCAAGGCCCTGATCCAGGGCGCGCGCGAAGTCATCGAGTAGGGGTGGCGATATGCGAACGGAAAAACGCTACGGTCTGGTTACCAAGTTCAATGCGCTGATCATCAGCCTGATCCTGGCCACCACGATGGGAACCGTGGCATTTCTGTTCTGGTACGAAACTTCGGAGTACGCGGAGCAAGTGGTGCGTGATGGCGAAGCGATCGCGCGTATCGTCTCGGAGAATAGCGAGTATGCCGTGTATACCCAGAACCCGGATGCGCTGACCCAGGTCGTCCAAAATCTTAAGGTCTATTCGTATGTGGTGTATGTTCGCTTTGCTGATAAAGGTGGTAAGACATTGCTGGAGAAAAGTCTGCGGCCAGCCGTCACTCTCCCGCCCATGCGCCAGCATAGACAGTTCGTCACCAACAGCAACGTACAGATTGCCGAAGTGGTGGGAGATTCCCGTGACGTGCGTTACATGGATTTTCTCGTGCCCGTGACGGCTGCCGCGGCTACCGATCCGGCCGCAATGTCTCTTGAGATCGGGCCAGGTCCGGGTCAGCGGGAAATCATCGGCTATCTCCAGTTTGGCCTGAGCCAGGAAGCCAGCCAGCGACAAATCGAAGCGTTTACCCTGGTTGCGGCCTTGTCCACTACTGTGTTCGTGTTGCTGGGTGTGAGCATTACGATCTTTCTGACACGCCGCATCACTTTACCCATCCGCGATCTGGCGCAAGCGACCCGCGCCGTCGCCGACGGCGATCTCGATCATCGCATCGCCATCCGCACCCGGGATGAGATCCGCGATCTCGCCACCGCATTCAATGACATGCTCGGAAAGCTCAAGCTGTCCCGGGAAGAGGTCGAGAGCTATCAGCAAACGCTGGAGGAAAAGGTGGAGAGCCGCACGCGCGAACTGGAGACGGAACGCCGGAAGGCCGTTGAGCTTGCGCATCAGGCCGAGGAGGCGAGCCGTGCCAAGTCCCAGTTTCTCGCCAACATGAGCCATGAAATCCGCACGCCGATGAACGGGGTCATCGGCATGGTTGATCTGCTGCAGAATACAGAACTGACACCGAAACAGCGCCGCTTCGCCGAGGCCGCGCACCGTTCAGCCGAATCCCTGCTCGGCCTTATCAACGATATTCTGGATTTCTCCAAAATCGAGGCGGGCAAGTTGACGCTGGAGACGATCCCGCTCGATCTGCACCAGATGCTGGATGATGTCTGCGAGCTTCTTGCCGATTCCGCGCAACGCAAGGGTCTCGAGCTCGCCTGTCTGGTTGAAAACGATGCGCCGACCGAACTCCTCGGCGATCCCGGCCGGTTGCGCCAGATTCTGATCAACCTCATGGGCAACGCCATCAAGTTCACCGAGCACGGCGAGGTCGTGGTGCGCGCGGGTGGCATCGAGCAGACGCCGGAAGCGGCGCTGCTGCGCTTTGAGGTCAAGGACACGGGCATCGGCATTGACGCGGAGGCGCAGGCACGGATTTTCAGCGCCTTCACGCAGGCGGACGGCTCCACCACGCGCCATTACGGCGGAACGGGGTTGGGTCTCGCCATTGTCCGCCAGCTTGTGGAGATGATGGGAGGGTCGGTCGGCGTCGAGAGCGAAGTCGGCAAGGGTTCGACTTTCTGGTTTACCATGCGGTTCGGCAGGCAGCCGCCCGGTAGTCACAGCAAACCCGTGCCATGGCATGACCTGCGCGGACTGCGGGTGCTGATTGTGGATGACAACGCCACCAACCGCGACATCCTGCGCCATCAGACGCAGTCCTGGGGCATGCATGAGGAGAGCGCGGAAGATGGGTTCGGCGCCCTGGAGAAATTACGCAAAGCGGCCGCGGGCGGAGCCGCCTTCGATATCGTTATTCTGGATATGATGATGCCGGGGATGGACGGGCTTGCGCTGGCGCACGCCATCAAGGCTGATCCCGCCATAGCCACCGCGCATCTGGTGATGCTGACGTCTGTGGGATTGCGCGGTGACGCTACCCAGGCGCGCGATTCCGGTATTGACGGCTATCTCAGCAAGCCGGTACGCCAATCCGAGCTGTACGATTGCATCGCTACCGTTATGGGCAAGGTAGTGGGCGATGGCACGCTGATAACGCGCCATAACGTTTCCACACCGCGACAGCGTTCGAACGCGCGTCTGTTACTCGCCGAGGATAATCCGGTCAATCAGGAAGTGGCAACCGGGATGCTCGAAATGCTTGGATATCGCGCCGATGTCGTAGCCGATGGTCAGGAGGCACTCGAGGCACTGGCGCGCGGGAGCTATGACCTGATTCTGATGGATTGCCAGATGCCGCGCCTCGATGGGTTCGAGGCGACCAGGGCGATACGACGGGAGGAACAGGACGGGCAAAAGAAA
>NZ_JBGQKW010000095.1:0-9898 GCF_041499725.1 Sulfuricaulis sp.
GGCCGAAGCGCGCCGCGGTCAGACCATTCAGCGCTACAAAGGCTTGGGCGAAATGAATCCAGAGCAGCTGTGGGAAACCACCATGGATATCAGCGCCCGACGTTTGCTTAAAGTGAACGTGGATGACGCCGTCGCCGCAGATGAGGTCTTTACCATGCTCATGGGTGATCAAGTGGAGCCGCGCCGCGAGTTTATCGAAAAGAATGCGCTAGACGTTTCCAATCTTGATGTTTAATCCGTCGCTTTCGCCTATTCACGCAGAATTCAGTGCAGGGTGCGTGGAATACTCAGCGTGAAAGATGGTATTTCTGCATCGAACGAGGTGCCATCATCGGCGATCATCTGATAACTGCCCTTCATTGTGCCAACTGGAGTTTCCAGAATAGTGCCGCTGGTATACTGGAAACTGGAGCCAGGTAGCAAATAGGGCTGCTCGCCGACCACACCCTCGCCGCGGACCTCCTGGGTACGTTCATTGGCATCGGTAATGATCCAGTGCCGCGTCACGAGCCGTGCCGGTACCGAGCCGGAATTGGTAATCGTGACGGTATAGGCAAAGACGTAGCGGTCCTCATCCGGGGCCGACTGACCGGGAAGATAGACCGTCCTGACGTCAATTTGTATCTGATGTTTTTCGTTGGCGGTCATATGTCCTCTCACAAGGTCGGGAGGAAAAAACTATTTTGCATTACTTTATGACGCTTGGGTATCACCTAAGTTTCCGCCGCGGCGGATAAGCCAGCCAAGTCAGAATCACCAGCGCCGTAAAAGCAGTATAAATCAGAGTAAATATCCATTCAGGCGCGGCGTAGAAAATTAACAATCGTAGCCAGTGACCGATGAAATTGTCCTCATAGGCCGCTGCACCCGCCTGTAAGCGCAGGAAATTTTCAAGGATCGTAAGCGGGCAGTTGATTCCCAGCCAGGCCTCGAGCATCACAAGACCGATTGCCACGAGATGCAGCAGACGGAACATCCGACCGCGTGTCCAGTCCCATCCCCGGATCCAGCCGATGACGATCAATGCTAGGCCACCGACGACGAACAGTACATAAGCGGCGTGAGTGACAAGAACAAGATCAGCGAGCCAGCGCCATAGTGTCATATCAGCCACCGTCGTGAGCCAGATAAGGCTCGCAGTCGACACTGAAAAATTCCAATGATGAGGTATCGAGCCTTACCGCGGATAGTGAGTGCCCCCAGAGACAGCCACTGTCAAGACCGATCACACCGTCGCCATGCCATAGCCCGAGCGCGGACCAGTGACCGAAAATTATTTTGAATTTCTGACTGCGGCGTCCCGGGACCTGGAACCAGGGCATCAAATCTGGCGGCTGGGTGCCGGGCGGCCCCTTCGGACGCAGGTCCATGTTGCCCTCGAGATCGCAATAGCGCAGCCGTGTGAATGCGTTGATGATGACGCGCAGACGTTCGACGCCGCGCAAATTTTCGTTCCAGTGATCGGGCAGGTCGCCATACATGCGATGGAAAAATTCATTCGCCTTGTCACCACGCAACACTGTCTCGGCCTCATGCGCCAAACGCCGGGCATCCGCAAGGTTCCAAGGCGGAAGCAGGCCTGCGTGAATCAGCGTGTACCCCAGGCTGTCGTCCTGATGCAGCAAGGGACGCATACGTAGCCAGTGCAGCAATTCATTTCGGTCAGTCGCCTGTAAAATGTCATCGAGGGTGTCCCTCTTTTTAAGCTTGGCGGCGCCGGCGGCCACCGCGAGCAGATGCAGGTCATGGTTGCCGAGCACGCACTCGGCACGCTCACCCAGACCCTTTACGAACTGCAATACCTCCAGCGATCGCGGCCCTCGATTGACGAGGTCGCCGGTGAACCACAACCGGTCACGGTCAGGATCGAAACCGATTTGTGTCAGCAATTTCATCAGGGCCGGGTAACAGCCCTGCACATCACCAATCGCGTACACGGCCATCAGGAGGAAGGGGGTTTTCCGAGCTGCGCGGCCATCTTGATCGTGGCCCTCACCAGTGCATTGACGATGCCGGGCTCCGCCGCCGAGTGCCCAGCGCCCGGTATGATCTCAAAGCTGGCGTCCGGCCAGGCGCGCGCCAGTTCCCAGGCGTTCTGAATCGGGCAGACCATGTCATAACGGCCATGAACGACGGTGCCGGGGATGCCGTTCAAGCGCGAGGCATTGCGCAGTATCTGGTCGGGCTCAAGAAAGCTGTGGTGCGCGAAATAGTGCGCCTCGATGCGCGCGAGCGCCAGCGCCGTGCGCGGCGAGCCGAAAAAATCAACCACATGTTTGTTGGGCAGCAGCGTTGCGGTGCGGCCTTCCCACCGTGACCAAGCCTTGGCGCTGGCCATGCGCGCGACCTCGTCCGTGCCAGTCAGACGACGGTGATGCGCGCCGAGCAGGTCATGGCGCTCGGGCTCCGGAATCGGTGCGATGAATTCCTGCCAATGGTCCGGGAAAATGCGGTTGGCGCCTTCCTGATAGAACCAGTGAATCTCCCACGGGCGGCAAAGGAAGATGCCGCGCAGAATGAGTCCGAGCACACGTTCTGGATGGGTTTCGGCGTATACCAGCGAGAGGGTCGAGCCCCAGGAACCGCCGAACAACACCCAGCGATCGATGCCGAGATGCTCGCGGATTTTTTCCATGTCGGCCACGAGATGCGGTGTAGTGTTATTATCGAGACTTGCGTGCGGGGTTGAGTGCCCCGCACCGCGTTGGTCAAACAAGATGATGCGATAGAGATTGGGATCGAAAAAACGGCGGTGGAATTCCTCGCACCCAGCACCAGGACCGCCATGCACGAACAGCACCGGTACTCCCATGACATTGCCGCATTCCTCGACATGAAGTTCATGCGGGGCATCGACTGTGAGCCGGTGCGTCGCATAGGGCTTAATTTCGGGAAAAAGCTTGTGCACGAGAGCGCGCTAGAAAGATTCGGTTTCGATCTGCAAATAGGCCACGTTGATGACGCGCCCGAGGTTGTTGAAATCGTAATAATCCTTGTATGTGTCAAGATCGCGCATAACCTTGTCCTTCATCTCAAAATCACTCAGACCCTGATCGTAGTATTTTTTTACTGACGCGCGAAGTGACTTGAGAAACATTTGTTGGGTCAGCGCAATTTCACGTCCGCCGCTAGTCCCGTGGCCGGGGATAAAATGCATGGCCTTGGACTTGAGCGCCAGGTCGATAGCCGCGATCTGGCCCTGAATACTGCTATGCTCCGGGAAATTGGCGGCGATGCGTTTGTTCAGTACATTGTCACCGAGAAAGATCACGCCTTCCTCAACCACCTCGATCATGATGTCGTTGTCCGTGTGCGCGCGGTCATTGTGGCAGATGCGGAAAGTTGTGCCGTGCAACTTGAGCGCCTCACCTTGATCCAGTCCCATATCCGGCGCCATCGCCTTTGTACCGCGGCTCGCCCCTTGGGTCGCAGCGTCCATCATTTTGATCCAGTTGTCGCCTTCACCGGCTTTGATCGCTTCTATCATTTTGGGGTGGGCGTAGATCACCGCCTTGGGATAGGCGGCTTTGATGGCCTGATTGCCGAGCCAGTGGTCACCATGGATGTGGGTGTTAAAGGCGGCGATGATCGGGTCCTTGGTAACCGTTGCGATTTTGCGTAGCACCATTTCTCCCACCTGGACGCTCGCGCCGGGGTCGATCACGACGACGCCACCGTGGAGGAGCACGAAACCGGGGTTGTTGGAGAAACCTTGATTGTCCTTGCTCGGATTTTCGTTGGGACCGTGAATGACGTAGACGTGGTCTGTGATCTGCGTCAAGGCATAATCGCGCACGATCGGCGGTGCCTTCGCGCTGCTGCAGGAAAGCAGGAGCAGGACGGACGCCGCCACAGCCGGAAATCGTGCGTGCATGATTACTTTCTGCTTGCGTTGAGCGATCAGTATAACGCCGCTGCGTGGCGGCGTTAGTGCCGGAACCAGAGTTCGTAGGTGGATAGCAGCACCTCGAACACGATGAGGACCACGATGTACCATTCCACACGCAGCATGCTGCGGTTCTGCATCAGGTTCACCGCCGTCTCGGCGGTCTGATTGATGAGAGCGAGCTTGCGTTCGAGCACCGTGTTGCGCTCGCGCAGTTCATATTCGTTTTCCAGATGCAGGTATAGGCGCTCGGCCTCAGGGTGGTCCCACAGCAGGTCCGGTTTGTCCTGGATCTCCACGCGCCCGGTCATCTTGTGCAGTACCAGCAGTGTGCCGCCGATGTGACGCAACAGCTCGCGCAGCCGGCGCCCGCCGCCGCGCGGATTTTCCAGCCGCCGCGCCAGCGGTTCGATCAGATCAAAGGCCCTGGCCATGGCATTCTCGTAGTAGGCCAGCGCGACACTGCGCGCCAGTGCGATCGCCACGATTTGCAGGCGCGCCAGCGCCAGGTCAGTGATGCCGATGCCCTCGGGCGTCACGCCCTCCGGCTGTTTGCCCACGACGTATAGCTGGACATCTTCGGTTTCCATCCGCCGCAGTGGGTTCTCCACCCGCGGTCGCAGGTCCTTGAGGAAGTTTTTCTGCTCCGCTTCGCTCAGGTTGAGCAGCACCACCGCCCCATAGCGAAACAGTACCGCCAGCCCGGCTTCACCCGCTGACACCGTGAGCGGACCTAGCGTAACGGCCGGTTCCGGCAGCCCGCGCAGGTTCAGGCGCTCCCCCAGAAAACAGGCTCGCACAGGCAGGGGCCTGCCCGCCGGCAGGCGCGCGGTCAGTTCGCTGGTTTTGGGACCCATGTCCTTGTGTCCGGCGGTATCCTAAAGTCCGAGCCGTTCCCAGACGGTGCAGGTGGGTCCGGCGCGGTTCAGTGTGTAGAAATGCAGTCCCGGGGCGCCGCCGACCAGCAGCTTGTCGCACAGGTCGGTGGTGACATCCATCCCAAAGGCGCGGATCGAATCGAGATCATCCCCGAATCCTTCCAGCCGCCGGCGGATCCAGCGCGGGATCTCGGCACCGCAGGCATCGGAAAACCTTGCAAGCTGTTTGTAATTGGTGATCGGCATGATGCCCGGCACGATCGGCACGCCGACACCCAGGGCCTCGCATTCCTCCACGAAACGCCAGTAGGCGTCAACGTTGAAAAAGTACTGGGTGATGGCGGAGTCCGCCCCCGCCTTGACCTTGTTCACGAAGTGACGCACATCGGACTCGGCGCTCGGTGATTCCGGATGGAATTCCGGATAGGCCGCGACTTCAATGATGAGTTCATTTCCGGTCTCGGCGCGGATAAAGGCCACGAGCTCGTTGGCGTGAAGAAAATCCCCGGTCTGGGGCGCCTCCTTGGGCAGGTCACCGCGCAGCGCGACCACGTGGCGGATGCCGAGTTGGCGGTAGCCGTCGAGCAGCGCGCGAATGTCCGAGCGCGTGGTGCCCATGCAGGAGATGTGCGGCGCGGCTTGTTGGCCCTGCGCTTGTATCTCCTTCACCGTTTCATAAGTGCCTTCGCGCGTGCTGCCGCCCGCGCCGAAAGTGACGGAAAAGAACTTGGGCTTCAGCTGCGCGAGCTGCTGAACAGTTTCGCGCAGCTTGACCCGCCCTTCCTCGTTCCGGGGCGGGAAAAACTCGAAACTGAAGGTGCGCGGAAATTTCTTCTGCGAGTCCATGGCGTAAGCGTCGGTTCCGGCTTCTGCCTGGTTATGGCCGGTTCCGGTGATTCCCGCGTTTAGTAACGGTAATGGTCCGGCTTATACGGCCCGTCTACCGGCACATTGATGTAGTCGGCCTGCTCCTGGCTGAGACGCGTGAGGTTCGCGCCGATCTTCTTCAAGTGCAATCTCGCCACTTTCTCGTCGAGCTTTTTCGGCAGCACGTAAACCTTCTTCTCGTAATTTTGGTGACGGCTGAAGAGTTCGATCTGTGCGATGGTCTGATTGCTGAACGAGGCCGACATCACGAACGAGGGATGTCCGGTGGCGCAGCCCAGGTTCACCAGCCGGCCTTTGGCGAGCACGATGATCTTCTTGCCGTCGGGGAAGATCACGTGATCCACTTGCGGCTTGATTTCATCCCACGGGTAGTTCTTCTCCAGCGAGGCGATGTCGATCTCGGAATCGAAGTGGCCGATGTTGCACACGATGGCCTCGTTCTTCATGGCCTTCATGTGGCCGTGATTGATGACGTGCACGTTGCCGGTGGCGGTCACGAAGATATCGCCCTGTGACGCGGCGGCGTCCATGGTGACCACGCGATAGCCTTCCATCGCCGCCTGCAGCGCGTTGATGGGGTCGATCTCGGTGACCCACACGGTCGCACCCATGCCGCGGAACGCCTGCGCACAACCTTTGCCCACATCGCCATAACCCAGGACCACGCAGATCTTGCCAGCGATCATCACATCGGTGGCGCGTTTGATGCCGTCGAGCAGCGACTCGCGGCACCCGTAGAGGTTGTCGAACTTGGACTTGGTGACGGAGTCATTCACGTTCATCGCCGGAAACATCAGTTCGCCGCGCTCCTGCATCTGGTACAGGCGATGCACGCCGGTGGTGGTCTCTTCGGTCACGCCGCGGATGGCCCGGGCGGTCTCGGTCCATTTCTTCGGATTCGCGGCGAGGCTCTTCTTGAGCAGGCCCAGAAACACCTTCCATTCCTCGTTCGCGTTCGGCTCGGGATTCGGCACTTTACCGGCCTTCTCGAATTCCACGCCCTTGTGCACCAGCATGGTGGCGTCGCCGCCGTCGTCGAGGATCATGTTCGGCCCTTTGCCGTCCGGCCAGGTGAGCGCCTGTTCGGTGCACCACCAGTATTCCTCGAGCGTCTCGCCCTTCCACGCGAACACCGGTATGCCGGCGGCAGCGATCGCCGAGGCGGCGTGATCCTGTGTGGAGTAAATGTTGCACGACGCCCAGCGCACTTCGGCCCCAAGCGCCACGAGCGTTTCGATCAGCACCGCGGTCTGGATGGTCATGTGCAGCGAGCCGGAGACGCGCGCGCCCTTGAGCGGTTTCTGCGCGCCGAACTCTTCGCGCAAGGCCATGAGACCCGGCATCTCGGTCTCGGCGATCTGGATTTCCTTGCGGCCCCAGTCGGCGAGCTTGATGTCCGCGACCTTGTAATCGGTGAACTTCGGATTGACGACAGCGTTCATGATGCTAGCTCCGTAAATTGAGCGAGCGCCGTTGTTTTAACCGACGTTCTCTCCGAGCCTGGCCCCAGTGTAAAAGCTTTGGGGGTTGCAACGCTCCTCGGAGAGCAACGCCTCGCCGCCGTGAAACCGGCGGCGACATGATGAACTTATGCGCTGGCGGCGCTGCGTGACTTGATACCGGCCGCCTCGCGCAGTGCCTCGGCCCTGTCGGTGCGTTCCCAGCTGAAGCTGGCTTCAGTGCGGCCGAAGTGCCCATAGGCGGCGGTCGGCAGGTAGATCGGACGCAACAGGTCGAGCATCTGGACGATGCCCTTGGGACGAAGATCGAATTGGCTTTTCACCAGTTCTGCAATTTTCGTATCCGGAATCACGCCGGTGCCGAATGTGTCCACGTGTATCGAGACAGGTTTCGCCACGCCGATGGCATAGGCGATCTGGATTTCGCAACGCGCGGCCAGCCCGGCAGCCACGATGTTCTTGGCAACATAGCGTCCGGCGTAGGCCGCCGAGCGGTCGACTTTGGACGGGTCCTTGCCGGAGAAGGCCCCGCCTCCGTGACGTGCCATGCCGCCATACGTATCAACAATTATCTTGCGGCCGGTGAGACCGGCGTCACCCACCGGGCCGCCGATCTCAAAACTGCCGGTCGGGTTGATGTGGTATTCCGTGTTTTTGCCCAACCACTCCTTGGGAAGGACCGGTTTCACGATTTCCTCGATCACGGCTTCCTTGAGGTCCGCATGCTTGATACCCGGTGCATGCTGGGTGGACAACACCACGGCTTCAATACCCACCGGTTTGTTGTCCACGTATTTGACGGTAACCTGCGATTTGGCGTCCGGGCGCAGCCACGTCAGTCGACCGTTCTTGCGCACCTCGGCCTGGCGTTTGACCAGACGATGCGCCAACGTGATCGGCATCGGCATCAGCACGTCGGTTTCGTTGGTGGCATAGCCGAACATCAGGCCCTGATCGCCAGCACCCTGGTCGAGATCGAGGCCCTTGCCTTCATCCACGCCCTGCGCGATATCGGGCGACTGACGGCCGATGGCGGTGAGCACGGTGCAGGAGTCGGGTCCGAAGCCCATCTCGTCGGTGTAGCCGATATGTCGGATGACTTCGCGGGCAACGCGGTCGAAGTCCATCGTTGCGCGCGTGGTGATTTCGCCCGCCAGTACCACGAGGTTGTTCTTGACCAGCGTCTCGCAGGCCACGCGTGCCGATTTATCCTGCTTGAGGATTGCATCTAGTACGGCGTCCGAAATCTGGTCACAGACCTTGTCCGGATGGCCTTCCGACACCGATTCGGAGGTAAAAAGGTAACTGTCTGCCATAAAAAACGTCTCTCCACCCTGTATGGATCGTTTGAGACCGCGCAGTTTAATCAATCTCGGGCCAAATTACAGCCAACTTTCAAAAGTAGCCGCCGGATCCCGTGGCGCAGGGCGACTCCCTTCCGAGGCGAAGCTCCTTCGAAGGGAGTACGCCGGGCCGCCTCATGAAACAACGTTCATTGAGTCGCACTGGCTGTCACCTCCGAAAGCGCTATCGCCACGGGCGGTGGCAGCCCCTTCGGAGACGGCGCAGTAGCGCCCCAGGAAATATGGCTCTTTGCGGCTATTGCGCCCATTGCCGAAAGAGCATTCGCCTCGGGCACTGGGCGCTAGCATTGTTCCCACGGCAGTCCGTGGTACCGCCAGCCGCCCTGAGCGCTGCGGTGGTGTTTTTCATCCAGCTGCCCCTCGAAGCCCTCGGCCACGTTGTAGACTTCCTTGACTCCAGCCTCGACCAGGGCCTTGCCGGCCTCGAGTGAGCGTACCCCGCTGCGACAGATCAGCACCACCGGTGCCGCCCCGGTAGCGCCACCCAGCATGGCCTGCCGCACCTGGGTGAGAAAGTGCGGGTTGAGCTTCCAGTCAGGCTCGTCGATCCAGGGAATGTGGATAGATCCCGACGGATGTCCGACGAATAGATATTCCATATGCGAACGTACGTCGATGAACACGGCGTTCGGGTGTTCCTGCAATAACTTGTACGCCTCCTTGGGATTCAGGGTTTTGACTTTGTCGCTCATGCTACCCTCCTGGTCGGGGCGTGCCCTGACCGTTCTGATTGGGCATACTTAGCAGCTTATGTTGCCAGCCCATACTTTGCCCGTTTCCATAATGCGCACCAAACCACCCAAGCCGCTGCTGCGCGCTGCCGGCGAAGCCATAGCGGATTATTCCATGATCCGTCCGGGCGACCGCATTCTGCTGGGCTTGTCCGGTGGCAAGGACAGCCTGTCGCTGCTGCACGTGTTGTTGCACCTGCACGACAAGGCCCCGGTTCGTTTCGATCTGGCCGCGGCCACGGTCGATCCTTGCATCGATGGCTTTGATCCGTCCTTCCTCAAGGACTACGTCGCCGCGCTTGGCGTTCCCTATTTCTATCGCCGTCAGGACATCGTCGGCCGCGCGCTCACGACCATGCGCGGGGACTCGTTCTGTGCCTACTGCTCACGCATGCGCCGCGGCATTCTCTATGCCACGGCCCGGGAACAAGGTTACAACGTCCTGGCCCTGGCGCATCATCTGGATGACTTGGCCGAGTCATTTCTGATGAGTGCTTTTTACGGTGGTCGACTGCACACCATGAAAGCGCATTACCTGAATGACGCCGGTGACCTGCGTATCATCCGCCCCTTCGTGTATGCGCGCGAGCGTCAGACCGTCGACTTTGCCCGCCGCGCCGGCCTCCCTGCCATTATGGACAATTGCCCTGCCTGTTTCCGCATGCCCACCCAACGCATGAATATGAAGGCC